>NZ_CP044972.1:1850769-2159230 GCF_010104355.1 Hydrogenophaga sp. PBL-H3
CTGTGTGTCTTACCGTTGCCCGGCTTGAGCATGGCCACAGGCGTCTCGTCTGCATGCAGCACGCGTTGCTGTAGCAGCTCGTTTCTCAGGGCATCGACCAGTGGCTGCAACTGAACGCCACACGAGCCCACCCATTGCGCCAGCGTGGAGCGTGGGATGGCCAGACCTGCTCGACCGAAGATCGCTTCCTGGCGGTATAGCGGCAGGTGGTCGGCGTACTTGGCCACCAGCACCTGCGCCAGCAGCCCGGTGGTGGGGATGCCCTTGTCGATGACGTGCGGAGCGACGGGAACTTGGACGAGCGTTTGGCATTGAGCGCAGGCCCATTTGCCGCGAATGTGACGCTCAACCGTGAACACGCCGGGCACGTAGTCCAGCTTCTCGGCCACCTCCTCGCCGATGCGCTTCATCTGGCAGCCACAACCCGGGGTGTGGCAAGTCGTGGACTCGGGCTCGTGGCGGATCTCGCGCCGCGGCAGGTTGGCCGGCAGGGGTGCGCGTTTGGGGACTTGCTTGTCTTGGCGGCATGCCACTGGCGGCGTGGCCTGCTCGATCTCATCGGCCACGGCCTGCAGGTCCTCATCCAGCGATTCATCGAGCAGGCTCTTCTGCTCGGCGCTGAAGCGCTCCGACTGCGCGGCGAACTTCATGCGCTTTAGCAGCGCGTTCTCGTGCGTGAGCTTGTCGATCAGGGCCTGCTTGAAGACCACCTCCTGGCCCTGGCGCTCAATCACGCCGTCTCGCTCGGCCAGCTCACTCATCAACGACAGCAGAGCCGCTCGCATCTGCTGCGGCTCCAGGGTGTCAAGGTGGTCTGCGGTGATCACGAGAAAGGATGATGCGACGAACATCACCCTCGCGCATCGGTGCAAGCTCTGATTGCTTAGCCAACGACCCGACCACTCAAAGCACGGTGATGATTCCGCCCTCGCCGACGTTCTTCCACGGCAGGCCCAGCACGAGCGCATCGAACTGCGTGCGGCTGAGTGTTGCGGTGGTGGCGGCATCGCTCGGCCAGACGAACTTCCCTCTGTTCAGGCGCCGGGCCGCAAGCCACACACCGATGCCGTCGTGCACCAGCACCTTCATGCGGTTGGCCCGTCGATTGGCGAACAGGTAGGCGTGGTGTGGGCGCGCCGCGCCAAAGACAGCCACTACGCGGGCCAGCGCCGTCTCGGTGCCAGCCCGCATGTCCAGCGGCTCGGTGGAGAGCCACAGTGCATCGATACGGATCATCGGAGCCAGTCGCGCAGCCACGCTGCACATGACGCTGCATCCTCCAGTGGCCAGTTCACGTTCACCACGCCGGCACTGCGCCGAACCTCAACTTGGATCGCACGCGCCAGGGGCGAGCTGGTCTCAGTTGCTGGGACCTGTTCAACTGGTGGAGGCAGATTCAACGCCACGAACTCATTCCGGGGCGCTGGCAGCAGGGAGTCCGCTTGCTCGCGCATCCAGCGGTGAACGATGTTGGCGTTGATTCCGTGGGCAAGCGCCACGCCGGCCACTGACGCGCCAGAGACCTGGCATTCAGCCACGATCTGACCTTTGAGTTCTGGAGGGTAGTAGCGCCGCTTGGGGCGTTGGGCGATCGTGTCGTTCGCCATGGTGTGCATCATCTTCATCGTGCACACGATGCCTCGGCGCTGGGTCTATCTCAAGATGGGATTGCCGGACGCATACGGTTGATGAGGGAGGCCAGCGGGCCCAGATCGCTTAACTGGGTGCAACCGCCCAGGTTCAGCCACTGCAGGTTGGTGAAGGAAGCCAGGGGCGCCAGATCACTGAGCTGGGTGCAACCGCTCAGGTTCAGCCTTTGCAGGCTGGTGAGGGAAGCCAGGGGCGCCAAATCGCGGAGCTGCTCGCATTCGCTCAGGTCCAGCGACTGCAGGGCTGCGAGGGATGCCAGCGGGGCCAGATCTTTGAGCTTGTCACAGCTGCGCAGGTCCATCAACTGCAAGGCTGTGAGGGAAGTCAGCGGCGCTAGATCAGTTAGCTGGTGGCAACCGCGCAGGTCCAGCGATTTCAGTCCTGTGACGCAGGCCAGCGGCGCCAGATCATTTATTTGGTGGCAGTTGCTAAGGTCAAGCGTCTGCAGCTTGGTGAGAGAGGCCAGTGGCGCGAGATCGCTAAGTTGGTCGCAGCCGCTCAGGTTTAGACACTGCAAGTCGAGGAGGGAAGCAAGCGGCGCCAATTCGATAAGCTGGTGGCAATTGGTCAGATGCAACTCCACGAGTGAGCCAGAAAGCTTCGCCAAGTCGCTTGGCAAGACTTCAATACGCAAATCGCTCAGGGACAACGTCCTTGCGCCGTCTTGCGCAACCTCCTCAATCATGGCACGTGCGATGGCTTCGGCTCGAATATGTCGTGGCATTCGCTTTAGCCTGATTAAACGAGTTGAAGAATAGGGTCAGGCGAAGGCACAGCTTGCAGGTTTTTTCTCTCAGCCTGGGTGTCGAATTTCACGCAGGCCTGCTCCAGTATCCAAGTTTCAATTCTTTCGTGGTGAACTCGTAGCAGATCGAGGGGGCGTCGCTTGTAGTGCTTTTCTGCAGTCGCGCTGGGCTTATGGCCTTGAATCTGTGCCACCACACCTGCGGGTATTTCCAGCCATTCTGTCAGGCTCGCGAACGAGCGTCGGAGCCCGTGGAGGGTCAGGCCCTCAACTCCTGCCGCTTTGCACGCGCGAGTGTGCGGAGTGTTTGGCTCGGACAGTTTGCCGCCTGCACCCCGCATCTTGACATCACCTACAGGTGCATCCACTCCCATGTGGACGGCTTTCTCAGCGCGGCGCCTGACATTCGTGGGGCTCATGTCCAGAGCGTAAACGCTGGAAAACACCCACTCGTTGCGACGTGGAAGGGTGGACAGTAGATGAGCTACGTAGGGCGTGAGCGGGATCTCCCTTGTCCCTTCCACCTTGTCCTTGATGCTTATGCCTTTCCATTGCGTGTTTACGTCTGCCCACTGCAAGGCCAACACTTCACCTGGCCTTGCACCGGTTAAGAGCAGCATCTGTAGGTAAGCGGCGATGCATGGGTTTTGTATTTGCCGAACCTGTCCAAACCATGCGGACAGTTGTTCACGTGTCAAGACGTCGGACTTGACACCAGCTTTTCCAAGCGCCTCCCTGGCCTTGCGACTTTTAGCGGGGTTCTGAGTCGGAACAATACCTGCGTACTGCTGCTGTTCGGCGCACCACCTCAAGAACACTGAGAGCAAACGCCAAGCAAGTCGAGCCGACGACGGGCGGGTTTTCCCCTCAGCTGCAGCCCAACTTTCGATAGCGGTGCTGTCCAAGGAGCTGAGCCGCATTGGCATCAACGCTGCCAGCGGTCCAGGCTGCGTTTTGCGGTCAGTCTGCCCACGGCGTTTGGAAGGTTCGCCGCCTGGGGAGGCCTTGATGAGGTGGTCGCGCAGATGCAACTCTCCCCAGTGGGGTCGGCGCTCTGCGACATAGGCCGTCCAAGCTTCTCCCACAGTTACCTCCCTTGCCACCTCCTGTGCCTTAGATGCTCTGCGCGACTCATGTTGCAGTCGATCAATCTCACGGGGGTCCTGTCCCCTGTCCAACATTACTGCCAGGGCGCGAGCTTCCGTGCGCGCTTGGTCGATGCTCCATATGCGAACGTCGCCAATAGTGCGCCGGATGGTTTGCCTATTCAGCTTTGACTCGAATACGAACGACTTGGCTCCCGTGTTCGTAACCCTGACGCGCAAGCCGGGGACTTTGGTATCGCGCAGAAAGCTTTGGGCTTTGGAGTCAGCGCGGCAGTTCAAGCGCTCGATGGCCCCTGCAGTCAGTTCTATGGCCTGGCTAGTATCCGGTGCATCGGTTTTTTTTGGTCTAGCCATGTTGGGCCTTATCAGTTCAGAAGCCAGATTGGCATTTCGTGTAGCCACAGTGTAGCCAAAAATCCTCAGTTTTGATGAATACGGATCAACGGAGAAACTGGATAAATGCACAGATATAATCGTATAAGGTGTTGAGTTGTATATTATTTGTCTACAAAGATCAACACCGTGAAATGATTACTTGGCAGGATTGTGATTCCTGTTGTCGTGGGTTCGAGCCCCATCAGCCACCCCACCATTTGAACCCCAGCAAGGCCTTGACAAAGGCTTTGCTGGGGTTTCGTGTTTCTGGCCCTGCCAGAATCACCGGCGTCAGCGCACCGAGTTGACCTTGGCCGCAGCCAGACTGCCAATGCCGGGGAAGTCCACCCGGCAGCGCAGGCCACCCGGAATCTTTCCGTTGGGGTTGGGCAGTTCCAGCTGCACGCCATAGGTGCCACTGGCCGCGTCGAACACGCGGTCCACCACCTTGACCTTGGCGTCGTACACCTCGCCGGCTTCGGTCTTCACCTGCCCGCTGGTGCCCTGCTTGAGCTGGCCAAACGTGGCCAGCGGCAGCACCACCTCCACGCGCAGCGGGTCCATGCGGGCCAGTTTCAGGATGGGCTTGCGCCCGTTGCCAGCCTCGGCGAGGTCGCCGGGGTTGAGCATGCGGTCCACCACCACGCCGTTGAACGGACTGCGCAAGGTCTTCTGGTTGAGCAGGTCCATCGAGCGCTGCAGTTCCAGGCGCGCCAGCTCCTGGTTCTCCATCGCTTCCTTGAGCTCGGCCTCGGCCAGCCTGCGTTCGGTCTCCGCTTCGTCGCGCGCCTGCGCCGAGAGAAAGTTGCCACCGTGCAGTTCGTCGGAGCGCTTGGTCTTGCGCTGCGCGTATTCCATGCGGTTCTTCGACGCGGCGATGCGCCCGTCGGCCTGGGCGCGAAAGCGCGCCACGGCCAAGGCCGAGCGCTCCAGCGCGGCGTCCAGTTCCACCACGGTCTGACCGGCTTTCACCTCGTCACCGCGCTGCACATGGATGCGGTGGATCAGGCCCTCCACGGCGCTGCGGATCTCCACCGTCTGCGACGGCTCCAGCAGACAGTCGAAGCTGGCGGCGGTGCCGTGAAGCGGCAGGACCAGCAGGCAGGCGGCAGCGAGCAGGTGAGGGCGGTGGTTCATGGTTGTCTCCCGGAAAATGACAACAGCTGGTCCAGCTGCTGGTCTTGCTTGAGGGTCTGTACCCGAGTCTGGGCCTGCAGCCGCTGCGCGCGCGCCTGCGCGAGCCGGCGCAGGGCCTGGACAAGCTTGGGTGAGAGGGCTTGTCCGCGGCTGAGCCGGGCCCGCGCCAGCCGCGTGGCCCACGGTGCGTGCAAGGTGAATATCTCGTCCTGAAGCGACACCAGGGCCGAACAGCTGCCGGGGTCGCCCTGGCGGGCGCAGCGGCCAAACAACTGGCGGTCCACGCGCTGCGACTCGTGGTACTCGGTCAGCACCACATGCAGCCCGCCGCGCTGGAGCACGTCGTCTTCGAGCAGGATGTCGGTGCCCCGGCCGGCCATGTTGGTCGCCACGGTGATCCGTCCGGCGTGGCCCGCCTGGGCGACCACCTCGGCTTCGATGTGGTCCTGCTTGGCGTTGAGCAAGGCGTGCGGCAGGCCGCGCTCGTGCAGCACCGCGCTGATTTCTTCCGACGCCTTGACCGAGCGCGTGCCAATCAACACGGGCCGACCATCAACCTGTGCGATGCGCTGCACCTCGTCGGCCACCGCCTGCCATTTCTCGGCGGTGGTGAGAAAGACACGGGTGGGCGCCATCACCCGGAGTGACGGTCTGTGCAGCGGGATCGGCACCACCGAGAGGCCATACACCGCGTTCAGTTCTCCGGCCACTTCGCTCGCCGTGCCGGTCATGCCGCCAAGCACCAGGTAGCGGCGGAACAGCCGCTGGTAGGTGATGCGCGCGAGCGTGCGGCGCTCGTCGGTGAGCTCCACCCCTTCCTTGGTCTCGATCATCTGGTGCAAGCCGCGCTCCCAGCTTCGGTCGGGCAGGATGCGACCGGTCGACTCGTCGACGATCTGCACCTTGCCCTCGGCCACCACGTAGTGTTCGTCGCGGCGGAAGAAGTGCAGTGCGCTCAGGGCCTGGCGCACCAATTCCTCGCGTCCGCGCGTGGAGGTCCACATACCGGGCAGGTCTTGCGCGAAGGCGTCCACGCGGTCGATGCCCTCGTCGGTGAGCACGACGCGGTGGGCGGCCAGGTCGATCTCGCAGTCGGCACCGGGCTGCATCGCTTGCGCCAGCGCCAAGGCCTGCGTGCAGTTCTCGGCCAGCTCGTTGCCGGGTGCGGTGGCCGACAGGATCAATGGCGTGCGGGCTTCGTCGATGAACACGCTGTCGGCCTCGTCGACGATGGCGAAGTGCAGGCCACGCAGCACCAGGCCCGCACCCGCGCTCGCGCCGCCCAGGCGCTCCAGCGAGAGGTGCAGCGGACTCTGGCGCACACCGAGTGCCACGCGGTCGCGCAGGTAGTCGAAGGCGATTTCCTTGTTGGTGCAATAGGTGATGGGCCGTGCATACGCGCGTGCCCGTTCGACGGGCGACAGGCCCTGTATCACCGCGCCTGCGTCCAGGCCGACAAACCGGTAGAGCGGGCCGAGTTCTTCGGCATCGCGCTCCGCCAGGTAGTCGTTCACCGTGATGACGTGCACCGGCCGCCCGGCCAGCGCTGCCGTGGCGGCGGCCAGCGCGGCGGTGAGCGTCTTGCCTTCACCCGTGGCCATTTCCACCAGACGACCATGCAGCAGGCCCCAGGCCCCCATGAGCTGGGTGTCGAAATGGCGCCGGCCAAGCACGCGCCCGGTGGCTTCGCGCAGCAGCGCGAAAGCCTCGCCCGTGAGCGCCGGGGTGAAGCCTTCGCGCCGCAGGCCCGGGCGCAAGCGGTCGATGCGCGCGCGCAGGGCCGCGTCGTCCAGGTTCGCCACACCGGGGTTGTGCTCTCGCACCACGTCCAGCAGGGGCTGGTAGCGACGCCGTGCCCGCAAGGCGCGTTGCTGCAAAGGCCTCAGCGTGGCCGAGTAGATCGTTCGGGCCAGGCGGTCGGTCCAGCCGGGCTGGCCCTGGCCGCGCTCGGCGAAGGGGCGCAACACCAGATCGGGGTGGCTGAGCGCGCGCGACATCGCCCTACACCTGGAACTGTGTGAGGAACACGCGGCGGATGCCGCGGTACCACTGCCGACCCAGTGGCTCGCGCTGATGGTCAAAGCGCACATGCACCCGCTGGCCGAAAAGCTCGGCCGCCGGGCCGCTGGGTATCTCCACGTCGAACTGGAACAGCCGCTCCAGCGTCTTCGTTCCATGCGGATCCTGCGGGTCGGTGGCGATGCGTCCGCCGCCGCTGGTGGCCAGCGCGCGGCTGGGCAGCAGCGATTCTCCCGCCGGCACTTCGCGCACCACGCGTCCTTCGATCACCTGGGCCAGTTGATCCGAGAGGCGCACCTGCACCCGGTCGGTGGTCAGCCGCACCACATCGATCTCGGCCTGGGTGATGACCACCCGCGCCAGCGTGGTCTGTTGCACCCGCGCCGGGTCGATCACATAGCCCAGCACCTCGCCCTGGCGCAGATAGCGCCCAAGCAGGTCGCCGCCCTGGGGCAGCTGGAAGACGCCAGCCGCACCGGCCACCGCCACCAGGCGATCGGCGTGCTCGCGCGCCAGGCGCAGGCCGGTCTGCTCGGCCTGCAGCTTCTGCCGCACGATCTCGGCTTCGGCCGGCTGGCTGAACATGCGCGAGGCCAGTTCGATGCCCAGCTCGTCGACTCGCGCCTGAAGTCGCTGCAACTCGGCCTGCAGGGCTGGGTCCTCCAGCCGCACCAGTGCGTCACCGGGTCGCACGCTGCTGCCAGGCACCGCAAGCACCGCCGTCACAAAGCCGTTGCGCCCCGCGCGCACCAGCGATTCGTCGGGTAGCCACACCACGCCTTCGGCCTGGGTGCGAAAGGGCATGGGCACGACCAGCACCAGCACGAGCAGCGTGGCCAGCGCACCGCCCACCACGGCCATGCTGCGGGTGCGGTGGCGGGCCAGCCGTCCGCTCGTGAACAAATGACGCAGGCCCTTGAACACGGGCACCAATGCCATGGTGGCCACCGCCCAGAGCGCCAGCAGCACGCCGATGAAGAAGAACTGCGTGGCCACGAACAGCGCGATGGCCACCGTGACGAAGATGCGGTAGAGGGTGGACGCGAAGCCGTAGAACAGGAACCACAGTCGTTCGCCCGTGGTGTGCGCCACATCCTCACCGTCCCGCACGCCCAGCAGGTAGCGCTCGAACAGGTGGCTCCAGTATTTCAGCGAGCGCTGCGCCAGGTTGGGCATCTCGATCAGATCGACCAGGATGTAATAGGCGTCGTAGCGCAGCAGGGGGTTGCCGTTGAAGATCACCGTGGACATGCCCGCCACCAGCATCACGTTGAACAGCACCGCCCGCACCAGGCCCGGCTCGGCCATCAGCCAGAGGTAGAAGGCCAGCGCCGCCACGAACATCTCCACCAGCATGCCGGCCGCGCCCACCACCGCGCGCTGCGTCTTGGAGCGGAATACCGTGGCGGCCGAGGCCTCCACATAGGGCACGGGCATCAAGACCAGGAACATCAGGCCCATGTCGTGCACTTCGCCACCGCCGGCCTTGGTGGCGTAGGCGTGGCCGAGTTCGTGCAGGGCCTTGAGTGCCGGGAACACCAGCCACAGCAACAGCAGGTTGTCCACGGCCAGCACGCGGTCACTGAGGTTCTCGGTGAGCTCACCCCATTGGGCCGGCACCATCAGCAGCGCCGGCAGCACCACCACCAGCCACAGCAGCGCCCCCCAGCGGCTCCACAGCGGGCGCGCCAGCCACTGGGTGCGGTTCAGAAAAGTCTCCGGGTCCCACAGGGGCAGGCGCAGCGCCATGGGGTTGGTCCATGAGCGGCGGCGCTTGGTGTTCACCTCGCGCTCGCCACGCTCGAACAGCTCGGCGGTGTCGGGCGTCACGTCGGTCTGCAGCAGGTCGGTGCCATGCAACTGGCCCAGCAGCTGGATGACCTCGTCCTGCGTGGGCGCGTCGTCGCCCAGGTGGCGGTTGGCAATGGTCCACAGCTCGTCCACCGTGCGTTCGCCGTTCATGGCCGCAATCAGCAGCCGCGCGGCCGGCGTGAAACGGTGCACGCGCCCGGTGGCCGGGTCTTGCAGCAGGTACCAGACCTCGCCCCGGTAGCGGTGGCGGTACAGGCGGGCCTGGGTGCGCAAGCGAGGTCGCAGCGCCGACACCCGGTGCCACGAACTGCTGGTGACCGGTCCGCTGCTCACGGCAACCAGTTCCAGAGCGCCAGGCGCAACCAGTCGACGAAACGGTGGGTCCAGATCCAGAGCAGTCGGCGCTCGCCGACCAGAACCTTGCCCACCCCTTCCATGCCCGGGCGCAACCGCTCGGATGCCAGGTCGACCTGGGCCTCGACCCGGAAGTGGTTGCGTCCGTCCTCGGCGGTGGTCACCGGGGTGATGTGCTTGACCGAAAACGCCAGCGTCTGCCCGGGCAGACCCGAAAGCGCCAGCTCGCCGGTCTGGCCCGGTTGCAGGTGCGAGATGTCCCGCTCGTCCACCTGCAGGATCACGCGGTAGGCGTCCAGCGGCGCAATTTCGAACAGCACCTTGCCCTGCTCAACCGGCGTGCCCAGCAGCTGGCTCAGATCGCCGGCCACCACCACGCCGTCAAACGGGGCCTGCAGACTGGCGCGCGCCAGTCGGGACTCCACCAGCGAGAGCTGGGCCTGGGCTTGTTCGATCTGGGCACCGGCCAGCAGCATGCTGGTGCGGTCCTGTATGGCCATGGCCTGGCGCTGTTTGCCCTGCAACTGCTGCAGCTCGGCATTCCAGCGCGCCTGCTCCAGGCGCAGGTCGCGATCGTCCAGGCGGGCCAGCACCTGGCCCTGACGCACCGTGTCGCCCGCGCGCGCCAGACTCTCGATCACATAGCCATTGAACGGCGCCACCGCGGCGCGCTGCACCGCACCCTCAACCACGGTGCGCGCGGACACGCGGTGGTCGGCATTGAACAGACCCAACACCAGCAGCAGGCCCACCACCACCAGACCGATCAGCTTGGCGCCCGGGTGGCCCGGGCCGAACATCACCACGCCGGCATGGCGCACGTGATCGGCGGCGCGTTGCCACAAGCCGCGCTCGTTGGTTTGCTTGAGGGCCAGCACCGGCCCCAGCGCCAGGCCCAGGGCCTTGCAGGTCTCGACCGTGGCGGGGTCGAAAGGCGTGGCGCGTTCGAAGCTCAGCACACCGATGGCCTGCCCCTGGTCGACCAGAGGCACCGAGCAGATGGCCGCCGAGCCGGTTTCGCGGGCGAGTTCGGCGTGGGCCAGGGCGCCGAGTTCATCGCCATCGGGTGGTGGATGGACCAGCGCGGTGTCCAGGTCGAGCACCTCGTCCATGGAGTCGGACAGCAGGCGAACCAGGTTGCTGCGGGCGTCGAAGGTGGCGGTGTTGGAGAGGGCCTGCACCCGGATCTCGCCGTCGTTGTCCAGGCCCAGGCTCACGCGCTCGCAACCCAGGCGCAGGGTCAGGTCGTTGACCGTGGCCACGCACGACACGCCCAGCCCCGGGTCCTGCACGGCGGTGGCCATGACATCGGCCAGCAGACCCAGGCGCTGCATGTGTTCCAGTTGTCGCGTGTGGCGGCGCTGGCGGAACTGGTCGACCAGCCAGGCCGTGCCCCAGTGCACCAGGCGCAGGCCGCGCTGCAACTCGGCTTCGGCGCCCGGCGTGAGGTGCACCACCACGGCACCGTGCAACTCGCCGTCGACCTCGATCGGGTAAGCCATGTGCACCGGTTGGTCGCGCCCGGGGGGCGAGCTGCCGTCGGCACCCACGACCACACCGCGGCGCTCCTGCAGCGCCCGGGTGGCCGCTGTTGCCAGGTACTGCATCGGGCGCGTGGCGTCGGGCCACACGGCGGCGGCCACGTAGCTGCCGCCGGCACTGCTGTCGCTTTCATCGCGCAGCAGCAGGAGGGCGCCGCGCGCCTGCTCCATCTGTGCGCACAGGATGCCCAGCCAGCTGGTGTTGAACTCGCCGGCCGTGGCCGGTGCGGTGAACTGGGCCCAGGCCACCGACTCGGCCCGAGCCGGATCGCTCTGGACCAGCGAATGAATGGAGGCAGTGCTCGACATGGCTGGCCTGGATGGGCGGGGTCGGAAGGCGCCGCCCCGAGCGCCCCGCTTCGGGGGCGGGGGAGGACGTCAGTGGATCAGGCGGCGGCCTGCTGGCGCACCGGGGCGGGCGCAGCGTCGTCTTCCTTGCCGCCGGCAATCACCGTCAAGCGATCGCGCATGCCGGCGAAATTGCGGATGGACTCCAGGTGCAGGTAGATCAACTCCAGCTCGTCGGTCTGCGCCAGTTCGCTGAGCTTGTCACCCGACAGGGCCTTGAGCTTCTTGCGGTCCACCGCCATGAAGCCCGTGAGCGCGAGCTTCTCGCCGCTGGGCAGGGTGACGGAGGCCTGCATGGATTCAAACAGGTCCAGTTCCTTGAGTTTCTGGCAGAAGGCCTGAGTGCGCTGGAACTGCGCCTGGTAGTTCTGCAGGAACTTCAGCACGTTGTCCACATAGGGCGTGGCCTTGCCGGCCTCGTCAAACAGGCGCTGTCCGCGATCGGCCTGGTTGCAGCCCTTGTAGGCCTCGTCGATGCACAGCGTCAGGGTCTTGCCCTGCTCGTCGCTGGAGAAGATGAACGGGTAGCGGCGAATGAAGGCGGGGATGTACTTGCCGTCCCAGTTGCCGGCTGAATTCAGGTAGACGTTCTGGTTGCCCCGCATGCCCAGGATGACGACCGGCATGATGCCTTTGTCGTTGCCCGCGAAGACGATGGCGTACTCGCTGGCCGCAGGCGGAAACTCCACCGCCATGAGCGGTACCGAGTTCACCTTGGCGCTGAAGGCGTAGTCGCCCGAGGGCTCGATGGACCACTGGGCGTGGCGCCGCGACGACACCGGGAATGCGTTTTCATAAATCAGCATTTGCGTGCTCATGGGGATTCCTTCCTAGGCTTGCAGTTCGACCGACATGTCAGCGGCCCTCAACTGGGCCCCTGTGCGATCCATGCTAAGACTGGGCGACGTAGAAATGACCTAGAAATCACGCACGGCACAGCGCCCTTGGGGTGCGGGCAAACCCGGGGGACTCAGTCCCCCGGGCGGTCAGGCGCCTGGCGTGGGCGCCGTGGTCAGCGGACGCGGGCGTCCGGTGTCACGCCGCTGTTCAGCGGCAGGTGGATGCGCAGGCCGGCGTTGGGGTTGCGCGTGGTTTCGTCCTGGCCCAGGTGCTGCACGAAGTCGCGCACCCAGATGGCGTTGGAGGCGGCCACGTGTGGTGCCGCTGTGGTGCGGCCAGCCACCAGGGTCCAGTCGATGGCGGGTGGCGCTGCGGGCACCACCGGTGCCTTTGGCGCAGGGGCAGGCATGCCGTAGGGTGGCAACTCGAACCCGGGCGTGGTGCTGGTGGCCGGCACCCAGGTGGGTGCGCTGCGCCAGCCGGCCGACAGGGTCTCACCCATCCAGGGCGTCTGTCCATGCTCCAGGTCCATGCCGTGGCCCAGCTCGTGCATGAGCGCTGACAACAGATCCATGCGGTCCCGGGCACCGCCGAAGGTGGCCAGGCCGTTGGCATCGAACTCCTCGTCCACCTCGGGTGTGAGGTCCACGTACCAGCCGTGGCCCGCTGCATCGATGTCGATGGTGATCACGCCGTCATCCCAGGTGGCCAGGGCCGTGCCGTCCAGGTCCTCGATGCGCAGCGTGGCCCGTGCCACGGCGGCCATCAGGGCGGCGTCTTCGCTCAGGCTGAGGCGGCGGATCGCGGCATCCAGCAGGGCTTGCGCCTCGCCGAGCTTCACCTCACCACCGCGGGCTGCGCTGCCCAGGGTGTCGGCGTGCAGGAACTGCATGGTGGACGACTGAGGCAACACGTAGTTGGCCAGCGCGCGGTCATTGGCGCGCAGCGTGAAGCTGTCGAAGCTGGCGCTGCCACCACGGGCCATGACGCCGACTTCGCCATCCACCAGGGCCGCATTGAAGGCGTGGTTGCCGACCAGCGAGCCATTGGCGTAGATGCTGAGCGAGGCGCCGTTGGACAGCAGTTTGAGCGTGACGTCCGAGCCGAACGCGATGGTGCGGGCGAAGCTGCGGTCAACGACCCAGCCATCGCGCGCCGTGAAGTGACCCACCAGGATCTTGTCGGCCGCTTCGTCCACCGCGACGAATTTGAAGTCGGTGCTGCTGTAGACGTCGAAGGCAATGCCAGCCACACCGCTGGTGCTGGTGAGCTTGAGTCGGGCCTCGACCTCGATGATGGCGTCGGCGGCGATGTCGGCGCCCAGGTTGGCCAGCTTGAGGGCGTTGGTGCCGGTGGGCACTGTCACCGCCGTCACGCCACTGCCCAGGCTCCAGTTGCCGGTGGTCGTGCCGCCCGCAAACAGGGTTCCGGTGTTGCTGTCGAAGGTGTCCGTCACCTGCAAGGTCCAGTCCGGTGGCAGCACCTGCACGGTGAAGTTGTCCACCGTGCCCTTGGAGCCGTCCAGGCCAAAGCCCACCAGGCCGCGGCTCAGGGGCAGGGCTTCCTCGCCGTCCATGCGCGGCGCGAAGGTGTAGCTGAACCAGTTCACCCCCGCCACCGACACCGTCACGTTGGTGCCGTTGATGGCCACCAGCATGTCGTAGGCGGTGCCCGGTTTGAGCAACACAGGTTTGTTGGACTTGACCACCTGGTGCCAGCCGCTGGCGTCGCGGTACCCCATCTCGATCTGGTTGTTCGAGACGTTGATGCCGGCGTACTTGAAGTCGGTTGGCGACTGGTAGTCGAAGATCACGTAGCTGTTGGCTTTCCAGGTGCCGGTGGGCTTGTCGGCCGTGATGGTGGCGCTGATCTCGAAGTAGCTCGGCAGGTAGTTGTCGAGGTAGTACACGGCGGCGGCCTGGGTGGTGCCGCTGTCGGCGGAAGCGGTCAGCTTGCCGCCGCTGACGCTGAACTTGCCCGCATCGACTGCAAAGGCGTCGAGCGTGCCGTCGCTGAAGCTTGCGGTGCGCAGCACGTCGCGCCGCCCACCGGGAATGTTGCCCGCCTGCGGGTCGCTCGGGCCACCGGTCTGGTCTTGCCAGAAGCCATGGTCCTGCTGCGTGATCAGGCCGATCTCGCTGTCGGTGCCGCCCATGAGGCGGTTGACGTTGCTGTAGCGGTCGGTGCCGTTGGTGTTGCCGGTGTCGGTGCCGCGGGTGATGTCGGCACCGTCGCTGAAGGCCTGCGCGTACAGGAAGTCGAACAGGTGGGGCGGCACCTGGCGGCTCACCGTGGCAATGCCGAAGGGCGCGAACGGCACGATGTAGCTGTTGAACTCGCCCACCCAGTCGATCAGGCGGTCACCGCCGGTGTTGCCGATCAGGATGTCCAGGCCGGCACCGCCGAAGGCACGGTCTTCGTACGACGGGTGCGTGTCGGGAATGTCGTTGAGCGCGCCCGAGGTGTCGTACACCTTGCTGTAGGTGCGCACGCCCGTCAGCGGATCGACGAACACGTTGCGCCCGCCGATCAGGTCGTCTGCGTTGAGCAGGTCGTTGCCCCAGCCACCGTAGAGGTGGTCCCGGCCCGTGCCACCCGACATCCAGTCGTTGCCCAGGTCACCGAAGATCGCATCCTTGCCGTCGCTCTCGCGCAGGGTGTAGGACGTGGTCACCGGCGTGCCATTGGGGTTGAACTGGGTGTAGCCGCCGATCTTCACGCCTTCGTCTTCAGCGAAGTTCAGGAAGTACTGCTTGAGGTCGTTGAGCGTCTGGCCCGCCGTCAGGGGGTTGCTGTCGTCCCAGACTTCGCCGCTGGCGTGGAACAGGATCGCGCGGCGCGGGTCGTATTCGTCGTACAGGAAGAACTCGCCCAGGCGCGGCACGATGGGTTTCGGTGCGTTCCAAGGGTTGGTGTCGTTGCCGAAATACAGGATGTTGCCGGGGTTCCAGGGCCGGTTGAAGTCCACCCGCACCAGGCCGGCCACGGGGGTGGCCTGCTGTTCGAGCTGGCCGGTGTTGACGCCGTTGCCAAAGCGCACGGTGTACGACGCGGTGAGTGCTTCAGCGCCACTGATGGCGTCGTCACCGGCGCCGCCGTGCAGGAAGTCGTCGCCCAGGCCGCCGAAGATGATGTCGTCGGCGAACAGGGGATCGAACAGCTGAACCGTGAGCGGGTCTGAGGTCGGCACCAGGGCCTGCGGGATCAGGTTGTGCGGCGTGATGTCGACCGCTTTCTTGAGCTCGTTGGCGAGGTTGATGGTCTCGGTCTGCACCGAGCCCGGGGTGGAGATGAACTCGTTGAGCACGTTGCCCTGGCTGGTGCGGGTGTCGGGGTCGTTACCCAGCAGCGGCTCCACGCCGTACAGGCGCTCGGCCTTGGTGCCGTCTGCCGTGTTGCGGCTGGTGAAGATGCGGCCGTCGTCGCCGAGCACGCCGTCTTCGCCGGTGCCGCCAGAAATGAAGTCCGCGCCCCAGCCCCCGACGATGTCGTCGTCTTCGGCGTCGCCGTAAGCGATGTCGGCCCCGCCACCGAGGTAGATGGTGTCGTCGCCGCGCTCGCCGTGCACCTCGTCGTGGCCGCCGATGTCGTTGCGGGCGTACAGGCCGAACTCGGCGCGCATGCCGGTCTGGAGACCGGTGAGCGAGAACAGGTCGGGTCGGAAATCGGGACCGCCCGGGGTGTAGTCGAGCAGGTTCACGCCATGCACCACCAGCTTCTGGCCGTTATAGATGTCGTAATTGAACGTGAGGTAGTTCTGTGCCTGCGGCGTCAGGTCGGGCCGCGGGTTCACGTCCACGCCGTTGATGCCGACGATGCGGATGATGTTGCCGTTGTCGCCGACGATGGTGTCGGCGTCTTCGGCGTGGCGCGTGGACTCGGCCCCGGTGTCGGCCAGCGTGCCGTCGGCGCGGAATGCGGCATTGCGCACGATCTGCGTGCCGGAGCCGCCGAAGATGCGGTCGTCGTCATCGGGTCGGCTGTTGTCGCTGGTCAGGCTGAAGAAGCTCGAGGAGCCGCCCACCAGATCGTCCTGGCCGAGGTTGCCGAAGATCACGTCACAGCCGCCGCCGCCTTCGATGTAGTCCTGGCCATCGGTGGCCAGGTTGTCCTCGCTGGCCACGACCTTGAGTGCGCCAATGGGGTCGTCGGCCGTGCCCTTGGTGCGCTCGGCACCCACATGGGCGCCGCCGTTGACGGCGCTCTCGATCGAGCCGTCGCCCTGGATCACGTCGTGGCCGAGCTGGCCGAAGATCTGGTCGTGGCCCGAGCCGCCGGCAATGTAGTCGTTGCCGAAGCTGCCCACACCGCTCACGCCCTGGTCCATCGAGAAGGTGTGCAGGTCGGCGTAGTCGATGGTGAACTCGGCCCACCACTGCGGCCCGTTGGGGTCGCGGTAGCCGCGTGCGATGCCATCGGTGAGCAGCCGGCCGCTGTTGTACTCGTTGATCTGTGTGGCATTGCCCAGTGTGGCGTAGGCGCTGCCCAGGGCCAGCTGGGTGATGCGGTCGGTGCGGGTGTAGAGCAGGGTGCCGTACAGGGTCTGGAAGCGCAAGCTGGCGATGTCGTCGATCAGGCTGCCGTCGTACGGCGTGCCCTGGTTGGTCAGGCGCACGTTGTCGCCAAAGATCAGGTCGTCGCCTTCCTTGCCGTCGATCAGGTCGTTGCCGGCGCCGCCGATCAGGATGTCGGCGATGTCGGTGCCCCGAATGGTGTCGTCGTCACCGTTCTGCAGTTCGACCGAGACGATGGAGATGACCGAGGCCAGCTCGGTGGTCTGGATCTTCTGCAGCAGCACGGGCGGCATGTTGGGGTCTTCCACCGCCTGCACCACCTGGCCATGGTCGCCAAAGATGATGTTGGGCAGATCGGGGCTGGCGGTACCGTTGCCTTCGAGCACGTCGCGCCCGGCCTTGAGGGTGTCGCGCACCGGCGAGGGCACGGGCTTGAAGGTGCTGTCGGCCTTGGCCAGGTTCTCGTCGACCGAGGGCTCGGGGCTGTTGTCCACCGTGGCTATCTGCAGCGCACGCGTCAGGATGTTGACGTTGACGCCGCTGTCGCCGTAGATGTGGTCGGTGCCGCGCTGACCGCGGATGGTGTCGTCGCCCGAGCCGCCGGCCAGGTGGTCACCGGCCTGGCTGCCGATGATCAGGTCGTTGCCCGCGCCACCGTAGGCGGTGATGCCCACCGTGATGCCTGCAGCGGCCAGTTGGGCGTCTGTCTTGCCGGCAAACAGCGCGCTGGCGTCGATGATGTCGTGGCCGGCCAGCTTGTACGGGTTGGCCACGGGGAAGATCCACTCGTCGTCCTCGTTTTCTTCGTCAGGCAGCTGCGGGAACGGATCAAAGGGCTTCTCGCCGAACTCCAGGCCCAGGCGGTCTTGCGGCCGCCCGCTGTACCAGACGCCGTCCTGGCTGGTGTCGCCGTAGATCACCAGCGGGCTGTCGGGGCCGGCGCCGCCGGTGACGACGAAATGGTCGCCACCCACGCGCTTGCCGCCGTCCTTGCGCACGTCATAGCCGAACACGGTGATCTTCTGGGCGCCGCCGCAGCCGCAGTCGGTGAGCGCGGCGTCGGCCAGCACCAGCTGGTTGCCGTTGAGAGAAGCCACGGTGAAGCCACCTGCAAAGCCGTCCACGAAGATGACCTGGCCCTGGTAGAAGCCGGCGTCAGCCCAGTTGCCGCTGCTGCGCGTGAGCGTGGTGCGCAGGTCGTCGATCAGCGGGTCGGCGTTGAAGTCCAGCAAGGCCACAGACACCACCTCGGTCACCACCGTCTTGAGCGGCTCGGCCACGTGGATGTGCAGCGGCACGTTCACCCCGTTGGCCAGCGCGGCACCCTGTCTGGGCACCAGCACCAGCGTGGCGGCGGTGCCCCAGGCCGCGTAGGGCTTGGTCCCGTCGGCCGGGTTCCAGGCGGCGTTGCGGATTTCGGTGATCACATAGGTGTAGGCGCCATTGCCGACCTGGATCGTCTGGCCCACCGCGTAACGGTCGTCGCTGTAGCTGCGACCGTCGGCACGGGTCAGTGACACAGCGCTCACCGTGCTTCCATTGAGGACGGTGGTGGTGGTGGCAATGTTGAACTTGCCATCGGTTTCCACCCAGCGGTTGCCGCCACCGTGGGTGACGGTCAGGCCGCCGTGGGGGCCTTGGACGAAGATGGCGTTGTAGGTGGTGGCCGGGCTGGTGGCCAGCGCCTGGCCTTCGAGCACCATGCCCAGCCCGTTGGCGGTGAAGTCGACCACGCGGTACTGCTGGTCGCCGGTGGCCGTGCGCAGGGTGATCAGGTGGCCTTCGAGGAAGCCTTCCTCGGCCCAGGTCTTGCCGGTCTTGCTGATGGTGCCGCCGGTGGCGGTGCCCACGGTGGACACCGCCTGGTTGAGCAGCATCACGAGTTTGTCGATGGCGATGATCTTCTGCTCGCCGGTGAGCACTGGCAGCGCCGTTTCAACGCCGTTGACCGCCACTTTCTTGACCCGCAGGATGGAGTTGTCGTTCGGATCCTTCCAGGCCTGGCCGGTGGCGGGGTCGATGTAATTGGCGGGCGAGGTGATCGGGTTGCCGAGTGCGTCCTTGTACTCAAAGTCGTCTTCGATGGCGACCACCTCCCAGGTGCCGGTCTGGCCGGCGATCTGGATCAGTTGGCCGACCAGGAAGCCTTGGGCCTTCCAGTCGAAATCGTCGCGCACGATGGTGCCGCCGGTGGCGTTGGGCGTGAACTTGAAGACGTTCTGCGCCTGCACGAACGGTGCGGCCTCGATCGTGCTGGTGATGTCCAGCTTGTCGTTGCCTTCCCCGAGCATGAGGTTGACCACCTCGATGGTGGACTGCTGGGTGTCGGTGCTGAAGCTGGTGGCACCGAAATTGATTTTGCCGAAGCTGATGCCGCCAGGAACGGTCAGGCTCTCGCCGAACGTGGCCGCGTCGGCGGGGGTGAGGCCGAAGAGCTCGCCGAAGTTCAGCGGATCGGCCATGTTGAAGCCGGTCAGCGTGGTTCGGGTCATCACGCCGTTGCCATTGGCCTTGCTCGTGTCGTTGAAGATGTTGAGCACGTCGATCTGCTGGCTCTCAGGCGCCTGCGTGCCGATGGCGATCAGGAAGCCGTCTTTCTCGCCGGGCAGCTTCACGCCGTTGGTGAGCGAGCGGTCGGCGCCGGTGGGGCCGCCTTCCACGGCCAGCGGGCCGCGCAGATTCGACAGGTAATGACCCTGCACCGGGAAGATCTTCACGCCTTCGCGCACCGAAGGCACCTCGAAGAACGGATCGGCTTCGAGCACGATGGTCTGCTGCTTGTACCAGGCCTGTGCGTCGGCCTCGGTGCCGGTGAACACCGCCACCTTGGCGATGCGGTTCACCTCCACGTTGAGACCCGCCGGGTTGGCCAGCCAGGCCGGCAGGGCGCCGCCGACTTCCAGTGTGAACTGCAGGCGGTTGTCGAAGGTGTCGTTGCTGCCGCGGATGATGGCGATCTTCAGGTCGATGGCGTTGCCCGTGCGAACTCCGTTGGCATCGAGTTCGAAGACGCGCACGCGCTGGCCTTCCAGGAAGCCTTCGCCCAGCCAGCCCTGCACATTGCCCGTGGCGCCCACGCGCAGCAGGCGGTCGACGAACACGTCGACCCCGGCCTGCAGCGAGAGCAGGTCGTCCTTCACGTTTTCTTCCAGCTTGACGAGGCCTTTCCACACACTGTCGGGCGAGAGCACCGACAGCGTGACCGTGTCCAGCACCTCGCCGGCCGCGCCGCCGAGGGCGGTGGTGAGCACCAGGTGGTCGGCAAACACCTGCTTGACCAGGAAGTCGCCGTTGAGCCCGGCTCCCGCGCCGCCGACGCGGATCTGGTCGCCCACGCTCCAGCCTTCGTCAATGAAGCTGCCCAGGTCGGCCCCGGTGCCGCGCGTGAGGGTGGCAAAACCGCCGCTGTTGCCAAACACGATGGAGCCGCTGAAACGCTCGGATGGTTGCAGGCCGCCGATGGTCTGGTAGCTGGTGGGGATGACCGCGCCCAGGCTGTTGCGGATTTCCTTCACGTCGGCCAGACCGTCGGTGAGGATGGCCACGTTCACCGGTGCCGTGGGTTGGCGGGTCAGGCGGATGGTGTAGGTGTCGTCCACGCTCTGGTCGCCGGGCAGGCTGGCGTCGTCGTTGATCACCAGTGTGGTGCCACCACTCTCCAGCACCACCGCACCTTCGGTTTCGTTGTCGATCACCTCGACATCGAGGATGGCCGGGTTGGCCCGCAGGTTGGGAATGACGTAGTCGTTGTTGATGTCGACCGAGCTGGCGTCCTTGACGAACTTGAGCACCGCGGTCTCGGGGTCTTCGCCCACGAAGTCGTCCAGGGCTTGCACGTTCACGCGCACACCCGTGTTCCAGTTGGTCTCGTTGAACGAGATGGTGCGGGTGAGCGCATTGAAGCGGCCGCTGCCCCCGTCGCTGAGCGCGATGGCCGCGTCGTCACCCGCGCCGAAGTCGATGCGGATGACGATGGTCTCGCCAGCCTCGGGCTTCTTGGACAGCTGCACCAGGAAGGCGTCAGTGAGGCCGGTGGCGCCCGCGCCCTCGACCACCAGCGTGCGGCCGTCGTTCTCCAGTGGGTTGTTCGGGTTGATCTCGGTGATCTGCACCCCGGGGGTGTCGTTGTCGATCACCGTGGCTTCGACGTTGCGCACATCAATGCCGTTGTAGAGCGCGTTGTTGGACAACACCGAGTGCTGGATCACCACCACGCGGTCGCCTTCGGAGCGTGGATCGTCCGGGGCGTAGACGAAGACGTTCTTGGTCTGGTCCCAGTTGGTGTGATCGAAACGCAGCACGATGGCGCGCTTGTCCACCTGCGTGGGCACGCCGTTGACGTTGATGCTGCGCTGGAAGTCGGCGGGCAACACCACACCACCGGGATTGACTTCGGACAGCCAGATGCTGTCGCCCAGGCCGTCGACCAGCGGAGCCGGGTTGAGGTCGTAGCCATCGCGTTCTTCCTGGTTGGAGCGCGAGGCCGAGACGGTGATGTACACCACCTGGCCCACTTGCAGGGCTTCGGCCAGGCGAACGGTGTAGAAGTCGAACATGCCGGGCAGGTTGTCGTCGATGCCATGCTCCTGCACCAGGGTGCGGCCGTTGGTGGCGCCACCGGTTTCTTCGTTGATGACCACCAGGCCTTCGGTCTTGACCGGGACGTTGTAGTCGATGCCGTCGATGAGCAGACCGTTGTAGAGGAAGTCTCCGGAGGTGACGAGGTGCTCGACCCAGCCCGAGGCGCCCTCAAGCTCGCGGGTCACGATGTCTTCGGTCACGTCACCCGCCACGTTGATGGTGTCCGAACCCAGGCCGCCGATGACGCGGTAGGCCACGCCGAACTCGGTGGACTGCACGAAGAACTCGTCGTCGCCTTCCAGGCCGTCGACCTCGACCATCTCGATGGTGGTGTAGGTCACGCTCAGGCCGGCACCGTAGATGCCCTTCTTGGTGATCACGATGTCGTCGGCGAATTCGGTGCCCAGGATCACCAGCTTGTCGAAGCCGGTACCGCCATCCACCGAGACCGGGGCATTGACGTTGTAGCGCACCTCGTCGTTGCCGCCACCGGTGCGGATGTCGGGGGCCTGGGCCACCGAGAAGCCACGGCCGATCTGCGGTGAGGCCACGCCGTCGGCCTCGAGCACGATGGTGTCGTCGCTGACGTTGTTGCGCGTGAGGCTGAGGTCAACGAAGTTGATCGTGGTGTCGCGGTTGACGTCGTACGGGCTCACACCGGCGGGCGGTGCGCCCAGTGCGGTCAGCTTGGCGGTGAGCTCGGCGCGCCAGGCCGCGAGCGTGCCGGCATTGCCCAGGGCGGGCAGGGCGGCCACGGTCTGGGCAATGGTCCATGCAGGGTTGGCCACGTGCAGCGCGTCCAGCGCCTTGAGCACGGCCACGCCGCCTTCGAGGTCGGCCTTGTTCTTCACGCCGTCGTTGTTCCAGTCGAAGTCGACGGTGGCGGCGAGCGCGAAGGCCCGCACGATGAAGAGGTCGTTCTGGTCGTCACCCTCCAGGCGCAGGGCGGACTGGTTGGAGTAGACGCGGAATTCGTCGTTGCCGCTGCCGCCCTGGGCCACCAGCGGAGCGGTGGCGCCGGCCGAGAGCCAGCCGCGGGTGGTGGCCACCAGGTTGGCGAACACGTCTTCGGAGAGCAGGTTGCCTTCGGCCTGGTTGCGGTTGCTGCCGAAGATCTGGCCGACCTGGAACAGGTCGAAGCCTTCACCACCGTCCAGCGTGGTCACCACGGTCGTGTCGTCGCTGTAGAACGCGTCGTTTCCGCCCTGGCCTTCGATGATCAGGCGGCCATTGAGACCGGTGTCGTAGTTGATGCGCTGGACTTCGTTTGACGACTCGTTGCCCAGCACCACGTCCTCGTAGGTGGACACCAGGCCGTGCAGCATGGCGACATAGCCGGGGTGGTCTTCACCCACCTCGCCCGGGATCTCCTGGCCGGCGCGCAGCAGGAAGATGTCGTCGGTGGGCTTCTTCTGGCCCAGGTTGTCCAGACCGTTCTGCGTGCTGTTGTTGCCATAGACGAAGGCCTCGTCCACCCCGTCGTCCGACTGGCCCTTGTCCAGGATGTTGATGATGTAGTTGCGGGTGTCGGCGCCGTTGGAGCCGATGGTGTGGATGAAATAGCTGTCGCTGCCGGCCTGACCGTCCAGCGTCAGCGTGTGCTGCGCCACCACCGCTGCGGTGGGGGGAGCGGTGCGGGTGGCGGTGTCCTGCAGGTAATAGACCCGCATGCGGTCTTCGCCGTCGTTGTTCACGTCGCCCAGCGCCACGGTGTTGTCGGCCGAGCCGTGCACGCGGGTCTTGCTGCCGATGAGGATGTAGCCCGCGCTGCCCTGCGCCACGCCACCGGCGATGCCCGTGGGATCGCCGAACTGGATGGTGTCGACCTCGCTGTTGCCGTAGATCTCGAACAGGCGCGTCGGCGCGGTCAGCGTGGGCACCGCCACGCCGGTGGCGCCTGCACCGGTTTCGCTCCCTGCGGTGGTCAGGTTGGCACCAGCGATCAGGCGCCCGCGCAGGATCATGTTGGTCCCGCGGTTGAGGTCGGCGCTGAGGTGGTCGCCTTTGAGCAGCACGCCCAGCGCCGCGATGATGGCGCTGTTCTCGTCGGTGAACACGTTGTCGCCCACCAGCAGCTCGACGCTGCCTTTCTCAGCAAAGATCTGGCCGTTGGCGATGGCGCGTGTGGCGTCGAGCTGGTTGCCCGGCAGGGTGCTGGTGTCTTCGGCGAAACGGGCAGAGCCGCTGTCGATCAGCAGCAGGTGCTCGTCCAGATCGCCGGACTCGCGCACCGTGAGGCGGATGTGGCCGTTGTAGGTGTGGGCCAGCACCAGCCGCAGCTCGGCGTCGGTCTCGGTGAGGTAGATGTTGTCGCTGGCCTCCAGCGCAACGTCGTCCAGGTCACCACCCAGGTCGCTGCGGATGGCCGTGATGTCGTCTGCGTTCGTGCCATCGGGCCGCTCCAGAACCGGCGACAAGGCGACCGACGCGCGGCGGCTGTCGATCTCCAGGTCGTCGCCGAACTCGCCGATGCTGCCGCCGTTGGCGTCGAGGTCGATCGATTGACCCAGCACATTGACGTCGCCATCCACATCGCTGCCCACCTTGCGGTCCAGGATGGAGCCGGCCTTGGTGCGCAGCGACACGTTCTCCGAGGTCTTGACGGTGTGCACGAGCAAGTCGCCGCTCATCTCGTCGACGAAGATGCCCTGCGTGCGGCCTTGCGCGGCCATGTCGTAAGCGCGCAGCACGCCGGTTGCGCTGTTGGCCACGTTGATTTCGAGGAAGTTGTCGAGGCGGCCAATTCCGCCCAGCGGATTTCCGGAGCCGACCACACGTGTCGGATCGAGCACCTCACCGGGAACCTCGGAGGCATCGGGATTCACAAAACTCGATGCGGTGACCAGCGTGATGTTGCGCCCGGCCACGTCGGAGCTGGTGTTGGCGTCACCTGTCGCGTCAACGATGCGTTGAGGCGAATACAGCAGCACGTCGCTGAAGTTGGAGGTGATGCTCTCCACCCGCATGTCGCCGGTTTTTTCGGTGAGTGCCACCCAGCCGTTGGTCAACACGGTGATGTGACCAGTGCCGATCTGGACGCCGCTGACATCGAGCTCGGTGATGCCCAGCACATTGACGGCGAGGTTGGCCGTGTTGCTGGCGGCCTCAACGGCCACGACCTTCACGTTGTTGCCTGCCTGCAGGCCGGGCAGCTCGTAGGCACCCTTGGTGGGCGTGCTGTTGGGCAAACGCCCCCGGAAGTCGTAGGTGGACGGGATGTTCGAGCTGACGTCGGCGTACACGCCTCGGTTGCGCGGCTGCTGGTCGCCGTCGTCCTGGTCGAAGAAGGTGTAGTGCACCTCGCCGCCCGGGATGTTGTCCCACTTGACGATGATGCCGCCGTAGAGTCCGCCGCCAGTCTGGTTCAGGCTGGATTGCAGGCGCAGGTCGATGTCGTTGCCGGCCGACACACGATCGATCTCGACAATGTAGTCCGCGCCATTCATGCGTTGCAGGGCGCGCAGGTCCATGGCGGCGTTGATGCCGGCATCCACCGTGAACTGTTCCCTGGCGATGAGGGTGTGCGTGTCGTCGGGGCTGCCGCCAGCATTGATGTCGACAAGCGTGCCTGCCAGTGCGTTGGCCAGCGTGGTGGACAGGCCAACGCTGAGTCCGTCGTCCGACACGGAGGCGTAGTAGTAGTTGCCGCTGGTCAGGCCACCGACGTCGGCACCGGTGTTCTTGATGTACTGCACCAGTTCGCCCGTGACGAAGGGGTTGCCCTTGCCCAGCAGGATCTGGTTGGTGGTGCCGTTGACCAGGTTGGTGCGGAATGCCTGGCCCACCGGCAGGTCGGCGGCGTCGACGATGTCCACGTTGACCCGGTGCGCCTGGTAGCCAGCGGGGTTGCCGACCGAGCCGGGAACCACCTGGCCGACGTTGGCGCTCGCATCGATCTTGAGGATGTTGGTCCTCACCAGAGACGCGCTGGCTCGGTCTCCCGTGCCGTAGACCGAGCCCACCGTGTTGACAATGGAGGTGGTGCCGATGGGGTTGTTGATCGTGCCGTTGAGATACACGTCGGACTCGACGCCGGGGACACCGACGATGCCCAGGTTCTGGATCTCGATCAAGGTGGGTGCCACGTCCTGAACGATGCGGAAGCTCATGGCGCCGGGTGAACCACCCACGCCGGTCGATGCCGGGTCGAACCACACCACCGATTGATCGCCGCCGGTGACGTCGATCTTGTTGATCACGATGTCCTTGTCTGACTTGTTGACGATCTTCACGCGCGAGAGGGTCTCGCGGAAAGTCCAGGTGCCGCCGGCACCCGCGATCAACGCCGACTTGAACGCCACGTCGCCCGGGCCGGGGTTGGTGATGTCGTTGACGATGATGGTGTTGCTCTGGATGGTGTCACCCTTGCCTTCGGCCGATCCGCCACCGCCTGCCGAGTCATTGACCGTGACCTCCACCGCTTCCTCGATCGTGCCATCCGCACCGATGCTGATGCCCTTGACGATCAGCTCGGGCGAGCGGCCCGAGAGGATCAGCACGTTGGAGTCGAAGGCAATGCTTTCGGTGTCGCTGGATTCGTTGTCCTCGTCGGAGTCGCCGGCTGCCAGCGAGCGCCGGCTGACGCTGGCGTCCTGGTCGTGCGAGATGGTCCCGTTGTCGGTGGACACGTAGAAGGCCAGGTGCTCGTTGACGCCGCTGGGAATGCCGCCATCGGTGGGGTGGGCCAGCACCGGGTCGTCCTTGGCCCGCGGGCCGGCCGTCACCAGTGCCTGCGCCGCACCCAGCACCGTGGAGGTGAGGTCCACATCGGTCTCGGCATCGGATTCGACATAGCCAAACAGGCCGGTCGAGCGCGCGAAGGCCTTGGTCAGCGTGTTGACGTTGTCGAAGCGGGTGATGAAGTCCACCCCCTCCCAGCCGGTGACCTTGGCGTTGGTCTTGACATCGACCTTGAGGGCAATGGCCGCATCGAGCTCGGCCAGGGAGGTGCCCTCGCCATAGAAGCCCGCGCCGCGCCCGTCGCCTTCGACCCGTGCGTTGAAGTTGTCCATGGTGGCCCGCAACAGCACGCGGTTGCCTTCGACGGACGCATCCTGGCCGATCACGACACGGTTCTCGCCATTCACGGTCACTTCGGCGTCGGCGCTGGCATCGCCACCAAAGCCGATGCCGGAGCCTGTGGCCTTGGCGGTCAGGGTGACTTGTGTGTTCGCGTCGATGCGCGCCATGCCATCGGCCGCCTTGACCACGGCGTCGTCGGCCACGCTGGCCTCGGTGGTGAAGTCGATGTCCACCACGGTGTCGGGGTAGACAGTGCCCACAAAACCGCCGGCACTGGCGCGCGATGTGGCCCCCGCCCTGGCGATGGTGTCCGCCTCGACGGTGACGTTGCTGGTGGCGACCACGCTGGCATTGGCCGCGATGGTGGCGATGCTGGTGAGGCTCTGGTTGTTTTCGGCGTCGGCCGAGCCGACGGCCACAAAGCCGCCGGTGCCGTTGGCGGCCGAGGCGCTGCTGTCGGTCTGGGCCAGGCTGCTGACGATCACGTTGCCTGCGGTGGTCACCTGCGCGGCGGCCAGGGTGGCGTAGGCCTCGGGATTGGTGGTGATGATGGCTTCGTTGATGTTGACGCCAATGAAACCGCCGCCAGAGCCTTTGGCGAAGGCGGACGATTTGCCGTCGCCCTGGCTGGGTGCCACTTCGCTCAAGGACACGCCACCGGCACCGGTGATGCGCTGGTTGCCGTCCACCGAGTCACCGGTGATGTCGATGATCAGGAACTGCACCGAGGAGATGGGCTGGTTGTCGACCAGGTCCACCACCAGCTGACCGATGCGGTGGTTGGCGTAAGGCCCGGCCAGGGTGGTGGGCGTGAGGTTGAGCGCTGCGCCGTTGGGCGTGGTGGCCAGCTGGAAGGTGTTGGTGGTTGCGTTGACCACGTAGTAGGTGCCGTTGTCCGACAGGCCGCCGATGGGCACGTTCTGCACCCGGACGAAGGAGTGCGTGTCGCGGTTGGCGGCGTTGGCCGAGATCGTGATCACGCTCTCGTCAACCGTGCTGTTGATGGCGCCACGGCTCACGCTGGACTTGTCGCCGGTGACATTGAGCACCACCTGCGATTGCACCAGGGTGATCGTGCCACCCGCGATGGAGTCGATGGTGAACAGGCCGTCGTTCCCGCCCGCGTCGGTGACGGTGATGCCCTGGCCGGCGAGGTAGCCCTCGGCGGCCCAGTCGCCGCCGGACCAGACGATCTGGTCCTTGTCGCCCGGGTTGGTGCCGCGCACGAAGTTGAACTGCTGTGTGACCTGCGTGGCCTTGAAGTTGGGCCCGCCGGTCAGGCTGAGGGTGGCACCCGACACGCTGCCCACGGTGTAGCTGCCGTTGTTGTCGGCGCCGGCACCGGTGACGATGATGGTGTGTCCACTGGCGAAGCCGGCATCGGCCCAGCTGGCGCCGTTGGTGCGGATGAGTTTTTGCGTGGTGCCGTCCAGCACGAACTGCAGGTTGCCGATGACGGTGTCGTTGCGCTTGAGCTTGATGGTGTCGGCGTCGACGAACTCGACCCGGTAGACCGTGTTGTGCACCAGGCCCGTGATCGGCGTGCGGGTGTAGTCGTTCTCGAAGCCCGGTGCCGGTGTCGGGTCGGGGTTGAAGTAGTCATTGACCGTGTACAGCACCTTGTCGCCGTCGGTCAGGCCGTGGTTGCTGCTGAAGCTCACGCTGTTGCCGGCCACCTGGCTGGTGGTTGCGGTGGCGCGGTCGGGGGCTTCGTAGGTCAGCACATCACCGTTGTTGAAACCGTGGCCGTTCAGGGTGATGGTGTTGCCCGCATCGCTGACGACGGTGGGCGTGAAACTGTCGAGCACGGCGCCCGGGTTGGTCGCTTTCTGCAGCGTGTCCACCAGCTGGATGGTGCGGTTGTCGAGCACGCGGATGTAGTACAGCGTGCCGGCCGCATCGCCTTCGCTGGCATTGGCAATGCCCACCCCCAGCTGGTAGCGGATGGTCTGGCCATTGCTGTAGCCGTGTTCCTCGTTGAGGAAGGTGATGGTGTCGGCCACCGCGTCGATCTGGATGCTCTTGTCGAGGAAGCTCACCGCTGTGAGGTCCACCGCGAGCATGCCGATGCGGTGGGAATCCGGTGTGCGCAGGGTGTCGGCGGTGGGCTGGAGGTCCACCACGTTGGTCAGCAGCTTGTCGGTCGTGAGCCGGAAGGTGTTGTCGCTGAGCTTGTCGACGTAGTAGGTCTTCTGGTCTTGCAGGTTGCCGATGGGCAGATCCGCCACGCGGATCAGGGCATGCAGGTCGTTGCTGTCGCGCAGTTTGGTGTTGGGCGGATCTCCGGGGTCGGCGGGATTCTGCGCGTCAAGGACCGTGTCCTGGGGCCGTGAGAGGGCGATGGCACCCTGATCGAAGGTGACGCTGGTGCGATCACCCCGGTCAACCGTGACGTTCGCCAGGTTGTTCGTGGTCGCGCCAAAGCCCTGCTTCTGGTTGATGGTCAGGGTGGTGCCGTCGGCGCTGACCGCGAGCACCGAGTAGGTGCCGTTGTAGCTGCCCGCCCCGGTCACGTTGATCGAACTGCCGAAACCGAAGCCTTCGTCGGCCCAGCTGAAACCGGGTCGACCGTTGAGCACGATGGTGTCGAAGTCGGCTGCAGTGGCGCCCCGCACGAAATCAATGGTGTCGCGCACGCGGGTGGCGGCAAAGTCGACGCCGCCCGACACGGAGATCGTGCTGCCGGCCACGTTGGTCACGGTGTAGACCCCGACGAAGAGCGGGGACAGATCGACCACGGAGAGTGGAAGGTCGGTGGTGAAGCCGTCGGCCGAGAAGCTGCCGCCATCGTTGCGCACGAACTTCTGCACACCGTTGTCCAGCAGGAAATCGGCGTCGGTGGAGACCACCGAGTTGCGCTTGAGCTGGATGGTGAAGGCATCCACCACGAGCACCCGGTAGGTGCCGCCGTTCTCCAGCCCGCCGATGGGTTGCGCATTGGCCGGAACGCCACCGGCGTCCGTCACGTTGTAGCGCACGATTTCGCCGCCCGTGAAGCCGTGTGCGATGAGGTTGCCGTCGTCGTTGACGAAGACGATGTTGTTGTTGTCAACGAAATCCAGCTTGTTCGTGAGGATGTTGTAGCTGGCATCCACCTGGCCGGTGAGGAAGCTGGACGGGTCTGGCGCGTCGTAGGTGACGGCATCGCCGTCGTTGAAGCCGTGGTTGGTGATCGAGATGACGTTGGTGCCGCCATTGACGTCGTCGATGACGTCGAAGTTCTTGAACGCGCTGTCGGGGTCGGTGGCCTTGGTGTAGCTGTCGACCAGTCGGATGCGTGTCTCGTCGATCACCAGCACGTAGTAGAAGACGCCGTCGGCCTCACTGAGGCCGAAGTTCGCCAGGCCATCGCTGCTGCCGCGCTGGTAGCGCACGCGGTCACCCGCGATGAAGTTGTGCGCCTGGGCGAAGGTGATGATCTCGGTGGCGCTGTCGATCTTGGCGGTGTCGAAGGCCGCACCCAGATAGATCTTGTTCGGGTCGATGCTGCCGTCGTCGTTTTCGTAGGCGATCACACCGTACAGGCGACGCTGGTTGACATCGACCTCGATGCCGCCGGGCAGCACGATGGTGATCTGGTCGGGTTCGTATTGGTCCAGGCCGCCGATTTCGGTGTTGCCACCGGCGTCGTATTCGATCGCATCACCCGTGCTCAGGCCGTGGCTGTTGACGGTGATCGTGTCCTCGGTGGAGTTGGCTGCCGAGATGCCGAACTCGTTGGAGTCGATGTCCAGCGGACCCGCCTCGGCGCGCACGGTGATGTCGCCGGTGGCGCTGATGCGCGTGCCCGCGTTGATGGCCGCGTTGGCCTTGGGCGTTGCCGTGGTCTCGGCGTCGGAGGCGCCAGCGCCCAGCACGCCGCCAATGGCCACACCTTCCACGCGGGCGTCGCCCTCGGAGGCTCCCCTGGCCTCCACAGTCACATTGCGCACACCCGAAATCTGGGTGTTGTTCAGGATGCGGGCCGCCACTTCCGGATTGGCCCTGGCTTCGGACGAGTTCACCGAGACGGCGGCGAGCAGGCCACCCGCGGCGGATTCGGAGCGGGCGTCGGCCACGCTGTAGGCGAGCGCCTCCACCTTGATGTCGTTGGCGCCCGACACGTTAGCGCCAAACTCGGTGGTGGCACCCCCGTTGGCCTCCGCAATGGTGATGGTGGCGCCGATGGCCGCCGCACCGAAGGAGAAGACGTTGGTGTTGGCGTCCGCAATGTTGTTCACCCGGGATTTGAGCTCCAGGTTGCCGGTCAGCGCGATGTTGCCCCCGCCGCCCACCTTTGTGGTGGCCGTGGCATTGGAGGTGGCCTTGGGGAAAGCTCCCTGGCCGCTGAACAGACCGCCACCGGCGGCCTCGGTCGTGGAGGTGGAGTAACGGTCGCTGTCGGCGGCCTCGCCGTTGAAGTTGTGCTGCGAGCGCATGAACAGGCTGCCAGCCGAAATGGTGGCGTTGCTGCCGATCGAAGTGGTCAGCGTCGGAGTGACGTTGGTTTCAGCGATGCTCGACCCGATCACGCCCAGGCCGACCGACAGGGCAAACACGTCGGTGGTGGCCTTGTGGCTGGTGCTGCTGGTCAGGGACAGTGCGCCGTTGGCCACGATCTCGACGTTGTCGCCGATGGAAGTCTCGGTGTCGGTGTTGACGTCCACGTACGCGAAGTTGATCGTCAGTGCGATGGCGCCGCCGGCCAGCGCGAAGGTGTCGGCTTCGGCGTCCAGTTCGGAATAGCTCGTCACCGAGAGGTTGTCGATGGCGGCGATCTTGCCGATGTCGACGTTGTTGCCGATGGCGGCCTTGACTTCCTTGGTGTTGCCGTCGTCGTCGCCCACGGTGAGCTTGGTGAACGAGGCGCCCGCAGCCACGGCGCCCACCTGCACGCCGGTGGAGGCCAGGTCGAAGTTCTGGTCGGCACTGGCCGAGACCGTGACCTGCGCGGCGTCGTCGATGGCCGATCCGTCGGCCACCAGGGCGCGCACGGCACTGGTGTCATTGACCACGACGACAGAGGCGCCCAGGCCGACGAAGCCGCCCTGCAGCGCCACCGACAGCACATCCACTTCCTGGGTGAAGTCGGCGTCCACGAGGATGTTGTCGCCCGCGCGCAGTTTGCCGCCAGCCTTGGCGTTGACGTTGCCCGACAGATTGAGCACCGCGATCGAGGCGCCCGCACCCACCAGGCCCACGCCCAGGTTGCCCAGCAGGAGGTCAACCTCCATGTTTTCAGCGGCCGTGACCTCGATGTCGTCACCCGCGCGAACATCGGCATTGCCGATGGCAGCGGTGGTGCCGCGCTCCAGCGGCAGGGGCGTGGTGAGCAGGTTGCTCAGCTGGGCGCTGGTCAGCGACTTGGTGGTCAATGAGCCGGTGGCCGAGCCCATGGTGCTGGCCACGCGGGAATCGGCGCTGTTGCTGTTGGTGCCGTTGCTGAACTTGTTGAGCTCGGTCGACAGGCCGGACACACCATCTTCTGACTGGGCACCCGCGTCGGCGGTGGCATTGCCCGAATCGCCACTGAGGGCGCTGTCGGAATCGCTGTCGCCGTCGTTTTCCGAATCGGCGTAAGAGTCGGAGAAATCCTCGCCGATGGACCAGACCGACACCGAAGCGCCCAGGCCAACCACGCCACCAGCACCGGAGAAGGTGAAGCCCTGCAGGTGGCGGTTGGCCAGCGCGTGCAGTTCGACGTCCCCTTTGGCCTTGACGATCGCGTTGTCGCCGATCGTGGCCGTGGTGTCGTTCTTGATGCTGCCAAAGTCCACCGCACCGGCCAGGCCCACGAAGCCCACGCCCAGCGCGCCGGCGAACGAGGTGATGTCGGCGCGGTTGGCCGCCACCACATACACCCCCTGGCCGGCCCCCACCGTGTTGTCGGTGAGGTAGTTCGATTCGTCGTTGTTGATCTTTGCGCCAGTGCCGATGGTGGCGTTGGTGTCGGAGTCGAAGATGGTGACAGTGACGCCGCCGGCGATGCCGGCGTACAGGCCCACACCGCCAGCAACCGCCACATGGGTGGCCTTTTCGCTCGATTCGGCCTGAACCACCACGCCACGCACTGGCGCGGCTTCGGTGCCGAAGCTGCTGCCGGCGATGCTGCCGTCGAGCACGCCCGATACTCCGCCGCCAACGCCCGTGGCCTGTGCGTCCACCTCGGCGTTGTTGCCGATGCTGGCATTGGTTTCCTTGGTGATGGTCACCACGCCGACCGAGCCCGCCGCGCCGGCACCGCTGATGCCCACGGCCACAGCGCCCGACACCACCGTGAACTGGGTGTCGTCGCTGGCCATCACGGCCACATCGCCGCCGGCGTCCACATCGGCGTTCTGGCCAATGGCCGCCGTGGTGTTGGCGTTGAGCGAAAGCACCGAGACGCCGCCGGCCAGGCTGACCACGCCGCTGAAGGCGATGCCGGCCGAGACGATGAGGATCTTTTCCTGGGCGTTGGCCACCACCGCCACGTCGTCCGCGGCGTCCACGATGGCGCCGTCGTTGATGGAGGCCAGGGTTTCGATGTCGACCACCGACACGTCCACACCAGGAGCACCAGCGCCCGAGCCGCCGAAGGCCGCCCCGGCGCCCACGCCCACGTGGTTGAAGTCGCTGGCGGCGGCCACCAGCACGGTCTGGGCCGCATTCGGCGTGCCAGCGGCCTGGTTGATCTGTGCGTTGGCGCCGATCGTGGCGCGGGTGTTGACGTCGATCACGTTGATCGCCGCGCCGATGGCCACGCCCACTGTGCCGCCACCGCCCACGCTCAACGCGATGGTGGCGATGTCGTCCTTGCTGGTGGCCGACACGGCCACACCCCGGAAATCGGTGTTGCTGGTGGCGTTGGCGGTGCGTTTGCCGGTGAAGCCGGGGTCCACCTCGGCGTCTCCGTCGTTGCCGTCCTGGTCGAGGTCGCTGAACTGGTCCATCCCACCGGGGGTGCCGGCCTCCAGCTGCGATTTGGTGGGCTTGGTGCCGCCTTGGGTGGCGGGGTCGTAGTCCTGAGGCGCTGCTGCGGCCACATAGGCAATGTCGTAAGCGCCTGTGCGTGCCGACACGGCGCTGTTGCCACGCCCGGTCACCAGTGCGCCAGCGCCAATGCCGGCCTCGTTGGTCTTGTTGACCACCACCACACCAGCCGCCACACCCACGCCGGCCGTGCCGCCGATGGCCACGCCGCCGACGATCAGGTCCAGGTCACTCTCGTCCTGGGTCTGGACCAGCACGCTGCCGTTGGCGTTGATGTCGGCCTGCGCACCGACGGTGGCACGGGTGTCCAGCGTGAGCACGAACACATCGGCCGACACCGTGATGCCCACGTTGGATCCACCACCGGCGGCCACCGAGAAGGAGCCGATGTCTTCCTTGTTCACCGCTTCCACCGCCACGTTGCCGTCCGCGTCGATCTCGGTGCGGGCTCCGATCTTGGCCTCGGTGACCTTGGTCATCGTGGCCACGTTGACCCCGGCGCCCAGTCCGGCGCCACCGGCCGAAATGGCCAGCGAGCCCGCGATGGTCAGCAGGTCGGTGTCGGCGCTGGCGTAAATGTCCACGCCCGGGTTGTTCGATACCGAGGTGGCCGTGACCTTGCTGTCGGCCCCCAGGTTGGCGATGGTGTCCTCGTCGAGCACGGTGACCGCCACCGAGCCGGCCACCGCCGCGCCACTGCCCGAACCGCTGCCGGCCGCAGCGATGGTGATGATGTTGTCGGTGGAGGTCGCGTGCACCTTCAGGCCCTGGCTGCCGCCCGTGGTCACGTCGGCGAAGCCCTCCAGGTCGGCGCTCACCACATCGGAGTGCACGACCACGATGCCCGAGATGCCGGCGGCCGAGCCGCTCAGGCCGAAGGACACACCGCCGGCCAGGGCGAACATGTCGAAGTCGCCGTTGGCGGTGACGGCCACATTGCCGGCCGCGGCGGACAGGACGCTCTTGTCCAGCGCCGTGCCCGCCTGCACGGTGGCACGGGTCTCGGTGTCCCACACCGCCACTTCAATGGAGCCCGCCACACCGGCACCGCTGCCCACCGACAGACCGAACGAGGCCGCGATGGCGGTGTGCTCGTCGTCGGCGTCGGCCTCGATGGTGATGCCGCCCTGCGAGCTGGTGAGGCTGGCGCCGCCACCCACGGTGGCCAGGGTGTCGCGGAAAGCCACGGTCACGTCGATGCCGATGCCCACCGCCGTGCCACCGGCCGAGGCGCCCAGGGCGCCCGCCCCGGTGAACAGGTGCAGTTCGTCCGTGGCCTTCACGGTGATGTTGTCGCGCGCGCTCACGTTCGAGCCGTCGCCCACGGAAGCCTCGGTCTTCATCTCGATCACATTGACCGATGCCGAGCCGCCCACCGCAGTGCTGCTGCCGCTGCCGGCGATGCCGGCGGCAAAGCTGGTCACGTCCACGCTGCCGATCACCGGCAGCGATTCGGTCACGGGCAGCAGCTCGGCATCGGCCGAGACATTCACGCCACCAGCGGCCGACGCGTTGAGCGTGGCGTTGCTGCCGATGCGTGCGCCGGTGTACAGGCCTTCGGTGTCGGTGACCGGGTCCTCGTTGGGGTTGGTCAGCACGTTGACAGCCACGGCAATGCCCACGCCCGCGCCGTCGATGCCCAGCCCGGCGCCACCGGCGATGTTCTGCAACTGGTTGTGGCTCTCGGCTTGCACGTTGATGCTGCCGCTGTTGGCGATGAGCGTGGCGTTGTTGCCCACGTCGGCCAGGGTCGTCACATCCAGGTAGTTGACCGAGATCGAGCCACCGATGCCGTCGCCGTTGGACACCGCGCCGGCCAGGGCGCGCGTTTTCCAGGTGTTGGTCTCTCCGTCGGCCATCACGGCGCGCACCGCCACGCTGGCGGCATTGATGGTGGCGCCACTGCCCACGCGCGCCTGGTTGTCGGCCAGCCCGATGTTGACCGCCACCGCACCGGCCACGCCGGTGTCGGAGCTGATGTCGGTGGAGGTGGCCGTGGCGATGGCCTGGCCGTCGAAATGGCCGATGGCCTCGACCTTGGCCGCGCCTGATGAACCCAGCGAGACGTTCGGGCCGACGATGGCCTCGTTGTCGGCATCCATGAAGTTCACCGCCACGGTGGCGGCCACCTTCACGCTGCTGCTGCCGGTGCCCGAGCCCGACTGGCTGTTGGCGTTGCTGTTGCCCGAGTTCAAGCCGCTCTGGGCATTGGTGGTGCTTTGCGGTGTGGTGGACGTGCCGCCTTTGTTGGAGGCAAAAGTGCTCTGTTTGGCCGACTCCTGGTCGGCGTCGTCGGAGTCGGTCGTGCCGTCTGCCTTCTTGCTGCTGCCGCCCTCGGCGCTGGCCTTGGATTCGGCCTTGGCGTCGATGGTGGAGGTGGCGATCACGTCGATGAAGTCGGCGCCGCTGAAGCTGTGGCCCACCTCGGCGGTGGTGTCGTCCACCACGATGTTGATGGAGACCGAGGCCCCCACGCCCACGCCGTCGCCGGCGGCCTCGCCGTTGGACAACGTGTAGACGGTGTTGCTGTGCGTGGCTTCGACCTCCAGGCCGCCGGTGAGAGCGATGGTGCCGCCGCCGCCGCTGCCCATGCGCGCGACCGTGTCGTTCTCCGAGACGGTGACCGCGATGCCGCCGCCCACCGCCGTGCTGCCCGCGGCACCGGCCTCGGCGGTGGTGTTCACGTTGCTGGTGTTGTTGGCCTTGATGGCAAAGTTGTCGGCACCGCCACTCACGGTGGTGCCGTTCTGCACCTCGGCGATGGTGTCGTTGAGCGCGATGTTCACCGCGATCGAGGCGCCCACGCCGGTGTCGCCACCCTGGGCCTTGGATTTGGCCGACACCGTGTTGTCGGTGCGGCTGGTGGCGGCCATGTTCACGTCGCCCACGCTGCCACCGTTGAGCGTCACGCTGCTGGCGCTGCCCACGCGGGCAATGGTGTCGGTGTTGGCCACATTGATGGCCACCGAGCCGGCCACGCCGATGTCACCGCCACTGGCACCCGACAGAGCGCTGGCGCCGAAGCGGTGCGTGTCGGGCGAATCGCCGGCCACATCTTTCATGGTCGCGCGCAGCGTCAGGCCGTCGGCCGAGATGGTGCTGCCGGTGCCGATGCTGGCCTCGTTGGTCATGTCGGCCACGTTGATGGCCACCGCCACGCCGATGCTGTCGCCCCCGCTGCTGGTCTTGGCCTTGCCATCGGCGCTCGTGGTGGCGTCCATGTTGTTGGAGGCCTGCAAGGACAGCGTGCCGGTGCCGGTGTTGTTGTTGTCCGCATCGGCCCTGACGGTCAGGCCCGAGCCAATGCTGGCGCGCGCGATGGACTTGGCCACGTTCAGTCCGATGGCGGCGGCCACGCTCACGTCGCCGCTGCTGCTGTTGGCGCTGGTGCGGCTGGTGCCTTGTTCGTTGGTTCGGCCGGATTTCTGGTCGGCCAGGCCGGTCTTCTTGCTGGTCTGGTCGTTGGCCTTGCTGCTGCCCGAGTTGTTTTCTTCGCTCTTGTCGGCGCCCACCGCCGAGGCCAGCACGTCGACCGTGCTCTTGCCATCGGCGTTGGCGGTGAAGGCGATCGAGCCATCGGCCAGGAGGTTGCGCGCGGTGCTGGCCACCGCTTCGTCGCTGACGAAGCTCAGCGCGATGGCTGCGCCCACCGCGGTGGCGCCCGCCGAGTCGCCCTTGGCGGTGTTGCTGGTGTTGCCATGGTGCGTGGCGGTGGCGCTGAAGTCGCCGTCGATGTTCAGGCCGGCGCCGGCGCTGGTGCCCAGCGTGGCCTGGGTCTTGTTGTCGGCCACGACGATGGCGAACGAGCCACCCACCGAGGTCTCGGCGCCAGCGGCGCCGCCCCGGGCGAAGGTGGTGGTGTCGTGGCTGCCGGTGGCGCTCAGGGTGACGTTGTTGCCCCCCGTGAGGGTGGCACCGTTGGCCACGCGCGCGAACACGTCGTTGTCCACCACCTGCACCACGATGGAGGCGCCCACACCAGTGGTCGCACCGGCCTCGACTTCGGCCTCGGCGCGCGCTTCGCTGTCGGTGGTGCTGGCCGCGGTGATGCTCACGTTGCCCGAGCCGGCGTCCACGTTGCCCGTGCCCTGGATGCCTGCCTCGGTCACCGAGCCACTGCCGGGGTTGACGATGTTGAGCGCGAAGGAGCCGGCCACGCCGGTGTCGGTGGCGCTGGCGCCAGCGATGGCCTTGGCCTCGAACACGTGCACGGTGTCGCCCGCGTTCTTCATGGTGGCGCTGGCGGTGAAGCCGTCGCCGTCCACCTCGACGCCAGAGCCCACCACGGCCACGTTGCGCATGTCGGCCACGTTGATGGCAATGGCCACGCCCACGGCGGTGGCCACGGATGGCCCGACCGCCTCGCCGCTGGCGATGGCTTGTGCGTCCATGTTGTTCGACGAGGTGAGCGAGACGGCGCCGCCATCGGTGCCGTCGTCGTTGGCGATGATGTGCGTGGTGCCGCCCAGCAGCGACGCCTCGGCGCGCGAGGCCGAGACGTTGAGGGCCAGGGCCGCACCCACGCCCACCGATCCACCGCTGCCGTCGTTGGCCGAGGTGGTGCCGCCGGCCGATTTGTCGGCGCCTGCGTTCTTGCTGTTGGCCACACCGACCTGTTTGTTTTTCTGCTGGTCGGCCGTGTCGTTGCCGTTGCCCGATTCTTTGTCCTTGTCCGCGCCTTTGGCCGAGGCCGTGGCCTGCGCCAGGCTGGCGCCGTCGGCGAGGGCGCTCAGGCTCACGTCACCGTCGGCCCGGATGCTGCGCGAGCTGCTGGCCAGGGCATCGTCGGTGACGAAGGCCAGTGCGATGGCGGCACCCACGGCGGTGTCGCTGGCCTCGGCCTTGCCTTCGGCCTCGGTCTCGGTGTCGCCGTGGTGGGTGGCGGTGGCGGAGAAGTCGCCCGTGATGTTCAGGCCGGTGTCCGTGCCCAGGCTGGCTTCGGTGCTGTGGTCGGCAATGGTGAGTGCGAACGACCCGCCCACCGCGGTGGCCGTGCCTTCGCCGCCCGCGCCGCCCTGGGCGTAGGTGGTGTTGTCGTGCTCGCCGCTGGCGCTGAGCGTGACGTCGTCACCCCCAGTGAGCGTGGCGCCGTTCTCGATCTGTGCCTCGGTCAGCTGGTCGATCACCTGGATGGCGATGGACGCACCCACGCCGGTCTTGCCGGCCGTGGCCGAGGCTTCGGCCCTGGCCTCGCTCTCGCTGCGGTTGGCGGCGGAGATCTGCACGTCGTTGCTGTTGGCGTTGACGGTGGCACCCGAGCGAACGGCGGCCTCGGTCACCGAACCGCTGGCGGGGTTGACGATGTTCAGCGCGAACGAGCCGGCCACGCCGGTCTCCCCGGCCGCCGCACCCGACTTGGCGGTGGCGGCCAGGCTGTGCAGCGTCTCGCCTTCGGCCTGCTTCATGGTGGCACTGGCGACGAAGCCCAGGCCGCTGACGTTGGCGGACGTGCCCACGATGGCCACGTTGCGCATGTCGGCCACGTTGATGGCCACGGCTGCGCCCACGGCGGTATCTGCTGGTTTCGGGTCGGCGGCCTCGGGGTCGGCGCCGGTCACATCCACGTTCGAACCATCGGCCACGGCGCTGGCGTCCATGTTGTTGGACGAGCGCAGGGCCACCTGGCCGCCGCTGGCGGTGACGGTGGTGAAGCTGCCGATGCTTGCTTCAGCGGTCGACGACGCCACGTTGAGGGCCAGCGCGGCGGCCACGCCAACCGAGCCACCACCACCGCTGCCGTCATCGGCCGTGGCCTCGGCCGGGGTGTCGGCCGAGCCGGCGCCGCCCTTGCTGTTGGCGGTGTTCTTCTGTTTGCCCAGCTGGGCGTTGGAGGTGTCGCCGCCTTCGTCTTCTTCGCTGCTGGCGCCGGCCACCGATGCGGTGGCCTTGGCCTGGCTTGTGGCATCGGCATGGGCGCCGAACGCCACGGCGCCGTCCGCGAGGACGTTGCGCGCGGTGCTGGCCTTGGCTTCGTCGTTGACGAAACTCAGCGCGATGGATGCGCCCACCGCGGTGCTGCCCTGGGCCTGGCCGAGCGCTTCGGTGAGGGTGCTGCCGTGGTGGTTGGCGGTGGCCTCCAGGCTGCCGCCGATGTTCAGGGCCGCGCCGCTGCCCAGAGTGGCGCGGGTGGCGTTGTCGGCCACGGTGATGGCAAAGGAGCCGCCCACGCCGGTGGCGCTGGGGTCGGTCGGGCTGGCGCCCCCGGACGCGTCGGTGGTGGTGTCGTGGCTGCCGTCGCCCGTGAGTGTCACGTCGTCGCCACCCAGCAGCGTGCCCAGGACCAGGGCCTCGGTGGTGTTTTCCACCACATGCACGGCGATGGACACACCCACGCCGGTGGCACCGCCACCGGTGACGGCGGCGGTGGCTTCCACCGTGTTCTCGCTGGTGCTCTCGGCCTCGATGAGCACATCGCCGAAGCCGGCTTGGACCACCGCGCCGTCTTCGATGGCCGCGCGTGTGCCGATGTCGTCGCCCTTGTTGGTCACGTTCAGCGCAAACGAGCCGGCCACACCGGTGTCGCCCTCGCTGGCGCCCGAGGTCGCCTTGGCGCGTGTCTTGTGCTTGGCGGTGTCGCCACCTTTCATGGTGGCCGAGGCGGTGAAGCCCTGGCTGCTCACGAAGGCGCCGGCACCCAGCAAGGCCACGTTGTCCAGGTTGGCCACGTTGAGCGCCACGGCCACACCCACCGTGGTGCCACCGTCGCCTTCGGTGCCCGCAGCCGCGCCATCGGCCACGGCTTCAGCATCCATGTCGAGTTCGCTGCTCAGACTGACTGCACCTGTGGCCGTGACGGCAACGGGCGCGACGATGGAGGCGTCGGCGCGGGCGGACGCCACGTTGAGGGCCAGCGCCGCCGCCACGCCCACCGAGCCACCGTTGCCATCGTCGGCGCTCTGGCCGGCGGCGTCGCCGTCGCCCGATTTGCTGTTGGCCAGGGTGGTCTGCTTGCCGACCTGGTCGTTGGCCGAGCTGTTGCCCCCGCCGCCTTCCTCTTCGCTGGTGGTGCCCTTGGCCGATGCCTTGGCCTCGGCCAGGCTGCTGGCTTCGGCCACCACGGCAAAGCTCACGCCGCCTGCGGTGGCGGTGATGTCGCGCGCGGTGGTGGCCACCGCCACGTCGTCCACGAAGCTCAGCGCAATGGCCGCACCCACGGCGGTGCCGCCCACGGCGTCGCCCAGGGCTTTTGTGGTGGTGTGGCCGGTGTGGGTGGCGGTGGCGTCCAGGCTGGCCACCGTGAGTTCGTTGCCCGATTCCACGACCGCCTGGGTGGTGTTGTCGACCACCGAAATGGCGAACGCGCCGCCAAAGCCCACGCTGTCGCCCGCACCGCCGGCCTTGGCGGTGGTGGTGGTGGTGTAGGTGCCCGTGGCGTCCAGGGAAACGTCGGCGGCACCCGTGAGGTCGGCGTTCTGCGCAATGCGGGCCGACGAGAGGTTGTCCACCGAAGCAACGGCCACCGAAGCACCGATGCCGTTGTCGGCATTGGGGCTGTCGGCGTCCACCACCACGGGCTGTGCGGTGGTGGTGGCGGTGGTGGTGTTGGTGGCCGAAAGGCTCACGTCGGTGCCTGCCGCCAGGGTGGTGTCGGTCAGCACGGCGGCTTCCACGCTGGTGCTCAGCACGTGGATGGCGACCGAGCCCGCCACGGCGTTGTCTGTGGATTGACCCGCACCGGACGTGGCGGTCACGCTGTAGCTGTTGCCGGCGGCCAGGGTGGCCGACACGTTCACGCCATCGCCTGCGTCGATCAGGACGGGGCCGCCGATGCTGGCACTGGTGGAGCTGTCGGAGAGGGCGAACGCCACGGCAATGCCCACGCCGGTGGCCGCGCCGCTGCCGGTGTTGCTGCCGTCGGCGGTGGTGGTCACGGTTTCGGTGGCCTGGGCGCTCACATCGACCGAGCCATCGGCGCTGACGCTGCCGGTGGTGTCGATGCCGGCGGTGGTGCTGGAGGTGAAGAAGGACAGGGCGATGGCGCCGGCGAAGTTCACATTGCCGTTGGCGGTCTTCACCTTGTCGTTGGTGTCGACGTCCTTGTCGGGGTTGTCCAGGCGTTGCTGGGAGCGGTTGCTGCCGTCACCTTCGCTGGCACCGCCGGCGGTGGAGGTGGCATCGGCCACCACGGTGGCGGTTTCGATGGCCTGCACCGTGACGTCGGCGTCCGCGCCCGTGGCGTTGATCGTCGAGGTGCCGGTCACGGCGGCTTCGGTGGTGAGATTGACGATGGTCAGCGCCAGCGTGGCGCCGATGTTGCCGCTGTCGGTGCCGCCGTCGGCGGTGGCGTTCACGTCGGCCAGGGTCTCGGCCTTGAGGCTCACGTCACCCGACACCTGCAGGTTGGCATTGCCCGAGACCACGGTGCGGGCCTCTGTTTCCAGGTAGACGATGGTCACGGCCGCGTCGGTCTGCGGGCTCTGGGGGGCGGTGCTGTCGTCGGCATCGGCCACCAGCGTGTAGCCCACGTCCACCTTGGCGTGCGCCAGCAGGCTGCCCGCGCTCAACTGCGTGTCGTGCACCTTGATCTCGGCCGAGCCGAGCACCGCCAGGCCGGCGAGCGCGAACACATCGGTGCCGAACTCGGCCGGATTGGCGTTGATGTCGAAGGTGGACGTGGCGGTGAGCACCACGGCACCGGCCACGTTGATGGTGGCGCCGGTGAGGTCGATCAGGGCGCCACTGTCGGCCACCACGTACAGCCCCAGGTAGCTGCTGGCCAGTGGCACCGTGCCGTCTTCCTGCACGTCGGCTGTGAAGGTCAGGGCGCTGGCGTTGATGGTGCTGTTGACCGTGATCGACTCGGCATTGACAACGATGGCACCCGCCGTGACGGTGCCGGCAAAGGTGATCTCGTCGTTGCCGTCTTCGCCGTTGATGGTGAGGTTGGCGGTGCCGAGGTCCAGCGCGTTGACCGTGAGCACGTCCTTGTTGAAGAACGGCACGCCCAGGTCGCCGCCGAGGTTGATGGTCAGGCTGGTGCTGGGCTTGTTGAAGGTGATGGACTCGAAGGTCGGGATGCCCGAGACCGAGGCGAACGTGACCGTGCCGTCGCCGTTGTCGGTCAGGGTGGCTTCGTCGGCCATGTCGTCGGGGAAGGGAATCGGGTCGCCGTCCAGCGCGTTGGTGCTGATGACCCGGTTGTCCACGGTCATGTTGTCGGTGATGGGCTCCAGCCCGTCGTAGTTCAGGCGCTGGCCATCGCGCTCGACGTGTCCCGAGTTCGGGCCGCTGGCGCTGTAGGTCACGTTCTCGAACGTCCCGCCGTCCAGCACCATCGAGTCGAAGCCACCGGCTCCGCCATCCATCACACCGGCCAGAGCGCCCCCGGCCTTCACCACGAAGGTGTCTTCGTTGTCGGCGGCGCCCATCAGGTTTTCCAGGCCGCTGAAGCTCACGCCGGTCCACAGCGGGTTGCTGTTCAGCTGGCCGCTGCCTTCGCCCATCAGTGTCCAGATGGAATCGAGGCTGGAGCCCAGCAGGCTGTCCTCGCCGGTGCCACCCTCGAAGGCGATGCCGCCTGCCATGTTGGCCTTGACGATGCTGGAGTCGATGGTCAGGCGCACGTCGTAGTGGCTGCTGATCACGCGCACGCCGGCGCCGGAACTGCCGTCGATGTCGGTCAGCGCGGCGGAGGCCACGATCAGGCCCTGCGCGTTGTCCATCAGGCGCACGGTGGCCACGCCGTCGATGTCGTCCATGCGCAGCGTGAAGGCACCGTCGGCCTGCGCCATGTAGGAGATGTCGGCCGACAGCAGCAGGCGGGGTTCCATGGCTTCCAGGCCGAAGCCCCGACCGGTGCGAACCAGGTGCATGCGACGCGGGCGCATGCGCAGGCGTGCGCGGGGCACCTGCGTCTGGGGCAGCGTCCAGGCGCGGTCGTCCGCACGGAAGCTGGCTTGCCGGCGCGCGTGCGCTGGCGGGTTGGGCTGGGTGAACCAGGCGTGTCGGTCACGCCACTGCAGGTAGCTGTCTTGCAACCGCGTCCAGAGTTTTCGCGGTTTCAGCAGCTTCGACAAAAAGATGGAACGGCTCGCTTTGAACGACTCACCCGACAGGCCGATGTTTTCCATGGCACCCTCCAGCTGTATTCACGACACGCTCTTCCGCCGACGGCAGAAAATCGGTTCATGCTAGGCAGGGGAACCCTAGAGATCACATAGAAATGAACGAGCCACGGGCGCGGCGGGCGCCGCCCGTCGGCTCAGCGGCGGGCGGCGGTTGCGGTGCGGTAAAGCTGTTCGGTGCGCGCGGAGGGCGCCACACCGAGCACGATGGAGAGCAGCTCGCGGCAGCGGCGGTACACCATGAGCGCCTGGGCGTGTTCGCCGCGCTGCAGATGGCAGGCCATGAGGTGCTGGTACAGCGCCTCCGACAGGTTGTCGATTTCCAGCCCGTGTTCGTAGACCGCGATGGCCTTGTCCCAGGCCTCTTCATTCTCCAGCCGCTGGCCCAGGCTGGTGATCAGTCGGTGGAAGCGATTGCGCACCCGGTCGCGAAACGGCAAGGCCCACGGTATGTCGCCTTCGGACTGCAGGAAATGCCCGGTGTAGAGCCGCATCGCCGCGCGCGCCTCCCGCTCTTGCAGGGGTGTCCGGGCGGGGATGTCCTGCACGCCGGGGAGGTTGCTGGCGTTGGTCAGGCGGCCAAACGCCCAGGCGTCGACCCAGCAATACCTGGGGTCGAGCGAGAGCTTGGCGTTGTGCATGGGCAGCGCCTCGGGCGTGCCGAGCAGGCGCCGCAGGCGGTGCAGGGTGTTGTCGAACAGGTTGCGCAGGTTGCTGCTGCTTTCCTCGGGCCACAGCCCGTTCATGAGCGCTGTGGTGTTGACTTCTCGCCCGCCACTGGCGATGAGCAGTTGCAGCAACTCCAGCGCCTTGCGTGGCGACTTGCTGTTGAAGACCAGCGGCTCGTCGTTGAGCCGCATGCCGAACCGCCCCAGCGTGTAGATGCGCATCGGCCAGGGCCAGTGCAGGGTATCGGCAGGGCCGGGCTGGAGCTTCTGCTCGACGATGATCCGCTTGACCGTCTCGGTCTCGATGCGGGCCTGCAGGGCCGAGGAGCACAGGTGGCTCATCGACTGGGCAGGCGCGGCGGGCGCGGCGTGCAGATTGGTCAGACGCACCAGCGTCAGCGCGTGCCGCAACAGAATGTGGCCCAGTGGTTGCGGGTCGTGCTCGTGGGCGACCTCGGCGAGGTAGAGCAGGGCGCTGAGCTGTACCTGGGGGTTGTGGGGCAGCGAGAGCATCAGCAGCTCGGTCGGGATCTCGCCAGGGGCATCTCCACTGTCCGGGTGCAGCAGCATGTTTGTGCAGGCCTGGATGCAGGCCACGAGCTCGCTGTCGAGGTTCTGACCCCGCACGGCGTTGGGCCCACGCCATGCGCCGCGATGAACATCGCCTGACGCGACCAGCGGCCGCGCACCCAGCGGCGCTGGAATCGAATCCACCATCAGATCTGCGAAATCGGAATCGCGATCCAGCGCCTGAGGCGGGCGGCTCGAAGTCCCCCCGTCGTTTTTGTTGACATGATCCACAAAGGCCCCCTGCCCATGGTTTGCCCGGAGTTTTAGCACTGCGGGCCTTGCGTGTCCATGTAAGTATTTACGGACTTTTACCGGGTTTTGCGCCCGGAGACCCTGGCGCGGGAGGTGGGTCGGGGTGAGGGCCAGGCCTGCATCTTGAAGGCTTCCAGGAGGAATTCGATCAGCAGGCGCACCTTGGGCGAGACGAACTTGCGCGAGGGGTAGACGGCGTACACGCCGAGTTCCAGCGACTGAAAAGTGGGCAGCACTTCCACCAGGGTGCCGGCCTGCAGGTCGGGCCCGACCAGAAACGAGGGTTGCAGCACGATGCCCAGATGGCGCAGCGCGGCCATGCGGCAGGTGTCGCCGTTGTTGCTGCGCAGGCGCGGCGACACCTTCACCGCCACCGGCCCGTCGGGCCCGGTGAACACCCAGTTGTCGCCCATCGAGAACAGGCTGTAGGCCGCCACGGCGTGGTGCGCCAGGTCCGACGGGTGCCGCGGCGTGCCGTGCAGGCGGAGGTAGGTGGGCGAGGCGCACAGCACCAGGCGGGTGGTGGTGAGCTGGCGGCTGATGAGGGTGGAGTCGGGCAGGCGGGCGATGCGCACCGCGAGATCAAAACCTTCTTCCACCAGATCGACCATGCGGTCGGCCAGGGTCACGTCCAGCGTGACCTTGGGGTGCATCGCCATGAACTCCACCCACAGCGGCGCCAGGTGCAGCAGACCGAAGGTGAAGGGCGCGTTGATGCGCAGCAGGCCACTGGCCTCGCCACTGCTCGATGTGATCTCGGCCTCGGCCTCGTCCACGCTGGACAGCACCTCCTTGCAGCGCGCATGAAACACCTCGCCCTCGGCCGTGAGGGAGAGCTTGCGCGTGGTGCGGTGCAGCAGCCGCACGCCCAGACGCGTTTCGAGTTCGGCCACATGGCGCGATACCGCAGCCTTCGACATGGGCAGTGCGTCGGATGCGCCCACAAAGCTGGCAGCGTCCACCACCGCCGCGAACACCCGCATTTCTTCAAATCGGTCCATCTGGGTTTATCTCATTTTGAGGAACAGTCAGTCTCATTGGAGCATGTTTATCTTCCATTGAGGAACTCCTAAAGTCCAGTCACCGATTCACCTTCAACCCGCTTTTTAAGGAACCCACCATGAACACCACCACCACTTCCCCCCTGCAACGCCTGCTGAGCACCAGTGCCGGCTGGGCACCGCTGGCCCTGCGCATCCCCATCGGCATCGTCTTCGTGGCCCACGGCGCGCAGAAGCTGTTTGGCGCCTTTGGCGGCTACGGCCTGGAAGGCACCGGCCAGTTCATGGACTCGCTGGGCCTGAGCCCGGGTTACCTCATGGCGTTGCTGGCTGGCTCCGCCGAGTTCTTCGGTGGCCTGGCCCTGCTGCTGGGTCTGCTGGTGCGCCCAGCCGCCGCCGTGCTGGCCGTGACCATGCTGGTGGCCATTGCCACCGTGCACCTGGACAAGGGCCTGTTCATGGCCAACAACGGCTACGAGTTCGCCCTGGCCCTGTTCGCCGCTGCGGTCTCGCTGCTCGTCAGCGGTGCCGGCAAGGCCTCGGTAGACGCCACGCTGGCCCGCCGCGCCGACTGAGATTCATTGACCGCACGGCGCGCTGCGCCGCAGGAGAAACGCATGACCCGCTTGCCCACCGTTTTCGTGTCCCACGGCGCGCCCACCTTCGCGCTGGAGCCCGGCCTGGCCGGGCCGCAACTCAGCACCCTGGGCCGCGCCTTGCCCCGGCCCCGGGCGGTGCTGATCGTCTCGCCGCACTGGATGACACACGGTGCGCGCGTCGGCCTGTCGCAGCAGCCGGCCACCATCCACGACTTCGGCGGCTTCCCGCAGCCGCTGTATGAGATCAGCTACCCGGCCACCGGCCACCCCGAGCTGGCCCGTCGCACGCTGGACGTGTTGCAGCAGGCCGGCTGGACCACGCACGGAGACGAGCGCCGCGGCCTGGACCACGGGGCCTGGGTGCCGCTGCTCTACCTGTACCCCGACGCGGACGTGCCGGTGTTCCAGGTGTCGCTGCCCGCCACGCTGGACGCCGCTGGTGCCTGGGCCTTCGGCCAGGCCCTGGCGCCGCTGGCCGATGAAGGCGTGCTCATCGTCGGCTCGGGCAGCCTCACGCACAACCTGTACGAGTTCCGCGCCGGGCACGGCCACGAAGAAGCCTACGCCACGGAGTTCGTGGCCTGGGTGCGCGAGGCCGTGCAGCAGGGTGATGGCGCACGCCTGCAACGCACGCTGGAGATCGCTCCCCACGCACAGCGCGCCCACCCCACCACCGAGCATTTCCTGCCGCTGCTGGTGGCGGCCGGTGCCGCGGGCGACGCGGTGCCCGCACGGGTGATCGACGGCGGCATCACGCACGGCGTGCTGTCGATGGACGCCTTCGTTTTCGGTCCATTGCAATGAGCGGGGCCGGCGTGTTCGATGCGATCGCCGTCCACCAGCCGGCCACCCCGGCCACATCGCTGGTGCTCCTGTTCCATGGCGTGGGTGCGCAGCCGCAAGACCTGGTGCCACTGGGGCGGGCCCTGGCCGCGCAGTGGCCCACGGCCTGTGTGCTGAGCCTGCGTTCGCCCGACCCGAGCGACCTGGGCCGGGGCTGGCAGTGGTTCTCGGTGGCCGGTGTCACCGAGGCCAACCGCCCGGACCGCGTGGCCGCCACCCTGCCGCGCTTTGTGGACACGGTGCGGCACTGGCAGCAGCAGACCGGGGTGGACGCCACCCGCACTGCCCTGGTGGGTTTTTCGCAGGGCGCCATCATGGCGCTGGAGTCCACGCAGCAGCCAGAGCCGCTGGCAACAGCGGTGGTGGCCATCGCGGGCCGCTTCGCCCAGCCTCCGCAAAGCGCACCTGGCCAGACCCGCATCCACCTGATGCACGGTGACGCCGATCCGGTGATGCCGCTGCGGCTGGCCGAAGACGCGCTGCGTCAACTGGACGCGCTGCGCGCCCCGGTCACGCTGGACCGGTTTCCCGGTCTGGGGCATGGCATCGATCAGCGCGTGCTGGACGCGATCGTCCGGCGCCTGCAAGATGGGGCGCTTGCGCCGGCCGGCCTGGCCGGTTGAACACCCAGCAAAGAAGGACCCCGCCATGAGCCTGCCTTGCGCCGTGCAAAACGCCTTCGACCGTGCGACAAAGGCAGCGGGTGCGCCGCTGGTGTGGCTCCACCTGGGGGCCGACACCTTGTGGCTGGTGCGCGAGGGCGACGAGAGTGGACCGGCATCGGTGGCGCTGGACCTGGGCACGGACAGCACGGCCCGGCTCTTCTTCCGGTCCGACCTGCCCCGGCCGGTGGAGCTGGAGCGCGCCATCGACCATGTCGAGGACGAACTGATGCGTGCGGTGGCCTGGTCGGCGGGGCATGCCACCCTCGCCACGGACCACCCGCTCGTGCGGGGTCTGACGCAAGCCCATGGCTCGACCGGAGCCCTGCTCACGCGCGACGCGGTGGAAGCCGTGTTCCAGCGCCTGGCCTCGGGTGCGCTGGGCGATCCGTCCGCGCTCAAGGGCTTGCCCGCGGGTCGCGAGGCGGCCGCCACGCTGCTGATCCTGCGCGAGCTGATGCACCACCTGAGTTTCAGCCAGGTGGTGGTGGCGCCACCATCTCCTGGCGCTTCACCTCCTTGAGCTTCATGGCGACATAGTCCGCGCGCTCCATCTCGTGCAGCTGCTCGGCGTAGCGCTCGGTGGCACTGAACCACAGCCCCAGGCTTTGCTGCAGCGCGGCGGCACCCGGTGCGCCACGCGACTGCAGGTGCGACTGCAGCGCCAGGTAGTAGCGCAGGGTGTTGCGCTCCACCACGCCGCGCACGCCCTCCACGCGGATGGGCTGGCCATCGGGTGATCGACCCACCACGCTGAAACCCGTCTTGCCGCGCCCCAGGGTCGCCAGATAGGTTTTCATGGCCCAGCGCGCGGCCGTGCCGAAGCCATACGAATACGTCATGCGCACCAGTGTCTGCCCAGCGGCCTGGGGCACGGCCTCCACCACGATGCGGTAGTCGCGCGTGGCCAGCGGGCCGGTGGGCGCACGCAGCTCGACCAGCAGGTGGTCGTTGCGATCGGCCAGCACCTTGAAGCCGAAGCGCACCCAGTACACCTCGGACAGGGCCTGGTCGAACTTGCGGCCCACGCCCGAGACCAGTTCGTCACCGCCAGCGGTGCGCAGGGCACGGCAGTACTTCACGTTGATGTGCAGGATCAGCACGTCGCACCAGTGCCCGGCCGTCGCCAGTTCCTGGCGCACATGCTCGAACGGCTCATCGATCAAGGCATGCACCTCGCCCTGCATGCGGTCGGTCGCCTCCGTGGAGCGCAGGTAGATCGAGCGGTCCGTCAGTTGACCCGTGCCTTTCTCGCGCAGGTCAGCGAACTGCGCGCGCAAGGCATCGGGTGGCGGGATCTGCGCCCGCGCCGGGTGGATCACCAGGCAGGCGAGCAGCAGGGCAGGAGCCCAGCGACGTGCGTTCAGAGAGGCAATGTGGAGGGACAGTTGTTCGATGGAGTGCATCGTCCATTGTGAGGTCGTATCCACCCGGGCGAACCGGTGGGTTCATTCCAGTTCCAGCGGTATGAACCGGCGCTCCCCATCGCGGTCCACCAGCAGGCCCAGCTGCTGCGGCCGCACCTGCGTGAGCCGGTTCAGATCGTCCAGCGACTGCACCGGTGAGAGGTTGATCAGCAGCAGCACATCGCCCACCTGCAGGCCCGCCTGCGCGCTCAGTTCGCTCACGGCCTGCACCCACAGGCCACCGGGCACGCCGAGCTGCTGGCGTTCCTGCGTGCTCAGCGGTCGCATCTGCCAGCCCAGCTCGCGTGGTGCTGGCGAGCGGGCCTCCGGGTCAACGGCATCGTCGATTCCGATGGCCGGGTCCATGCGCACCACCAGCTCGTGCGAGGCCCGGGCGCGCCACACCTCCAGTCGCACCCGTTCACCGGCAGCAATCACCCCCATGTGGCTGGTGAGATCCCCGGCCATGTGGAGCCGCTGGCCGTTGAACGCGGTGATGATGTCGCCCGCGCGCAGACCACCTTTCTCGGCAGCGCTGCCCACTTCCACGGCAGACACCAGCGCGCCATGGGGCCGGTCCAGGCCAAAGGCGCGCGCCAGCGTGAGGTCCAGGTTCTGCATCGCCACCCCGAGGTAACCATGCGACATGCGGCCCTTCGCGACGATCTGGTCCTTGACCCGCAGCGCCACATCGATCGGCACCGCGAACGACAGGCCCACGTAGCCACCCGACACGGTGTAGATCTGCGAGTTGATGCCCACCACCGAGGCGCTCGCATCGAGCAGGGGGCCTCCCGAGTGGCCGGGGTTCACCGGGGCATCGGTCTGGATGTGCGGCACGGCGGCAAAACCCGGCAGTGCGCGGCCCGTGGCGCTGACGATGCCGTGCGAGACGCTCTGCTCCAGCCCGAACGGCGCGCCGATGGTCACCACCGGATCGCCCACCTGCAGCCGGCCCACTGGGCCCGGGCGCAGCACCGGCAGGCCTTGGGCCTCCACGCGCAACACGGCCACATCGGTGGTGGGATCGGTGCCCAGCACCCGCGCGCGAAACTGGCGCCAGTCGCTCAGGCGCACCGTGACGCGCCGCGCCCCGGCAATCACGTGGGCGCTGGTGAGCACCAGGCCGTCGCTGCTGATGATGAAGCCCGAGCCCTGGCTGTGGAACGGCTGCTTGCGCGCCAGCGGGGGCAGGGGCGCCACGTCGTCGGGGGTCCATTCGGACGACTCCGGCGCACGCATGCCGACCACCTCGATCCCCACCACGGCCGGGCCGGCCTGCGCGGCGATGGCGCGGTGGTTGGGCGTGAAGCCGCCCGGCAGCGGCGCGGCGCCCCCGGGTTCGGCGGCCACGGCGGCCACCAGCGCGCAGCCCAGCAACGCCACGCAGGGCAGGCGCCAGTGCATGGCGCTCACTTGGCCTGGATGCGGTTGATGTATTCCAGCAGGCCCAGGATGCGAGCACGCACGTGCGCCTCGGCGTTGTAGGGCGACTCCTGGAAGTACTCGGCGTCCTTGATGCGGTAGTCACGTCCCCACACCGGCATGTCGCGCGAGCCGTGGGCCGGCACCTCGGCGCCATCGATCACGTCGTAGAGCCGGCTCATGGGCAACACGCCACCGTTCTTCTTCGCCAGCAGCGTGAGGTCTGGCGGGCTCTTGGTCAGGAAAGGCACAAGCGCGCCGTTTCCCTTGCCGGTGGTGCCGTGGCAGCTCGCGCAGCTGTTGTCGAACTCGCGCTTGCCGGGGTCGTTCGCGGCCGAGCGCGGCTGCGCCAGCGCACTGCCGGCCAGCGCCACCAGACCCAGTGCCAGCCAGAGGGGTGTGAACTTGTGTTTCATGCTTGTCTCCTGAGGGTTGGGGAACAGCCCCAACTTACGCCGCTGCGCGCGCTGCGTATTGACCTGCCTCAAACGCCCCGCAAGTAGGCCACCAGCGCGTTCAACGAATCGACCCGTCCGTAGTCGGCCTCCGGAATGTCCACACCCACGGTCTCCTGCAGCGTGATGAGGAGCTTGAGGAAGTCGAACGAGTCCAGGTCGAGCTGTTCCCGCAGCGAGGCTGCGGGGTCGATGCGGTCGATGTCGGCCTCCGGCGCGATGCCGCGCAGGGCGCCCGCCACCGCCTGGCGCAGTGCTTCGGGGCTGTTCATGGCGCGGGCTCCGTGCTGGCCAGCCGCGCGGTGAGTGCGGCCAGAAAGCGCGAGCCCACCAGGCCGTCGCTCACCCGGTGGTCGCCGGACAGCGTGGCCCGCAGCGTGCGCGCCGCGACCACCTGGCCGTCCACCACCGCCGGGCGCAGCACCACCCGACCCAGGCCCACCAGAGCCACCTGCGGCGGGTAGATCACGCCCATCACCGACTCAGCGCCCAGCTCGCCCAGGTGGCTCACGCTCAAGGTCGAGTCGGCCAGGTCGGAGCTGCGCAGCTGGCCGCTGCGCGCGCGCTCCAGCACCGCGCGCAGCGCCGCCATCAGCTCGGGCAGCGAGAGCCGCTGCGCGTCGTGCACCGTGGGCACCACCAGGCCGCCGCCGCGCAGCGAGGTCACCACCCCGAGGTGCACCGCCTCGGCGGGCTGGAAGTGGCCGCCCTCGAACCGGCCGTTGAGCGTGGGGGTCTCGGCCACCGCCTGCGCCACCGCGCGCAGCAGCACCGCCGCGAACAGCACCCGCTCGTTGACAGGGCGGTCGCGGTTGAAGGCCTCCAGGGCGCGCAGGGGGGCTTCCACCACGATCTCGCAGCCCACGTGGTAGTGAGGTATTTCGTGCCAGGAGCGAACCATGGCCGCGCCGATGGCCGAGCGCATCGCTTCGGCGCGGCTGGGGGGCATGGTGGCGGGCGTGGCGGTGGATGCGGCGGGTGTGCCGGCCGCCGCGCGTTCCACGTCGGCCAGCGTGACGACCTGCTCACCCAGCTGCGCCGCCAGCGCCTCGATGTTCACACCCAGTGCCTGTGCGCGCTGGCGCGCCGCCGGCGACACCCGTGAGCGCTGCCCTGCGGCGGGCTGGGGCGGCGTTGCCGGTGGCGCGGCGGCCAGGGCCTGCCAATCCTCGCCTTCGCCCGCGAGCACGGCCAGCACATCGCCCACCGGGATCTGCTGGCCGGGCTGTGCGATCAGGCGGGCCATGGTGCCGTCCTGCCAGAGCTCCACGTCGATGGCGCCCTTCTGGGTCTCGACCACCGCCACCACGTCGCCGCGCTTGAGCGCCTGACCCGGCTTTACCTGCCACTGGACAAAGCGCGCGGCATCCATGTCGGCGCCGAAGGAGGGCATGCGGAGCTCGATCATGGGTGCATCAGCGCAAGCGCTGCCTCGACAATGCGCGCGGCGTTGGGCAGCGCCGCGTCTTCCAGGTGCTTGGCGTAGGGCATGGGAACCTCGGTGCTGCACACGCGCGCCGGGGGCGCGTCGAGCTCGAAGAACACCTGCTCGATCAGCAGCGCGATGATTTCGGCCGCCAGCCCGCAGGTCTTCCAGCCTTCGTCCACCACCAGCGCGCGTCGGGTTCGGCGCACGCTGGCGGTGATGCTGGCCACGTCCAGCGGGCGCAGGCAGCGCAGGTCCAGCACCTCGGCTTCAATGCCCCGGGTGGCCAGCTGGTCGGCCGCCACCAGGCAGCGGGGCAGCGAGCCGCCGTAGGTGATGAGGCTCAGGTCGGTGCCGCTGCGGCGCACGGCCGCACCCTCCAGCGCCACGGCGGGGGCCGGGTCGGGCAGTTCGCCTTCGGTGTTGAGCAGCATCGCGTGCTCGAAGATCACCACCGGGTCGGGGCAGCGCAGGGCGGCCAGCAGCATGCCGTGTGCGTCCGCCACCGTGGCCGGGGCGAGCACGCGCAGGCCGGGCACGTGCGCGTACCAGACCTCCAGGCTGTGCGAGTGTTGGGCCGCGAGCTGCCGGCCGGCGCCACTGGTCATGCGCAACACCACCGGCACGCCCACCTGGCCACCCGACATGTGGCGCAGCGTGGCTGCGTTGTTGACGATCTGGTCCAGCGCCAGCAGGCTGAAGTTGACCGTCATCACCTCCACGATGGGGCGCAGCCCGTTGATGGCCGCGCCGATGCCGCAGCCCACGAAGCCGGACTCCGACAGCGGCGTGTCGCGCACGCGGTGCGGCCCGAACTCCTCCAGCAGGCCCTTGCTCACCGCGTAGGTGCCACCGTAGCGGCCCACGTCTTCGCCCATCAGGAACACGCGCTGGTCGGCCTGCAGGGCCTCGCGCAGGCCTTGGCGCAGCGCGTCGCGGTAGCTGGTCATCATGGTGAGCCAGCGCCCGGCGCGGTGTCGGCCAGCACGTGGCGGGTGAGGTCTTCCAGCGGCTCCAGCGTGCCGGCCTCGGCAAAGGCCACGGCGTCGTCGATCTCGGTCTGGACGCGGGCCTCCATCACCGCCCGGTCCAGCACGATGCCCAGTGACCTGGCGTGTGCGATCAGCGTGTCGATCGGATCGTGCTGTTTCCAGAGTTCCACCTCGGCCTTGCTGCGGTAGAGCTCGGGGTCGAACATCGAGTGGGCGCGGAAACGGTAGGTGCGCAGTTCCACGAACACCGGGCCCTTCTTGGCGCGCGCATGTTCCAGCGCATGGCGCGTGGCGGTGCTCACGGCCGAGACGTTCATGCCGTTGACCGTGATCGCTTCCATGTTGTAGCTGCGGGCCTTGGCGCAGAGGTCGGTGCTGGACTCCGAGCGCGCCAGCGCCGTGCCCATGGCGTAGAGGTTGTTCTCGCACATCAGCAGCAGGGGCAGGCGCCACAGGGCGGCGAGGTTGGCGGTCTCGTGGAACTCGCCCTCGGCCACCGCGCCTTCGCCGAAGAAGCAGGCGGTGACCCGGTCGTTGCCCTGCAGCTGGTCGGCCAGCGCGAAGCCGGCGGCCACCGGCAGCGCCCCGGCCACGATGGCGTTGCCACCAAAGAAGCGGCGCGACACGTCGAACAGGTGCATGGAGCCGCCGCGCCCATGGCTGCAGCCTTCCTGGCGGCCGAACATCTCGGCCATCACCGAGCGCATGGGCACGCCGCGCGCCAGTGCATGGCCGTGTTCGCGGTAGGTGCACAGCAGGTGGTCGTCGGCGCGCAGCTCGGGCACCGCGGCCGCCGCAATCGCTTCCTCGCCGATGTAGAGGTGCAGGAAGCCGCGGATCTTGCCCGCGCCGTACAGCTCGGCGCAGCGCTCCTCGAAGCGCCGGATGCGCAGCATCTGCTGCAGCCAGGCGGCGGCATCGAGGGCACCGAGGGTCACGTGGCCTCCAGCGTGGAGGTGTCTCCTTCGGGCAGGCCCAACTCGCGCGCGCGCAGCAGGCGGCGCACGATCTTGCCGCTGCGCGTCTTGGGCAGCGTGTCCACCAGCTCCAGCTCTTTGGGCGCCACGGCCGCGCCCAGGCTCAGGCGCGCGAAGCCCAGCAGATCGCGCTTCACGTCCTCGCTGGCCCGCGCGCCGGGGCGCAGCACGACGAAGGCCTTGACGAGCTCACCCAGCAGCGGGTCGGGCTTGCCGATCACGCCGGCTTCGAGCACGGCGGGGTGTTCCATCAGCGCCGACTCCACCTCGAACGGGCCGATCAGGTGGCCCGAGGACTTGATCATGTCGTCGTTGCGCCCGACGAACCAGTAGTAGCCGTCGGCGTCGCGCCGGGCCCGGTCACCGGTGAGGTACCAGTCGCCCGCGAAACACTTGCGGTAGCGATCGTCTTCACCCAGGTAGGCCCGGAACATCGAGGGCCAGCCGCGCAGCAGCGCCAGTTCACCCTCGGTGTCGGGCTGGGTGATCTCGTGCAGGCTGCCATCGGCGAGGCGCTCGACGATGGCCGCCTTGATGCCCGGCAGGGGCTTGCCCATGGAGCCGGGCTTGATGTCCATGCTGCGGTAGTTGGCGATCATGATGCCGCCGGTCTCGGTCTGCCACCAGTTGTCGTGGATGGGCAGACCGAAGGCCTCCAGCCCCCAGCGCACCGCCTGCGGGTTGAGCGGCTCGCCCACGCTGGCAATGAAGCGCAAGCAGGGGAAGTGGTGGGTGCGGGGGGCGGCGCTGCCGCTGCGCATCATCATGCGCACCGCCGTGGGCGCGGTGTACCAGACGCTCACGCGCTGCTGCTCCAGGATGGTGTACCAGCGCTCGGCGTCGAAGTCGGCTTCGTCCACGATGAGCGTCACGCCCAGCGCCAGCGGTGCCAGGATGCCGTAGCTCGTGCCGGTGACCCAGCCCGGGTCGGCGGTGCACCAGTACACGTCGTCGTCCTGCAGGTCCAGCGCCATGCGCGCGGTGGCCATGTGCGCCACGATCGCCTCGTGCACATGCACGGCGCCCTTGGGTCGTCCGGTGGTACCGCTGGTGAAATGCAGCAGGGCAGGGGCCTGCGCGTCGGTGGGCATGGGGTGAAAGTTCACCGCTGCCGCATCGAGCAAGGCCCGCAGGTCAAGCGTGTCGGGCGGCAGCGGCTGGTCGTCGTCGGTGATCAGCAGCACGTGCTGCAGCTCGGGCAGGCTCGCGCGCATGGCCTGCACCTTGCGGCGGTAGAGCGAGGCGGTGGTGACCAGCACCCGCCCGTGACCCAGCGTGAGGCGGGTGGCGATGGGCTCGGGCCCGAAGGCCGAGAACAGCGGTGTCACCACGCACTGGCGCTTGAGCGCACCGAGCAGGGCCACATACAGCTCGGGCAGGCGACCACACAGCAGGAACACATGGTCGCCTGCGTCCACTTGCAGGTCTTGCAGCACGTTGGCGAAACGGTTGCTCAGGTGTGCGAGTTCGGCGTAGGTCACGTCGCGCCGCGCGCCCGATTTGCCCAGCCAGCGCAGGGCCAGCTTGGCCGCGTGGGGGCTGTGGGCGTGGCGGTCCACCGCCAGAGTGGCCATGTTGAAGCCGGGCTTGCCCTCCAGGCTTTCGTCCAGCGCGCGCCGCGCCTGTGCCCAGCTGAACGCCGCGCACGCCAGCCGGTGGTCTTCCAGGTTGGGCGGGCGCACCGTCTCGGGCTTGTGGATGGTTTCAGCGATGGTGCTCATGGCGTCAGCGCGCCGGCATGCGCAGGTCGCGCAGGCGGGTCTCGATGGTGCCCACGTCCAGGCTGGTGAAGTCGGCATCGTGCGACCACTGCAACCGCGCGGCCACGGCCTGGTTCAGTGCGGCCTTGAGTTCCCCGAGGAAGGGGTTGGAAGCGGTGAGCCACAGTGCGTCGTACTCACCGTCGACCAGGCCTTCCTCCAGCCGCGCGGCCAGTTCACGGGCAAACTGGTGCAGCACCTTCTTGCGCGTGCTCGTGTGCGGCTCGAAGTGCGCCGCTGCACTGCTGTTGTCGCTGCTCTCATGACCCTGCCGGTCGCGTGCGAGCTCACTGCCCTTGAGGCGGCCTTCGGGGAAATCGATGGTCTCCAGCGGCACCAGCGGGTCGCCCACGCCGGTGCGGCTGAAGAAACGGGCGAGGGACCCGTTGGCAACCAGAATCCACTGCTTTTTCATGACGGGTCCTTTCAAGGCGAAGAAATCCAATCTAGGACCGGCGGGGGCGCGCACCGTTGAGTTCGATCAACGCCCGCGCAGGGAGCCTGGCGACAAGATGGCGTTCGAGCAGGAGAGACGACATGCACGAGGTAACGCTGGACCCCCATCTGTGGCTGACCCTGGAGGCGGGCGATCAGGCGCGCCTGGAACGCTGGCTGGTGAGCGAGGGCGATGTGGTGCACGCGGGCGAGTTGCTGGCGCAGGCCAGGCTGGTGCACCAGACGGTGGACATCGCGGCCCCCCACAGTGGCGTGCTGGAGTCCATCCAGGTGGCCGCGGGCGAGCGCCTTGCGCACGGCGCGGTGCTGGCCCGCATCATTCCCTTGTGAGGGCGAACCTGAGCGGCCATTGAGCATGCTCAAGCGCGCCGCGCGCGTGCACCCGCAGACTTGCGTGCACGGCCCGCAGGGCAAGGAGAAAGACATGTACAAGGTCCTGATCGCGGTCGATGGTTCCGCTCACGCCAATCACGCCATCGAGGCGGTGGCGAAGTTGCCGCGTGAGTCGGATGGCCTGGAGGTGGTGCTCGTGAATGTGAGCAACCCGGTGTACTACGGCGAGATTCCGGCCTCGGCGCTGCAGCAGGTGGACGAAGCCCGGCGCGGCCAGCAAGAGCGCGTGCTGGAGGACGCAGCGCAGCTGGTGCGCGCCAACGGCCTCACGGTCGGTGCCACCCATGGCACGAGCGGGCCGGTGGCCACGGAGATCGTGGGGCTGGCGCGCGAGACCGGGGCGCACCTGATCGCCCTGGGCACACGCGGCATGGGCGCCGTGGGCAGCCTGTTCCTGGGCTCGGTGGCGCTGGGCGTGGTGCACCAGTCGCATGTGCCGGTGCTGCTGGTGAAGTGAGGCCCTTGTGAAACGCATCCTCGTCGTCTATTACTCCCGCAGTGGTCACACCGAGTTCGTGGCCCGGCAGATCGCGGCGCGCTGCCACGCCGATCTCGAGCGCATCGAGGACCGCCACAGCCGCCAGGGTGTGCTGGGATACCTGCGCTCGGTGGTGGAGGCGGTCCTGGGCCTGCGCCCACCGATCGAACGCCTGCGCCGCCGCCCGGCCGACTACGACCTCGTGATCGTGGGCACGCCCGTGTGGTGCTGGAACGTGGCCAGTCCGCTGCGCACCTGGCTGCAGCGCCACCGCAGCGCGCTGACCAATGTGGCGGTGTTCTGCACCTGCGGCGGCTCCGGCCATGCCAAGGTGCTGGACGATCTGGAAGCTTTGTGTGGGCAGCGCGCGCTGGCCCGGCTGGTCATGACCGAACGGGCGGTGGGCCAATGCCAGCGCGACCCGGCGCTCCACCGGTTCATGCTTGAACTCAAGCGGGTGAGCTCGGTCTCGGTCTCGCTGCCTCCCGCGCAGGATCAGGCGACCGCCTGAAGCGACATGAGATCCGCGCTGCTCGTGCTCCTGCTTCTGTGGTGGCCCGGCGCGTTCAGCCAGCCGGTGCAGCGCAACGTGCAGGTGCTCGGCTCGTCGGTGCGGCCCGAAGCGGCGGTGAAGGGCGATTTCACGGCCATGGGTGGGCGGGTGTTGGTGGACCAGCCGGTGGCCGGTGACGCCTTGCTGTTCGGCGGCACGGTCGATGTGCGAGCCCCGGTGGGCGACGACCTGCGCACCGCCGGGGGTGACGTGGTGGTCGAAAGCTCGGTGGGGGGCGACTTCATGGCCGCCGGGGGCCAGGTCAAGCTCACCAGCGCGGCCCAGGTGGCGGGTCGCGCCGACCTCGCTGGCGGTGATGTGCTGGTGGACGGCCGGGTGGACGGTTCGCTGAGCGTGCGCGCCCGCCGGCTGGTGCTCAACGGGCCGGTGGGCGGCAGCGTGGAGGCTGCCGTCGAGCAGATCGAACTCGGGCCACAGGCGCGCTTGGGCGGTGGTCTGCGCCATGCCTCGGCCAGCTTCACGCAGGACCCGGCCGCGGTGGTCGCCGGGCCGGTCGAGCGCGTTGACCGGCTGTTCGAGCACGGCCCGGGCCGGGGCGGTCGGCACCCCATGCACGATGACGCATGGCCTGCCATGGCCGGCTGGTGGCTTCTGGTGCCCCTGTCGATGGGGCTGCTCGGTGTGCTGGCCCTGGCGGGTGTGGTGCTGTTCGCTTTCTCGCGCTTTGCCGGCGAGGCCGCGCACCAGATCGAAACCACGCCGTGGCAAGCGCTGGCTGTGGGCGCCGCTCTGCTGTTGGCCCTGCCGGTGCTGGCCCTGCTGTTGCTGTTCACGCTGCTGGGCATTCCGCTGGGCCTGGTGGTGATGGCTCTGTACCCACCGTTGCTGCTGCTGGGCTGGTTGATCGGGGCGCTGTGCGTGGCGCGCTGGCTGGCGTCCCGCGCATCGGCCGGTGAGCCCGGCACCGCGCCGGTGCCGTACGGCTGGATGGCGGTGGCCGTGATCGCGCTGCTGGTGCTGGCGGCAGTGCCGTTGCTCGGACCCTTGCTGGTGATGCTCACCGTGGCTGCCGGTCTGGGCGCCTGTGTGCTGGAGTGGCGCCGCCGGCTGGCCAGCCGACCCGCCGGACCGCCATGAGCACCGGCGACGCCACGCCCCGGGTGTTCACCATCCAGGGGCCGGGCAGCTGGCGCAGCCGCGCCCTGAACGCGGTGCTGCGCCTGGCCTCGGGCAGCACCCTGGACCCCGACGCCGACTTCGCCGCGCTGCGCGAGCACTACGAGCGCATGGACGCGCGCTGCTTTCCGCTGCACCGATCGGTGCGGCGTGAGGCGGTGGACTGCGACGGGGTGCCCGCCCACTGGGTGAGCGTGCCGCAGAGCCTGCCCGGGCGCACGCTGTTCTACCTGCATGGCGGCTCGTTTGCCTTTCGCTTTCCCCATGCCCAGACCGCGTTTGCCGCGCGGCTGTGCCGCCTGCTGCGCGCCAGCGCCCTGGTGCCCGACTACCGGCTCGCGCCCGAGCACCCGTTTCCGGCTGCGCCCGACGACTGCGAGCGCGCCTGGCGCTGGGCGCGCTCCCACGGTTGCCGGCCCGCCAACACGGTCTTCGTGGGCGACTCGGCGGGCGGCACGCTGAGCCTGGTCACGCTCAACCGCAGCCTGCGCAAGCGCGAGCCTGTGCCGGCCTGCGCCGTGCTGCTCTCGCCGGCCGTGGACTGCACCCTGGCCAGTCCCAGCATCACGGCCAACCACCGCTCGGACGCCGTGATCAGCCTGCCCCGTCTGATTGCGCTGCGCGAGGGCTACGTGCCCAGCCCGGAGCTGTACCGCCACCCCGACGTGTCACCGTTTTTTGCCGACTTCACCGGCTTTCCGCCCCTGTTCATGCAGGCCGGCAGCACCGAGCTGCTGCGCGACGAGGCCTTGCGCGTGGCCGACAAGGCACATGCAGCGGGAGTGGATGTGGAAGTGGAGCTGTGGCCCGGCGTGCCGCACGCCTTTCAGCTCGCGGCCTTCCTGCCCGAAGCGGCTCAGGCGATGGAGCGCATCTCGGCTTTTGTGGTGGCCCGCACGGGCTGGGTGCCCTGAGCCATCCGGCGCTGCGACCCGGAGCGACCCCGGCGGCGAATCCACCCCACGCCCAGGCCTGCGGCGGCGACCAGGGCCAGTGTTCCCGGCTCGGGTACCGGAGTCCAGACCACGTACGTGACCCCTTCGGCTGCAGAAAAAACCCCAGTGCGGCTCGTGCTTCCGCCCGACAACGTGTCCACAAATGCCCCGGAGCGGTTGAAAAACATATGCAACAGGAGGGAGTCGTTTTCAGCGTCGTATTCGTAGGGCGTGAAGAAACCGCATTCGAAGGTGTCAATGCAGCCGGCGGTTGCCGTGGGGTCCGTATCGAATGGCCCCGCTGCGGAGTCGATGAAGACCTGCTCAAGCAGTGCCACCGCGGCCGCATTGGCCGCATCGAAACTTTGAAAAAGGAAGTCCTCGGGACTGTCGCATCCCGAATACAAGGCGACGCAGGTTCCGTCCTCGAACCTCACGTCATACAGGCCGCCATTCACAGTCACCCCTGTGGCGCCGGTCAATTTGCCGTCGATGACGATGGGCGTGACAGTCGCCTGGGCGTGACCGATGGACAAGAAAAGCACCACCGGTGCCAGAAAAGCAAACAGGCGACGGCCAAGTGACGGCATGGAGCACTCCAGTGGTTGAAGACGAACGAGGTGGGGCCAGCCCAGTCAGAACCGCCTGCACAGCGGTGTCCGCCCAAGAGGGAGCACGGGTCGAGTGGCAGCACGGAATGTGCCAACAAGGTCAAAACGGCGAATACCGTTGTCTATCAAACACTTGTCGACTGTCAGGCGTTGCCCGTCGCGGCGCCTTGTAAAGATGTTCGACATCGCAACAGGCCGCTGTGCGCGTCATGGGTAATGCGATAGGGCTACATGGCGCTGAAAAGTCGAAACAGCCCCTCCTGGCTCATCACACCGGGCAGACCACCAGATCCGTGTGCCCGAAACCCTGGGTGTAGTCGAGCACCGAGATGACCACCGGCGTCACGCGGAAGATGCGGACGTCGTCCGGCGTCGGCATCTTGAAGGGCAGCGGCCGAGATTGCGCTTGCGGGTACTTCAGCGGCATCAGCCGCAGGACTTCCTCGGCTTCCGCGCGGTCATGGACCGCCCGGGCGCGCGCGGCCATGGACAGGCCCGTGATCGCCATCAGCTCCGGCGTGTCATGGTCGATGGTGAGCGAGAGCCGATCATCCTGCGCCAGGTTCTTCGCCTTCTGGCTGTCCTTCCCGCAGAGGAAATACAGCGTCAGGTCTATGTTCACGTAGCCCACCGTCGTGGCCTGGGGCCAGCCATCGGGGCGCAGCGTGGCCACCGTCATGATCCGGTGCTGGTCCAGCAGCCGCAGGATCTGTTGTCGGATCTGGATGTCCATGGCGGCATGGCTCCGGTTGTGTTCAAGGGGCGGGCCAGCCCACGGTCTGGGCCAGGGCAATGCGCTGGTGGGGCCGCAGGCCGAGGTCTCGCGCGAGCTGGCGGCGGTCGACCAGGCCTCGCACCACGGTGGCCAGTCCAACGCCAGCGCAGTACAGTCAGACGTTCTGTGCGATGCAGCCCGCATCGGCGCCGGCAAGGAAATGGCGCTCGTCGTCCGTGGCCCCGGTCATGCGGTCGAAGTTCGCGACATAGACCAGGTTGAGCGGCGCCTCGCCCACGAAATCCTGCGCGCTGGCGCAGTGCTTCGACCAGCGTGAGCTGCGGCGCCACCATGGGCGCGGGCAGCACGAACAGGTCGGACTGCAGATCGAGTGCGATCTGGCCCATGTCAGCCTGTCACCCGCAACTCGTTGTAGACCGTGGTGATGCCGGGTGCCGAGAAAGCCGCGCCCTGTGCCGCGTTGCGCTCCGCCCACGAATGCACCTGGCCACGCAGCGTGGCGGTGCTGCCGGTGATCGTCACCTCGATGCCTTTTGCTTCGCGCTCGGCCTGGCGGCCCAGGGCCTGCTCGATGCGTTCGGTGATGTTCGAGGGTGTGGAGGTGGTCTTGAGCGTGATGCTGTTGGTGATGCCGGCCACGCCCATGATGGGGCGCACGGTCTGTTCGGCCACGCGGCGCTGGTAGTCCCAGTTGACCTCGCCGGTGAGTGTGACCCAGCCCTGTTCGACCTTCACCTGGATGCGATCGCTCGGGATCAGGGTGTGCCAGGAGAACGCCCCCTCGATGGCCTGCGCGATGTCGGAGTCGCTGCGCACATGGCCCTTGGCCAGCTTGACGTCGATCTCTTCGGCGATCGCCCGCACGCCGGCCACACGCCGCACGGCGCGCTCCGCCACGTACTTCTCGGCGAAGGTCTCCAGGTGGCCGGTGAGCGTGACCACGCCGTCCTTCACCGCCACCCCGATGTGCGCCGCGTCCACCGCGGGTTCCCACTCCAGCTCGGCCTCGACGTCTTTCTTGAGTTGTGCATCGGTTTTCATGGCATGTGTCTCCTTGGTGTGATTCAGGCGTGTTCCGCCGCGTACATGTGACGCCGGTTGAAGGGGTACACCGACTGCGCGCCACGCAGCGGCGTGTCGCTCACCTGCCCGGTGGGGCGGGATGCCAGCAACTGGTGCAGCGAGATCCAGCCGCGCTCGAACGCCACGGCGCAGCCCGCGAGGTAGAGCCGGTAGGCGCGCACCGTGGCCTCGCTGGTGAGCTCGCGCGCGCGCTCCAGCTGGCTCTCCAGCGCGGTTGACCAGGCCCACAGCGTGCGGGCGTAGTGCGGTCGCAGGTTCTCGGCGTCCAGCAGCTCCAGGCCGCTGGTGCTCAGGCTGCGCGCCACGCGCGAGACATGCACCAGTTCGCCGCCCGGAAAGATGTGCCGGTCAATGAAGTCGCCCATGCCGGCGCCGAGCTGGTGGTTGTCGACCCCGCCGGCGGTGATGCCGTGGTTGAGCAGCAGGCCGCCGGGCTTGAGCAGGCCCTGCAACCGCGCGAAATAGCCGTCGAGCTGGGCGCTGCCGACGTGCTCGAACATGCCAACGGAGGCGATGCGGTCGAAGCGTGCGGTCGGTGGCAGGTCGCGGTAGTCGAGCAGGCGCATGGTCACCCGGTCGCGCAGGCCTTTCTCGTCGATCAGGCGGTTCACGTGCGCGTGCTGGTCGTGCGAGAGCGTGATGCCCATGGCGTGCACGCCGTGGTGTTCGGCGGCCCACAGCAGCAAGCCGCCCCAGCCCGCACCGATGTCGAGGAACAGCTGACCCGGCTCCAGCTGCAGCTTGCGGCAGATGAGCTCCAGCTTGGCTTCCTGCGCCTGGGCCAGCGTCATGTCGGGGCGCTCGAAGTAGGCACACGAGTACACCCGCATCGGATCGAGCCACAGCGCGAAGAAGTCGTCGCACAGGTCGTAGTGGAAGCGCACCTGCTCGGCGTCCTTGTGCTGGCGGTGCAGCCAGCGCGATCGCAGGTGTTGCAGCAGCTGGTTGCCCAGCCCGGCGTGGCCCTGCGCCACCGGATCGCCCACGAGTTCGGCAGCGATCTCCATCACCTCGCGCAGGTCGCCCTCGATCTCCAGGTCGCCGCGCACGTAGGCGTCGGCCAGGGTACCGATCTGGCCACTGGCCAGCCACCTGAGCTGCTGGGCATCGTTGACTTTCAGGCGCACCGGCGCGTCGTGCGCGCCCGCGTGGCCGCCGGGCCACTGCAGTGCGAGTGGGCGCGAGAGTTGCCCGATGCGCGATTCGATCAGGGAGGGCATGGTGAGCTGCATGGGGGTGTCTCCTCAGGCAGCCAGCGGGCGCAGGCCCATGGGAGCGCAGCCACTGGCGCGCTGGGTGGTCTGACGGCGCCCACCCGGGTGACCAACGTCGTCCAGCGACCTGCGGGTGCTGCGCGAGTACGCCCGCAGCCCGTCCATGTCGAGGATTTCCACGTCGCGGTCGCTCACATGGATGAGGCAGGCCATCGCCAGTGCGGTGAAGGAGCGGCTCACGGTCTCGTGCGCTACGCCCAGCATGCTGGCGATGTCGCGCCGGCCCATGCGCAGGTGAAAGCGCCGGGGCGACTGGCCGCTGGCGGCCATCTGGCGCGAGAGCTGCAACAGGAAGCGAGCCAGCCGCACCTCGGCCGCCACGGCCGCCATCACATCCACCAGCTCGTTGGTGCGGGTGAGCGCTCGGCTGCCGGCGCGTTGCAGTTCGCGCTCGAACGCCGGCACGGCGCGGCTGAAGGCGGGCAGGTCGGCCTTGTGGATCACGTAGACGGTGGAGTCCTCCAGCGCGCTGGCGGCGGTGGGGTGGTGGTCCATGCACAGCGCGTCAAAGGCCAGCACCTCGCGGCGCCCGGCAAAGGCCAGCACCTGTTCGTAGCCGTCTTCGTCGGTGCGGAAAATCTTGAAGGTGCCGGTGCACACGAAGAAGAGCGCGTCGGTCGGCGCACCCATGTGGACCAGCTGCGCGCCAGCCGGCACCCGGCGCAGGCTCACCGGCATCCGGCTGGCGGTGGGTTCCACGTCCGATGCGCTCAAGGCGTCGCTGCCCAGCATGCGCAGCAGGTCGGTCAGGGTGCTTCGCCCGACCAGCGCGCAGGGGCTGATTTCGGGCGACGTGGCGCAGACCGGGGTGTTGATCGGTGTGTTCAAGGGCGGCTCCTCGGGCTTGTGGGGTGGTTCGGGGTTGCTGGATCAAGAATGCGCCGGTGGCCGGCGGCGCACCATCGGAATCCGGCGCGACCTGCGCTCGGACTGGAGCGGCCCGCGATGTGACCGATTCCCACAAGGCGTTCGGAATAGTCCTACCCCGGTGCCGGACCTTGATGTGCATCAAGCGGGGCCGGCAGCGGGGACTGGTTGATCCGGCAAAACCTTTCTAAGATGCCCCCACCGGTATTTGATCGAGCCCGTTGCCATGCCCTCCAACGCCTTGCCCTTTGTTCCTCCCTCCGTCGAGGTGTTGGCGGAGCAACGGCTGGCGCATGCGGCGCTGGAAGCGGTGATCACGGTGGACCACGAGCAGCGCATCGTCATGATCAACCCCGCGGGGCTGAGCATGTTCGGCCTGAGCAGCGAGCAGGCGCTGGGCATGGCGCTGGAGCGGCTCATTCCTGATCGGCTGCGCACCTCGCACGGGCGCCATGTCCGCAAGTTTTGCGACTCCGGCCAGATCGAACGCCCGATGGGGCAGCGTGGCCGGGTGCTGGGGCTGCGCGCCAACGGCGAAGAGTTCCCGATGGAGGCGGCCATCTTCAAGAGCGAGGTGGTGCAGCCCTCGGGCACCCAGACCTACTACACCGCACTGCTGCGCGACCTCAGCGAGTTGAGCCGGATGAGCTCGATCATCGACCAGCTCAACCAGCGCCTGCGCTCTGTCTTCGAGCGCGCGCCCGTGGCCATCTGGATCACCGAGCGCGAGCAGGTTGTGTTCGCCAACCGCGCCTGTGCCCAGCTGGTGGGGCTGGGACAGCCCGAGCAGCTGGTCGGCCGCTCGATCTTTGAACTGCTCTCGCCCACCTCGCACGAACCGGTGCGCAGCAAGCTGCAGGACATCGAGCGGGACGAAGGGGTCGCGGTGGTGGTGGGCTCCATCCAGCGCACCGACGGTACCGTGCGCGAAGTCGAGCTGGTGGTGGCCACACTGCCCGACCACGAGCGCTCCTTCGTGCAGATGGTCATCAACGACATCACCCAGCGTTCGCGCGAGAAGAAGGACCTGCTGCGCTCGCGCCGCACCTTGCGCGAACTTTCGGCCAGCATGGTGGAGGCGCGCGAAGAGGAGCGCCGGCGCATTGCCCGCGAACTGCACGACGAACTGGGCCAGCGGCTCACCGCGCTCAAGCTGGAAATGGCGGCCTGGCAGCGCGACCACCCGGACATGGCGGGGGGCGAGCGCGCACAGCTCATGCTGGACATGCTGGACGACACGGTGGCGTCGGCCCGGCGCATTGCCATGGACCTGCGCCCCCTGATGCTGGACGACCTGGGCTTGCCCGAGGCCATCGACTGGTTGGTGAAGGAGTTCAGGCGCCGCACGGGCATTGAAGTCGACACCCGGCTGGGCGACGGGCTGGGCGGGCTTGCGCCCAACCTGGCGACCACGCTCTACCGCATCGTGCAGGAGGCGTTGACCAACATCACACGCCACGCGCGGGCTACCCGGGTCTCGCTGGCGCTGGAGAGCCGAGAGCAGGAACTGCGGCTGACCATCCAGGACAACGGCGTGGGTTTCGCCAAGGGCAGTCGCTCGCGCAACCCCGGCTCTTTCGGCCTGCTGGGCATCCGGGAGCGGGTGCTGATGCTGGGTGGGCGCCTCGCGGTGAGCAACGCGCCCGAGGGTGGCGCCCGGCTGGTGGTGCATGTGCCCTTGGCCCAACCCATGGCCCAGGTGCTCGACGACAATGACAAAGAGGCGGTGGAGCCGCTGTTTGAAGATTCCACGCGAGGCAGTCTTGACTAAAGAGCACACCATGAGCAACGAACCCCTGCCATCCGCCGCCAGCCACGACGCTCTGACACACGAACTGCGCGTGCACCAGATCGAGCTGGAGCAGCAGAACGAGGAGTTGCAGCGCGCGCAATCCGACCTGGCGGCGGCGCACGACCGCTACCGCGACCTCTACGACTTCGCCCCGGTGGGCTACTGCACGCTGGACGCCCAGGGTTGCATCGTCAAGATCAACCTCACGGGTGCCGGCCTGCTGGGGCAGCCGCGCGCGGCGCTGCAGGGCAAGCCACTGGCGCGCTTCGTGAGCCAGAACGACGCCGATCGCTGGCACCTCTACCTGCGCTGGGCCCTGGGCCGCGAAACACCGCAGCGCATCGACCTCACGATGAACTTCGCCGACGGCACGCTGCAGTGGTTCGCCGCGATCAACAGCGTTCGCGTGCTCGTGGATGACGGCATGCCCACCTTGCGCGTGTCGATCACCGACGTGACCGACCGCATGCGCTCGGAGGTGGAGCGGCGCATTGCAGCCATCGATGCCGACGCCCGGGAGTCGGAGCGCCGGCGCCTGGCGCTGGAATTGCATGAAGACCTGGGCCAGCGCCTGAGCGCTCTGAAGATGCACCTGGCCGAGCTGCCCGACGGGCCAGGGCATCCGATGGCTGCGCACAAAGCCGCCCTGCAGGGTGAGATCGACCAGGCGGTGTCGCTGGTGCGGCGCATCACCAGCGACTTGCGCCCTCCCATGCTGGACGACCTTGGGCTCGGGCCGGCCATGGAGTGGCTGGCCAAGGACATGGCGCGCCGGCTCAACATGAAGCTGACCCTGTCCCTGGACAACGACCACCCACCGCTGGGTCGTGCGCTCTCGCTGGCGCTGTACCGCTTTTTCCAGGAGGCGCTGTCTTACCTGCTGCACGAGACCAACGCCACCGACCTCGTGATCGAGGTGCGCCGTCCGCTGGGCCAATTCGTGCTGTCCATGCGCGCACGCGGCACCGACCTGAAGGCACCCTGGCGGCTGGACACCCGCTCCGAGCCCTCGCTCATCCTGGAGCACCGCGCCCGCCTGCTGGGCGGGCGGCTCAGCTTTGACACCACGCCCGACGGCGCGGGCTGGATCGGCCTGAAACTGACCCAGAACCTGGGCCTGAACGAAACCCCGGTGGACCACTCGGGCCGGCCGTCATGAACAGCCCACACGCCACGCCGCTGCTCAGGCTGCTGCTGGTGGACGACCACACCGTGGTGCGCGAGGGCCTCAAGCGCTTGCTCGATCCGCAGGGCAACCAGTGGTCCATCACCGAGGCGGGCACCGGTTTCCAGGCGCTCGAATGCCTGCGCCGCGAGCGCTTCGACCTCGTCATTGCCGATCTTTCGCTGCCCGGCATGAGCGGGCTCGATCTCATCCACCGCATCAAGGACGGTTTTCCCGGCGTGGCCGTGCTGGTGCTGACCATGCACAGCGAGGAACAGTACGCGCTGCGCGCGTTTCAGGCCTGCGCCAGTGGCTACGTCACCAAGGACACCGCCTGCGACGAGCTGGTCTCGGCCGTGCGCAAGGTGGCCTCGGGCGGGGTCTTCGTCACCTCGGTGCTGGCCGAGCGGGTGGTGCAGCAGCTCAATGGCCGCCGCCAGGCCAGCGACCTCAGTGCCTTGTCCAACCGCGAGCTGGACATCATGCAGCGCATCGTGGCCGGCGAGCGCATGGTCGACATCGCCGAGGCCCTGCACCTGTCCATCAAGACGGTCAGCACACACAAGACACGCATCCTGGAGAAACTCCATCTCGACAGCACGGCCGCCCTGATCCGGTTTGGTCTGGAGCACCAGTTCGACAAGGCCGACCTGGGTGCCATGCCCCACCCCGATTGAGCGCTGCAGCGCCAGGCCCGGGGTGACAATACCGGGCATCGAGGAGTGGACATGGTCACGAAAAAACAGCAAGCATCGCCCGGCAGCAGCGCTGCCAGCAGCCAGCCGGCCACACCGGCTGCGGACGCGGGATGGCCGGTGGTGGCACTGGGCGCATCGGCCGGGGGCCTGGAGGCCTTCGAGCAATTCCTGCGCGCCATGCCGGTGGACAGTGGCATGGGCTTCGTGCTGGTGCAGCACCTGGACCCGACCCACCCGAGCATCCTGGCCGAGATCCTGCAGCGCAGCACCACCATGGTGGTGGTGGAAGCCACCGACGGCATGGTGGTCGAGCGCAACCGTGTGCATGTGATCCCGCCCAACCGCGACATGGCGATCGCGCGCGGCGTGCTGGGCCTGAGCCTGCCGAGCGAGCCGCGCGGCCGTCACCTGCCCATCGACAGCTTTTTCCGCGCCCTGGCGGCCGACCGCGCCGAAGCCGCGGTCGGCATCATCCTCTCGGGCACCGGCACCGACGGCACCCTGGGCATCCGGGCCATTCATGGCGCGGGCGGCCTGGGGCTGGTGCAGGAGCCGTCCACCGCACGCTTTGACGGCATGCCCGCCAGCGCGCTGAAGTCGGGCTTTGCCACCCAGGCGCTGGCCGTGGAGGCCATGCCGGCGCTGCTGCTGGCGCATGCCCGGCAACTGGGTTCGCGACCGGCCGGCGGTGACGGCAGCGAGGCCTCGAAACGGCTGGCGGGCGTGCTCATGCAGTTGCGCCTGGGCACGGGCCACGACTTCTCGCAGTACAAGAAGAGCACCCTGGGCCGGCGCATCGAGCGGCGCATGACGCAGCAGGGCATTGACGACATCGCCACCTACGAACGTTTCCTCAAGGAACACCCGCCCGAGGTGCAGACGCTGTTTCGCGAACTGCTGATCAACGTCACCAGCTTCTTCCGCGACCCGGCGGTGTTCGACACACTCAAGCGCGAGGTGCTGCCCGCGCTGCTGGCGCACCGCGCCGAAAGCGAGTCCCTGCGCGTGTGGGTGGCCGGCTGCGCCACCGGAGAAGAGGCCTACTCAGTGGCCATGGTGCTGCGCGAGCTGGCCGACGAACAGCAGCGCGACTGGTCGGTGCTGATCTACGGCACCGACATCGACGCCGATGCCATCACCGTGGCCCGCGCCGGCCTGTACCCGCCCAACATCGCGCAGGACGTGACCCCCGAGCGGCTGCGCCGCTTCTTCGTGAAGGAAGAGGGGGGCTACCGTGTGCGCAAGGAAATCCGCGAGATGGTGGTGTTCGCGGTGCAGAGCGTCATCAAGGACCCACCCTTCACACGGCTCGACCTGCTGACCTGCCGCAACCTGCTGATCTACCTGGAGCCCGAGCTGCAGGAGCGGCTGGTGCCCATCTTTCACTATGCGCTGCGTGCCGGTGGTGTGCTGTGCCTGTCGCCGTCCGAGAGCATTGGCAGCCACGGCGAGCTGTTCGAGACGCTGGACCGACGGCTCAACATCTACCGCGCCCGGCCCACCGTGGCCTCGCGGCGCGCGGTGATCAGCAGCCGCTTGTCGTGGGCCACCGACGGGCAGGGCACGGCACTGCCGGCGGTGGTGACCAAACCACGCGAAACGGCCGCGGCCGACCTGGCTCGGCGCACGCTGCTGCAGGCCTTTGCGCCGGCTTCGGTGCTCACCGACCTGCAGGGCGACATCCTGTTCGTGCATGGCGAGACCGGGCGCTTCTTGCGCCTGGCACCGGGCCAGCCCACGCACAACGTGGTGGACATGGCCACCGAAGGGCTGCAGATCGACGTGCGCGATGCCTTGCAGAAAGCGGCGGCCGGTGGGCTGAGCAGCTTCAGCCGCGAGGTTGCGCTCAAGGTTGATGGCGAGATCCGCAGGGTGAACCTGAGCGTGCGCGCGCTCGCCGGCCCCGAGCCCAGCCGCAACCTGCTGCTGTTCAGCTTTCAGGAGCAGGACGCGGCGCAGACCCGCAGCCCGGCGCGCCGGCGCAAGTCCGGTGCCACGACCGAGGCGCAGCGGGTGCAGGCGCTGGAGCACGAGCTCACGCTCAGCAAGCAGACGCTGGGCGCGATGGTCGAGGAGCAGCAGATTTCCAATGAGGAGCTGCAATCGACCAATGAAGAACTGCAGTCGACCAACGAGGAACTGCAGTCCACCAACGAAGAACTGGAAACCTCCAAGGAAGAGTTGCAATCCGTCAATGAGGAGCTGGTCACGGTCAACTCGGAGTTGCAGACCAAGGTGGAGCAACTCACCGGCATGCAGGACGACATGAAGAACCTGCTCGACAACATCAGCGTGGGCTCGATCTTTCTGGACCGCCGCCTGCTGATCCGCCGCTTCACGCGCGACGCCTCGGCGGTGTACCGCCTGGTGCCCTCCGATGTGGGGCGTTCGCTGGCCGATATTCGCTGCGAACTGCAGGACGTGGACCTGTTGACCGATGCCCAGGCTGTGCTGGACTCGCTCGCGCCGGTGGAGCGCGAGGTGCGCACGGCCGGCAACACCTGGTACCTCGCGCGCATCAAGCCTTACCGCACGCTGGACAACGTGATCGACGGCGTGGTGCTGACCTTCAACGACGTGACCGAGCGGGTGCTGGCCCTGGCCATGCGCCAGGCGCGCGACCTGGCCGAGGCGGTGGTGGACACGGCTTATGAACCGCTCGTGGTGCTCGACGAACAACTGCGGGTGCTCACCGCCAACCGGGCCTTTCTCGCGCTCTTTGGGGGTCAGGCTGAAGACACCTTGGGCCGCGGCTTTTTTGCGATTGCCAGCGGGCAGTGGGACTTTGCCGCGATGCACGAGCTGCTCGACAGCCCGGCGCCGGTCCAGCGTCCGGGTGAAGACCGCGTGGTCAGCCACGAATTCGCCGGCATCGGCGTGCAGCGCTTGCGCGTGCGCACACGCCGCGTGGCCGGCAAGAGCGGCATCACCGGCCTGGTGCTGGTGAGCTTTGCAGTGGAGCCGAACGCGGCGTCCTAGGGCCGCAAGGCGGCATCGGCCGCGTCCAGCGCCGCGCACACCTCGTCGTCGCCGAGCTGGTGAAAGTCGAGGTAGTGCAGGCCGATGGCGCGAAACGGCCGGGGCTCCTGCAGGCACACCACCTCGTCCACCTCGTCGCTCAGGGCCACCACCGTCTGGTGCGGCGCCACCGGCACCGCCACGATCAGGCGCGCGGGGTGGCGGCGGCGCAGCGCCTGCAGGGCTGCGCGCATGGTGGTGCCGGTGGCGATGCCGTCGTCCACCACGATCACGGTGGCGCCTTGCACCGGCTGCTGTGCCCGGCCCTGCAGGTAGACACGGCGGCGGCGCGCGATCTCCTCGATGGCGGCTGGCAGCGCGGCCTGGATGTAGGCCTCGTCCACGCCGGGCAGGTCGGCGGTCTCGTCGGTCATCACCACGTCGGGTGGTGTGCCCTCGACCACCGCCGCCACCGCAAGCTCGGGCTGGAAGGGCGCGCCGATCTTGCGCACCAGCAGCAGGTCCAGCGGCGCGCCCAGCGAGCGGGCGATCTCGGCGGCCACCGGCACGCCGCCGCGCGGCAGGGCCAGCACCACCAGCGGAGGCGTGAGCTTCATGCCGAGCAATTCATCGGCCAGCGCCTGGCCGGCCTGGGTGCGGTTGGCAAACGGCTTGCTCGCCAGCTTCAGGCCGTGCAGCAGGGCCATGCTGTCCTGGAACACGCTCGGGTGGCCAACCCCCGCGTGATGGGGCCGACTCATGCGCGCCTCCCTTTGCCCAGGTGTTCCTGAAACCAGCTGCAGGCGAAGGCGGCCACGCTGCCCAGTGCGCCGGGTTCCTGGAACAGGTGGCTCGCGCCGGGCACCACCTCCAGCCGTTTGTGCGCGCGCAGCTGGCGCAAGGCGTGGCGGTTGAGTTCGAGCACTTCGGTGTCCAGCCCGCCCACGATCAGCAGCGTGGGCGCCTGCACTTTGGGCAGGCTGGCCATGGCCAGGTCGGGGCGCCCGCCACGCGAAACCAGGGCGGCCACGCGGTCGGGCCGGGTGGCCGCGGCCACCAGCGCGGCGGCCGCGCCCGTGCTGGCGCCAAACAGGCCCAGGCGCAGATGGGTCAGGTCGGGGTGGTGCTCCGTCCAGTGAATGGCCTCGACCACGCGCCGCGCGAGCAGATCGATGTCGAACACCAGGCGGCGGTCACGGGCCTCTTCCTCGGTGAGCAGGTCAAACAGCAGCGTGGCCATGTTCACGCGCTGCAGTGCGCGGGCGACCCACTGGTTGCGCGGGCTCAGCCGCCCGCTGCCGCTGCCGTGCGCAAACAGGACCAGCCCCAGCGCCTGGGCCGGGATCACCAGATCGCCTGGCAGCGCCAGTGAGCCGAGTTGTACCGGCTCCGTCATGAGCACAGTCGACATCCGGGTGCCTAGCCCCGGACGTTTCCGGGAATGCGGTTGAAACACCCGTGCGTCGGGCCCTCAGCCTCGAACCCTTCGCACGGGACAAGCCATTGTTGGCGGCCGGCTGGCCAACCGATTGAGCCTGCGCAACGCGGTGGATTTTTCGGCCCTGGCCCCGGCAGTGAAACAAATGGATCAGTGGGCCAGACAAGGGAATATTCATTCCATTCTGGTGCGGACAGGGCGTGCCCGCACTGCTTTGGTGAGCCGGTGGGGAGGGCGGCCCGCGGTAGCCGCACGAAAGGTATGGCATGGTCTTTGCACTGTGGAAGGCATGACGGATTCCGCGACTCCTTCCAGCCCCGCGATCGAACTGGTCGCGCTCACCAAGCGCTACGGCACCGGCACCCCGGCGGTGGACAGCATCAACCTGCGCATCGAGCGCGGCAGCTACTGCTGCCTGCTCGGGCCCTCGGGGTGCGGCAAGAGCACCACGCTGCGCATGATCGCGGGCCACGAGTCGGCCACCAGTGGCGACATCCTGCTGGAGAACCGCAACATCACCGATCTGCCCGCGGCCAGCCGCGGCACGGCCATGATGTTTCAGAGCTTCGCGCTGTTTCCCCACCTCAGTGCACTGGACAACGTGGCCTTCAGCCTGAAGATGAAGGGCGTGGACAAGGCGCAGCGCCATGCCCGCGCGGCCGAGCTGCTGGAGCGCGTGGCCATGGGGCACCTCGCGCAGCGCAAGCCGGCAGAGCTCTCGGGCGGGCAGCAACAGCGCGTGGCGCTGGCGCGCGCCCTCATCACCCAGCCGCGCGTGTTGCTGCTCGACGAGCCGCTCTCCGCGCTCGACCCTTTCCTGCGCATCCAGATGCGTGCCGAGCTGCGCCGCTGGCAAAAAGAGCTGGGCCTGACCTTCATCCATGTGACGCATTCGCAGGAGGAAGCCATGGCCCTGGCCGACACCATGGTGGTGATGAACCACGGCCTGATCGAACAGGTGGGTTCGCCCCACACCGTCTACAACCGCCCGGTCAGCGAATTCGTCGCCCGTTTCATGGGCGGCCACAACGTGCTGGAGACGCCCGACGGCAAGGTCGGTGTGCGCACCGACCAGATCGCGGTGTTGCCCCTGGCGCAAGCCGGCAGCGAGAGCGCGACCAACCGCCGCGCCGTGATCACCGATGTGGAGTACCAGGGCACCTACGTGCTGCTGGGTCTGCAAAACGCCGGTGCCGCCATCTCCGCCAGCACCACCGCCGAGATCTCGGTGATGGTCTCCGAGGCCGCCTTTGCTGCCCAGCCTTTTGCGCTGGGCGACGAGGTGCAGCTGGCCTGGGCCGCGGACGCCGCGCACGCGCTGGCCGCCTGATTCCTTTTTTCCGTTTCCACCCACCCCTGCTCAAGGAGCTCACCATGTCAGACCAACCTCAAAACGACGCCGATTCGCCAAGCGGTCACGTCCAGCGCCGCTCGCTGCTCAAGGGCACGGCCGGCATCCTGGCCGCGGGCATGTTCCCGGCGGTGCATGCGCAAGAGAAGATCGTGTTGCGTTACCTGGGCACCGCGGTGAACCAGGACAAGGCGATTGCCGAAAAATTCAAGGCCGACACCGGCATCGAGATCCAGTACGTGGCCGTGACCACCGACGATGTGACCAAGCGCGCCGTGACCGCGCCCAACAGCTTCGACCTGCTGGACTCCGAATACTTCTCGCTCAAGAAGATCGTGCCCACCGGCAACCTCAAGGGCATCGACACCAAGAAGATCAAGAACGCCGACAAGATCACCACGCTGTTCACCAAGGGTGAAGTCGGCGGCAAGAAGGTGGGCGACCAGGGCACCGCGCCCAAGAAGGTGATGTACCTCGAAGGCGAGAAATCCAAGAAGTTCGCGACCTCGCCCACGCAGTTCATGAGCCTGATTCCCACGGTCTACAACGCCGACACGCTGGGCATCCGCCCCGATCTGATCAAGCGCCCGATCACCAGCTGGGCCGAGTTGCTCAACCCCGAGTTCAAGGGCAAGGCCTCCATCCTCAACATTCCCTCCATCGGCATCATGGACGCGGCCATGGTGGTCGAGGCGATGGGCATCTACAAGTACCCCGACAAGGGCAACATGACCAAGAAGGAGATCGACCTCACGATCAAGACCTTGATCGAAGCCAAGAAGGCCGGCCAGTTCCGCAGCCTGTGGAAAGACTTCAACGAGTCGGTCAACCTCATGGCCTCGGGCGAGGTGGTGATCCAGTCGATGTGGTCGCCGGCCGTCACCGCCGTGCGCTCCAAGGGCATCGCCTGCACCTTCCAGCCACTGAAGGAGGGATACCGCGCCTGGGCCGCCGGCTTCGGCCTGCCCACCACGCTCTCGGGCCGCAAGCTCGACGGCGCCTACGAATTCATCAACTGGTTCCTCGACGGCTGGGCCGGCGCTTACCTCAACCGCCAGGGCTACTACAGCGCCGTGCTGGAAACCGCCAAGGCCAAGATGGAGCCCTACGAGTGGGCCTACTGGATGGAGGGCAAGCCCGCCGAGAAAGACATCAAGAGCCCCAACGGCGACCTGCTGCACAAGGCCGGCGGCATCCGCGACGGTGGCTCTTACGAGCAGCGCATGGGGGGCATCGCCTGCTGGAACGCGCTGATGGACGAGAACACCTACATGGTCCAGAAATGGAACGAGTTTGTCGCGGCCTGAACCCGAGCTGACGCACCCATGAGTTCACCCGCCGTCTCCGCGCACGCACCCACCACCGGCAGTCCGGGCCAGGCCCTGGCCGCGTGGTGGCAGGCGCTGCCCTTGACGGCGGTGTTCGTGCTGTTTTTCCTGGTGCCGCTCTTGCTCATCGGCATGGTGAGCTTCTGGGACTTCAACGAGTACGAGTTGCTGCCTGCCTTCACGGTCAAGAACTACGTCTCGATCTTCGAGGGTTGCGGCAACACGGCGGAGATGTGCACCACCCTCAAGACCTACCTGTCCACCTTCAAGTTCAGCCTGCTGGTCTGGCTGATCACGCTGGTGGTGGGGTTTGCGGTCTCGTATTTCCTCGCGTTTCACGTGCGATCGAGCACCGTGCAGACGCTGCTCTTCGTGCTCTGCACCATCCCGTTCTGGACGTCCAACGTGATCCGCATGATCTCGTGGGTGCCGCTGCTGGGACGCAACGGCCTGGTGAACCAGACGCTGCTGGAACTGGGTGTGGTGAAGCAGCCGGTGGAGTGGTTGCTGTTTTCCGATTTTTCCGTGGTGCTGGCCTTCGTGCACCTCTACACCATGTTCATGATCGTGCCCATCTTCAACTCGATGATGCGCATCGACCGCAGCCTGCTGGAGGCCGCCAGCGACAGCGGTGCCTCCGCCTGGCAGACGCTGTGGAACGTGATCGTTCCGCTCTCGCGCACCGGCATCATCGTCGGCTCGATCTTCGTCATCACCATCGTCATGGGGGACTTCGTCACCATCGGCGTCATGGGCGGACAACAGATCGCCTCGGTGGGCAAGATCATCCAGGTGCAGACCTCGTACCTGCAGTTCCCGCTGGCCGCGGCCAACGCGGTGATCCTGCTGGCGCTGGTGCTCATGATCATCTGGGCGCTCACGCGGCTGGTCGATGTGCGCAAGGAGCTCTGAGCCATGAACCACGACAAGCGCCCCGCCAGCTTCTGGTTCCTGGCCCTGTTTTTTGCGGCCTTCGTGGCCTTTCTCTACGGCCCCATGCTGGTGATCGTGGTGCTCAGTTTCCAGGGCCCCGAAGGGGGGCTCACATTCCCGATCCGTGGCCTTTCGCTGCACTGGTTCCGCCAGCTCGCCGAAGGCCTGGGCGTGGTGGACATCGGTGCGGCGCTCAGGCGATCGCTCGGTCTGGGGCTGGCGGTGATGGTGTTCACCGTGGTGTTCTCGGTGCTCGCGGGTCTCGCGTTTCGCAAGAAGCTCTGGGGCGGCAACGCGCTGTTCTTCGTGGTGGTGGCCAGCCTGATCATGCCGTCCATCATCGTGTCGCTGGGCATCGGCCTGGAGTTCCGCCTGCTCGACACCGGCCTGAAATGGGTGTTCGAGGCGCTGGGCATGACCAGCATGCAGGAGACCTTCAACACCACGCTGGGCCTCTACACCTCGGCCCTGGGCGCGCACCTCACCTGGACGCTGCCGTTCGGCCTGCTGATCATGTTTGCCATCTTCAACCGCTTCAATCCGGCATACGAGGAGGCCGCGCGCGATCTGGGCGCCACGCCGTGGCAGGGCTTTCGCCACGTGGTGCTGCCGCTCATCGCACCTTCGGTGGTGGGCATCGCCATGTTCGGCTTCACGCTGAGCTGGGACGAGATCGCGCGCACCTCGCAGGCCATCGGCGATGTGAACACCCTGCCGCTGGAGCTGCAGGGCCTCACCACCACCGTGACCACGCCTGCCATCTACGCGCTGGGCACGGTGACCACCGTGGTCTCGCTGGTGGTCATGGCCGCCGCGCTGGCGCTCGCGTCTTTCTTCAGCCGGTTGCAGAAACAGGGCAAGCGCCCCTGAGCCTGCGGCCAGTCAACCGCTTTCTGGAGGTACCCATGGCAAAAGAGATCCTGTGTGGTTTTGGTGTGGACGTGGACGCCGTGGCCGGCTGGATCGGCTCCTACGGTGGCGAGGACTCGCCCGACGACATTTCGCGCGGCATGTTTTCCGGCGAGGTGGGTTCGCCGCGCCTGCTCCAGCTGTTCGAGCGCTTCGGCATCAAGACCACCTGGTTCATCCCCGGTCATTCCATCGAGACTTTCCCGAAGCAGATGCAGGCGGTGGCCGACGCCGGCCACGAGATCGGCATCCACGGCTACACACACGAGAACCCGATTGCCATGACACCGGCGCAGGAAGAGGAGGTGCTCGACAAGTGCATAGCCCTCGTCACGCAGCTCTCGGGCAAGCGGCCCACGGGCTATGTGGCGCCGTGGTGGGAGTTCTCGCGCGTGAGCAACGAGCTGCTGCTGAAGAAGGGCATCAAGTACGACCACTCGCTGATGCACAACGACTTCCACCCGTACTACGTGCGCGTGGGCGACCAGTGGACCAACATCAACTACGCCAACAAGCCCGAGACCTGGATGAAGCCGCTGGTGCGCGGCGTGGAGACCGACCTGATCGAGATCCCCGCCAACTGGTACCTCGACGACCTGCCACCCATGATGTTCATCAAGAAGGCGCCCAACAGCCACGGCTTCGTGAACCCGCGCCACCTGGAAGAAATGTGGCGCGACCAGTTCGACTGGGTCTACCGCGAGCACGACTACGCGGTGTTCCCCATCACCATCCATCCCGACGTGGCGGGCCGCCCGCAGGTGCTGCTGATGCTGGAGCGCCTGTTCGCCCACATGAGCCGCCACCCGGGTGTGCGCTTCGTGACCATGGACGAGATGGCTGATGACTTCGCGCGGCGCAGCCCGCGCCTGGTCTCGACCTGACAGCGCCGCCATGTGTGGCCTGTGCGGCGCCCTGGGGGGACCGGCCCACTGGACCGAAGGGGCCGGGCGGCTGGACGCCACCCAGACCCGGCGTGCCGAGCGCCAGCACCAGGTGCGCGTGTGCAACGCGCTGCTGCACACCCAGCGCCTGCGCCTGGACGACTGGCACGGCACGGCCCTGGTGCTGAGCAGTGCCACCGGCAAGCGCGAGGTGCTGGGCAGCCTGCCCGAGGTGTGGGCCAGGGCGCAGGCGATATCGGGTGCGGCCATCGACCCGCTGGAGCCGGCGCTGTGGGTGCAACTGGCCGCGCGCGAAGGCACCGCATGAGCGAGCCCATTCCCGTGCACCTGCTCACCGGCTTTCTGGGCTCGGGCAAGACCACGCTGCTCAACCACATGCTCAGGAGCCCTGAATACGCCGACTGCGCGGTGCTGGTCAACGAGTTCGGCGACGTGGCGGTGGACCACCACCTGATCGAAGCCGTGCCGGGCGACGTGGTGCTGCTGCCCTCGGGTTGCATCTGCTGCACCGTGCGCGGTGACCTGGCCGAGGCCATCCGGTCGCTGCACGCGCGGCGCGATGCCGGCACCGTGCCCGCGTTCACGCGCATGGTGATCGAGACCACCGGCCTGGCCGACCCCACGCCTGTGCTGTCCACGCTCATGCACGAACGCGTGATCCGCCACCATTTCCGCGTGGGCACCGTCATCACCACGGTGGACGCGGTCAACGCCGCCACCACCTTGCAGCGCTTCCCCGAGGCGCTCAAGCAGATCGCGGTGGCCGACCGCATCGTGGTCACCAAGACCGACCTGGCCGCGCCTGAAGCGGTGCAGGCCCTGCGGGCCCGTCTCGCCGGCATGAATGGCCTGGCGCTGCTGCTGGAGTCGGCTGGAGCACCGCCAGCGGCTGCGTGGCTGCTGGGTGAGGAGGGCGGGGCAGGGCCCTCGCACCGGGCGCCCGAACGCGCACCGCTGGGCACCCACCGGTCACTGGTGCGCGAAGCCGGTGCACACGCCAGCGGTGTGGCCTCATTCAGCCTGGACCTGGACGGGCCCATGGACTGGACCGTGTTCGGTGTCTGGCTCAGCCTGCTGCTGCATGCCCATGGCGACCGCGTGCTGCGCGTGAAGGGGCTGCTCGATGTGGCGGGCACCGAGCGACCGGTGGTTGTGCATGGCGTGCAGCACCTCATCCACCCGCCCACGCACCTGGCGGCCTGGCCGGCGGGGGAGCGGCGCTCGCGGCTGGTCTTCATCACCCAGGGCCTGGCGCCCGACCTCATCCGGCGTTCGCTCTCGGCCTTCCTGGCGGCGCTCTCGCCACGCACGGCGCGGGAGGCGATGAACGCATGACACCGCAGCTGCTGGTGATCAACCCCAACACCACGACCTCGGTGACCGATCTGCTCGCGCGCCACCTGGGTGGCGTGCTGTCGCCCGCCGTGCAAGTGCGCGCGGTCACGGCGCGTTTCGGCCCGCCCTACATTTCCGACGAGGCCGGTTGCGCCGTGGCCAGCCACGGCGTGCTCGACGCCTGGCTGCACGCGCTGCACACCAGCGACACCGCACCCCACGCGGTGCTCATCGGCTGCTTCGGCGACCCGGGGCTGCTGGCGCTGCGCGAGAGCAGCCCGGTGCCCGTGAGCGGGCTGGCCGAAGCGGCCTTCGCCGAGGCCACCCGGCTGGGCCCGTTTGCGGTGGTCACCGGCGGCGAGCGCTGGGGGCCGATGCTGCAGCGGCTGGCCCACACGCTGGGGGTGGGCGATGCGCTCGCGGGCGTGCACACCGTGGCTCCCACCGGCGCGCAGCTGGCGGCCGACCCCGCCGGCGCGCGCGCCCTGCTGGCGCAAGCCTGTCGCGATGCCCACCGCCTCTGGGGCGTGCAGTCGGTCATCGTGGGCGGCGCGGGCCTGGCCGGCATGGCCGCGCAGTTGCAGCCCGAGGTGAACGTGCCCCTCATCGACAGCGTATCGGCCGCGGGCCACTGGGCGCAGCGACAGCTCGGCACCACCACCTGCATCGCGCCGCACCCCAGCCCCGAGCTGCTCGCACAGCTGCACCGAGCCACGCCGTTTTCGCGGCCAGCGTGAGCACCCCATTCGAGTGCGTGCCCAGGCCCGAATGCGGGCATGGCGCACCACAATGGAACGAATATTTCACTAAGGAAAATATTGATTTATTCGTTTCATTTTGCTATCGTGTGGCAGCCGCAAAAACGCGCACCGATCACCGTTGATGCCGCGGTACGGCGGCCCAGTCCACCTCATCCCAACCCGGAGTTACTCACCATGAAACTGAAATCACTGGCCGCAAGGCTTGCGTTCACCTTCGCTGCGGCCGCCGCTGCCGCCACGCCCGCCTGGGCGGCCGACTGGGTGGTCGGTGCCAACATCGGCAATGTGCCGTGGGAGTTCCAGGACGCTTCGGGCAAGTTCGTCGGCTTCGAGATCGACCTCGTCAACGAAGTGGCCAAGCGCGCGGGCAAGACCGTTCAAATCGAGAACATCCCGTTCAACGGCCTGTTCCCAGCCGTGCAGTCCAACCGCATCCAGATTGCGATCTCCTCCATCACGATCACGCCCAAGCGCCTGGAGTCGCTGGCCTTCGCCCAGCCCTACTACGACAGCGATCAGTCGCTCGCCGTGCTGAAAACCGCCAAGATCGACAAGCTCGAAGACCTGGGCGGCAAGACGGTTGGTGTGGACACCGCGTCCACCGGCGACATCTACGCCACCGAGAACACCGCCAAGCTCAAGATCGCCAAGATCAGCCGCTACGAAGGCCTGGCCCCCGCCATGCTCGACCTGGCCTCGGGCCGTATCGACGGCTACATCAGCGACATTCCGGCGGTGGAGTACTACATCAAGGACAAACCGCAATACCGCATCGCCGCGCGCATCCCCACCGCCGAGCGCTATTCGTTCATGTTTGCCAAGACCTTCCCCGATGCCGCCAAGGTCAACGACATCCTGACCACGCTCAAGAAGGAAGGCTTCATCTCGGCCACCCACAAGAAGTGGTTCGGCACGACGCCACCCGATACCTCGTCCACCGTCAAGGTGATGGACGTTCCCAAGCTCTGATACCCCTGTCTGAGACCGCAGCCCCGACCCCATGGACCTGATCGCCACCTTCTTCAACTGGCCCGTTTTCCGGGATGCCCTGCCGCAACTGCTGGAGGGCCTGGGGGTCACGGTGATGCTGGGGGTGGTCAGCATCGTGGCGGGGCTGGTGTCCGGCCTGTTCATGGCGCTGCTGCGCCTGTACGGGCCGGCGCCGCTGCGGATGCTGGCGCGCATCTACATCGATGTGTTCCGCTCCATCCCGCTGCTGGTTCTGCTGGTGCTGGTGTACTACGCACTCCCGTTTGTGGGGGTGCGCTTCACCTCGTTCACCGCCGCTGCGCTGGCCATCTCCATGGTGTCGTGTGCCTACACGGCCGAAATTTTCCGGGCTGGCATCGAGGCCATTCCCAAGGGTCAGTTCGAAGCGGCCGACGCGATCGGCCTGAGCTTCTTCAGCAGCATGCGCGACGTGATCCTGCCGCAGGCGTTTCGCATCGTCGTGCCGCCGCTCACCAGCAACTGCATCAACGTGCTGAAAGACACCGCGCTGGCCTCGGTGGTGGCCATGCCCGATCTGCTCAAGCAGGCCACGCAGGCCCAGGCGCTCGCCGCCAACCCCACGCCGCTCATTGGCGCGGCCGTGCTCTATCTCATCCTGCTGCTGCCGCTGGTGCGGCTGGTCGGCTATTTCGAAACCCGGCACCGCGCCAGCCTGCGCTGATGCCACGCCTCTTTGCACACACCCATTCATGGCCGCACTGATCCAGATCCGGGGCTTGCGCAAGTCCTACGGCAGCTTCGAAGCCCTCAAGGGCATCGACCTCGACATCGAGCTCGGCGAAGTGGTCGTGGTCATCGGGCCCTCGGGTTCGGGCAAGTCCACCCTCATCCGCTGCCTCAACCTGCTGGAGGACTACCAGTACGGCGACGTGACCGTGGACGGCGAGAAGGTGCTGCGCGGCAAAGGCCTGGCCAAGGTGCGCGCAGAGGTGGGCATGGTGTTCCAGAGCTTCAACCTGTTCCCCCACCTCAGCGCGCTGGCCAATGTGGCGCTGGGCCCGTTGCGCGTTCGTGGACTGCTCAAGAAGGACGCCGAAGAGCGCGCCCGCGGCCTGCTGGCCAAGGTCGGCCTGGCCGAACACGCGCACAAGTTTCCCGGCCAGCTCTCGGGCGGCCAGCAGCAGCGCGTGGCCATTGCGCGTGCGCTGGCCATGGAGCCCAAGGTGCTGCTGTTCGACGAGCCGACCTCGGCGCTCGACCCCGAGATGGTGGGCGAGGTGCTCGACGTGATGCAGGACCTGGCGCGCACCGGCGTGACCATGGTGGTGGTCACGCACGAAATGGGCTTTGCCCGCCGTGTGGCCGACCGCGTGATCTTCATGGAGGCCGGCGCCGTTGTGGAGCAGGCGCCGCCCGACGTGTTTTTTGATGCACCGCGCGAACCGCGCACCCAGGCCTTTCTGCAGGCCATCCTTTCACACTGAACAAGCCTTTCCCATGTCCTTGAACGCTCTCAACCTCGACCTGATCCGCGCCGAATTCCCCGCGCTGCAAGACGGCTGCGTCTACCTCGACAACGCCGGTGGCTCGCAGGTGCTCCAGCGCGTGGCCGACCGCGTGAGCAACTACCTGCTCACCAGCGCCGTGCAGCTGGGCGCCAGTTACGCGCAGAGCCAGGCCGCCGGCGAGCGTGTGCTGGCCGCGCGCCGCGCGGTGGCCGAGCTGATCAATGCCCCGGCGGACGACGAGGTGGTGATGGGCAGCGCCACCACCTCGCTCATGTTCCTCTTCACCCAGGCCCTGCTGCCGGGTGTGAAACCCGGCGACGAAATCATCGTCACCAACACCGACCACGAGGCCAACATCGGCTGCTGGATGCGCCTGCGCAGCGCCGGCGCGGTGGTGAAGGTGTGGGAGGTGAATCACCAGACGCTGGAGCTCGACCTGGCCGACCTCGACCGTCTGCTGTCGCCGAAAACCACCTGGGTGGCCATGACCCACGCCTCCAACATCCTGGGCACGGTGAACCCGGTGGCCGAGGTGGCGAAACGCGTGCACGCGGTGGGCGGGCGACTGTGCGTGGACGCGGTGGCCTACGCGCCGCACCGCCTGGTGGATGTGCAGGCCAGCGGGGCCGACGCCTACGTGTTCAGCTTCTACAAGGTGTTCGGTCCGCACTACGCGGTGATGTGGATCCAGCGCGACCTGCTGCTGGGCCTGCCCAGCTTGAACCATTATTTCATCGGCACCGACGTGGTGCCTTACAAGCTGCAACCGGGCAACGTGAACTACGAGCTCTCCTACGGCTGCATGGGTATCAACGACTACCTGGTGCATGTGGGCAACACGCTGGGTGCAACGGGCAGCGACCGGCAGAAGATGCAGGCCGCTTTCGACGCGTTCGAGGCGCACGAGAACCTGCTGGCCGAGCGCCTGCTGAGCTACTTGCGCAGCAAGAAGTCGGTGCGCGTGATCGGCCACACGGGCGCCACCGATGGCACCCGTGTGCCCACCATCGCCTTCATGGCGGGCGAGCAGCCGTCGGAGGCCATCGTGCGCCATGTGGACCAGCACGGCATCGGCATCCGCTTCGGCGACTTCTACGCCAAACGCCTGATCGAAACCCTGGGCCTGCACGCACAGGGCGGTGTGGTGCGCGTGTCCATCGCCCACTACAACACCGTGGGTGAGATCGACCGGCTGATCACGCACCTGGACGAGGTGGTGAAGTGACCCCCAGACCCTACGCCTGCGTCGACCCGGCCTGCAACGACGCCGCCCACGGCCACGCCCAGCCACCCAGCGTGGCGGCCGTGGCCACCTCCGCCAAGGCCACGCTCGCCCACGGCAGTCCGGTGCTGATCCGCGGCGGGCGCGTGATCACCGCCACCGACGACTACGTGGCCGACGTGCTGCTGCGGGGCGGCGTGATCGACACCATCGGCCAACACATCGCCGTGGGGTCTGACGTGGCTGTGATCGACGCCACCGGCCTCTATGTGTTGCCCGGCGGTGTGGACACACACGTGCACATGGAAAACGTGATCGGCCCCACCATCACCTGCGACACCTTTGCCAGCGGCACCAAGGCGGCGGCCTTTGGCGGCACCACCACGGTGGTGGACTTCGCGCTGCAGAACGCCACCGACTCGCCCCTGGGTGCGATCGAGCGCGCGCAGCGCAGCGCCGACCCGCAGGTGAACGTGGACTACAGCCTGCACGTGATCGTGACCCGCGTGGACGACCAGGTGCTGCACGACGTGCGCCACGCCATGCGCCACGAAGGCGTGACCAGCTTCAAGATGTTCATGGCCTACCCCGGCGTGATGATGGCCGACGACGCCGCCATCTTCCGCATGCTGCGCCAGGTGGGTGCCGAGGGCGGCATGGTGGCGCTGCACGCCGAAAACGGCACCGTGATCGACCTCCTGATCAAGGAAGCGCTGGAGGCCGGCCACACCTCGCCGCGCTACCACGCGCTCACGCGCCCGGCCATCCTGGAAGGCGAGGCCACGCACCGCGGCATCCGCCTGGCCGAGCTGGCCGAAGCACCCATCTACTTCGTGCACGTGTCGAGCAACCAGGCGCTCAAGCACATCGTCACCGCGCGGGCCGAGGGCATTCCGGTGTTCGCCGAAACCTGCCCGCACTACCTGCTGTTCGACGACACCGTTTACAACAACGACGACTTCGCCACCGCGAAATACGTCATGACGCCGCCGCTGCGCACGCCCGACGACCAGAAGCACCTGTGGCGCGCGCTGCGCTACGACGACCTGCAGGTGATCGCCACCGACCACTGCCCCTTCTGCATGAAAGAAGGCCACCTGGGCTACCAGCTGCAGAAGATGCGCGGCAAAGACGACTTCTCGCTCATCCCCAACGGCGCGCCCGGCATCGAGACGCGGCTGGTGAGCCTGTTCGACATCGGCGTGATGCGCGGCAAGCTCTCGCTCAACCGCTTCGTGGAACTGACCTCCACCACACCGGCCAAACTCTTCGGCCTGTTTCCGAAGAAGGGCACCATTGCCGTGGGCAGCGACGCCGACGTGGTGCTCTTCAACCCGGCGGTGAGCCAGACCATCACCGCGAGTGAACTGCACAGCAACGTCGATTACACGCTGCTTGAAGGCCGTACATTGCAGGGGCGCGTTGAAAAGGTGTTCCTGCGTGGCCAGCTGATCGTCGACGGCCAGCAATGGCACGGCCGCGAAGGCATGGGACGCTTTGTGCCGCGCGGGGAGGTCCGCGCTTTCTGAGGGCGGGCCATCCCCCCAACACCCAACTCCCAACACACGGCATGGACATGGCGACCAAGGCGAGCGCAAGAGCCCCCAAACCCACCAACCTCGACGAGCTGCGCGAACTGATCGCACGCGAGAGCGAACGCCTCACCCCACGCATGCGCGACGCCGCCCGCCATGCGCTCGAACACCCCAACGACGTGGCCCTGAGCCCCATTGCCAGCGTGGCCGCCGCTGCCGGCATGGCGCCCTCGGCCTTCGTGCGCATGGCCAAGGCGCTGGGCTTTGATGGTTACTCCGACCTGCAGCGCCTGTTCATCGCGCCGCTGCAGGACGCGGTGAAGCCCACCTTTCGCGAACGCATTCGTCACTACGGCGGCGAGCAGGCGCTGGACAACCCGGCTGACCCGGCCGAAGTGCTGCACGCCTTCAGCCAGGCCAACATCGTCTCGCTCGAACACCTGGCGGCCGATGCCGGTGCGCTGCCCTTGAAGCAGGCCATCGATCTGATCCAGAGCGCGCGCATGGTGTACGTGGTGGGCCTGCGCCGTTCCTACGCTGTGGCCGCCTACCTGGCTTATGCGCTCAACCGCGTGGGCCAGCCCGCGGTGCAGCTCAACGGACTGGGCGGCGCCATCGGCGAGCAGGCGTTTGGCGCCAACGCACAAGACCTGTTGATCGCCATCAGCTTCCCGCCCTACGCGGGCGACACCCTGGCCGTGTGCGAGCAGGTGCGCCAGCAAGGCGCCAGACGCCTGGCCATCACCAACGCCTTTTTGAGCCCCATCGCCAAAGATGCCGACCTGACGCTGGAAGTGAACGACGCCGAACTGCTGGGTTTTCGGTCGCTCACCTCGGCCCTGTGCCTGGCGCAGACCCTGGCCATGGGTCTGGCGTTCAGCAAGCGCACGCAGCGCGCCAGACGCGCTGGTGGCAAAGGCAAGCCGTCCGCGCCCGACCTGCAAGGCATCGACTGCTGAGAACTCCATGACAGCACCCGGAACCCGCCTGACCATCGAACCCCTCACCGCCGAGGCCTTCCGCGCTTTTGGCGACGTGATCGAAGCCAGCGATGCGGCACGCCACTTCACCATCAACCAGGGCTTCGCCGAGCGCTACCACGACCTCGCCCGGATCGACACCGCAGGCGGGGGCGGCCACAGCGTGGTGAGCATCTTCAAGGCCCTGCCCCGAACCTTCCCCTTGGCCATCACCCTGATGGAACGCCACCCGCTGGGCAGCCAGGCTTTTGTGGCCCTGGCGCCCATGCCGTTTCTGGTGGTGGTGGCCAGGCCGGGCGCAGCGCCCGGTCCGCAAGACATCCGCTGTTTTCTGGCGGCGGCCGGTCAGGGCGTGAACTACGCACGCGGCACGTGGCACCACCCGTTGATTGCGCTGGATGCGCCGGGAGATTTTCTGGTGATCGACCGGGGTGGCGTGGCCGACGGCGGGAACTGCGACGAGATCGCGTTGCCCGAGGGCGCGCTCTGGCTGGAGCGCTGAGGCCTACTGACTTGATGTCGAGATTCCTTACAGGGTGTCACGTCAGTTGAAGCCCGATGTTTGATTCCGTTTGGTTATTTTGAATGGCATGTAAATTGCCTTTGGTGATTTGATCGACAACCCCCATGGGCAGCGACGCTTGACAAGTGGGACGCTCATTCACAAATCAGGTCTCAACGGAGTCCCCATGGCAGAAGCAAGCAGATTGAACGCGCGCGTCCACGCAATTCGCGGCGCCAAGCACGCCGCAGCGGGGCTGGTTGTGGCGCTGGCCACGCTCTTTGGTGCGGGCCATGCACAGGCTGGCCTGGTGATCAACTTCACCAGTTCTACCGGCAATGCGCAGATCGATGGTCTGTTCGCGCAGGCCGGTGCCTTGTGGTCGGGGTTGTTCGACGACAACGTGACCCTGAACATCCAGGTCGCGTGGGAGGACATGGGGGCTCGCGTTCTCGGCAGTGCCGGGTCTTACATGCAGAGCTACTCTTACACCGACGTCCGGTCGGCCATGCTCATGGACGCCACATCGGCCAACGATGCCATCGCCACGTCCAACCTGCAGGCGGGCGCTGCATTGGATCTGCTGATCAACCGCACGTCCGACAGCCCGTTCGGACCGGCAAGCGCCATACCGTACCTTGACAACGACGGGAGCCTCAACAACACAACCATATCGATGACCAATGCCAACGCCAAGGCACTGGGGCTGTTGTCAGGCACCAATGCCGCCCTGGATGCGTTCATCACCTTCAATTCAAACCCGCTGGCGAACTTCGATCTCGATCCACTGGACGGAATCACGCCGTTTTTCTTTGACCTTCTCGGCGTGGCCGCCCACGAGATCGGCCACATGCTCGGCTTTGTCAGCGGCGTGGACGATCTGGACTACAACCCTGGCTTCAGCGCCGACGACTACCCGTTTGTGAACACACTCGATTTGTTCCGGTACTCCACCGACAGCGCTGGCCTCAACGCGATCGACTGGACCGCCGACGCCTGGGACAAATACTTTTCAATTGACGGTGGAGCCACGCCTTTGGCGCAGTTCTCCACGGGAACCGTGTTTGGAGACGGCCGCCAAGCCAGCCACTGGAAAGACGACTTCGACGAATCCAAGGGCTATGACGCCCACTACGGATTTGATGACTTCAACATCGGCCTCATGGACCCTACGGCACCTTATGGGCCGGCAGCACCGGTCATCACCGCGCTCGACATCCTTGCATTTGATGTGATTGGCTGGGATCTGAGGAGCAGCGAAGTCCCCGAACCCGGTTCTCTCGCTCTCCTGGCCATGGGACTGGCCGGCCTCGCTGCCATGCGCAGGCGCAAACAAGCCTGACCCACCCCTGCGCGGCAGAACACCCGGCTCGACGGGTCTTGCCCGGGGCTTGCCCGATCCCGACCCTGCCGGTTGAAGCGCTCGCCGGCACAAGACACATTGCCGACCCAGGATGGCTTGCACTGGCATCAAGATCCCCCCGCGCCGACCGATACAGGAGATATCTCCATCCACCAGGAACCACCGTGGACGTATCTCCCGTTGAAATCGTTGGCGCTTATGTGGCCAACAAACAGGCCGGCGCGGCCCAGGAAGTGCAGCTGGCCGTGCTCAAGAAGGCCATGGACATGCAGGGTGCAGGCGCCATCTCGCTGCTGAACAGCCTCACCGGCAACCTGCCGCTGGCCACCAGTGGCAGCGTGGGCACGCAGCTCAACCTGCTGGCTTGACGTTTCCCAGCTGGACACGCTGCCATGAACGCCGAGCCACACGACGGAAACACCAAACCGCAGGGCAACGGGCCTGCGGTGCAGATCGACCTGGAGAGCGCGTGCCAGCCGGTGCCGCGCCTGCTGTTCGTGGAGGCCGCGCGCCGCGCCTTGAAACTCATGGGCAACAAGCTGCAGACCGACCGGGCGGCGCTGGAGCCGTACCCGGTGATCCCCGGCATCGAGGACCTGCCTTCGCTGGAGCTGGGCATGCAGTACCTGCAGCACCAGTTCGTGGCGGCGGGCCAGCCCAAGGCGGTGGCCATGGCGGCGGCGCTGCGCTTCGTGGCGGTCATGTTCACGCGCCGCTACCAGTACAACTTTCAGGACCTGCGGGTCGGCCACGACAGCGGCACGTTGTTCTGGGCGCCCAGCGGCCCCATGCTGGCGGCGGCGGCCAACATCCCGCTGCAGCTGTGGGCCATCGACTGCCCGCGCTTCAACGAAGAAGAACTCATCCAGGCCTCGCACGCGATCCACCGCAACTTCGACCACTTTGACGAGGGTGCGTTGATCTACATCGAGCGCTTCATCTGACGCCACCCGACTGCGCGGGCAGCAGCAGGGACAGCAGGTGCGCCAGCGGTGGGCTGGGTGGTCGGCCTCGGGCCGTGAGGCAGCCGAACACACCCAGCTGCTGGCGCACCGCGTAGCGGATGCAGGCCAGCATGCCGTGTGACTCGTAGCGCGCCGCCACCTCGGCCGGGATCACCGCGATCATGTCCGAGCGCACCAGCAGGTTCATGGTGGTGAGGATGGACGAGGTCTCGATCAGGCCGCGCGGCAGGCGGGCCTTGTGGCGGCGGAACTCCTGCTCCAGCACCTCGCGCATGGGGCTGCCGCGCGGCTGCAATATCCATGGGTGCTCCAGCAGATCGGCAAAGGCAACGCGGGGCTTGTGCGCCAGCGGGTGGGTCGGGCCGGTCACCACGCTCAGCGCCTCGTCGGCCACGGGTTTGAACTCCATGTCGTCCAGGGCGCCTTCGGGCACACGGCCGATCACCAGGTCGAGGTCGCCCCGGCGCAGGGCATCGGTCAGCCGGTCGCTGGTGTCCACCATGATCTCGATGGCCAGCTGAGGGTAGGTCTCGCGCAGCCGCAGCAACGACTCCGACAGCAGCTCGGGTGAGGCGGCCATGATGCTGCCGATGAACAGCTTGCCGCTGCCGCCCTGCTCGATGCCCTGAAGTTCGCGCGTCAGCGCATCCAGGCTGCCCTGCAGCCCCTGAAAGTAGCCCAGCGTGCAGCGGCCCGACTCGGTGAGCTTCAGGCCCCGCCCCGCGCGCTCGAACAGCGCATGCCCGAGCGCGTTCTCCAACTCGTGCAGCATCTTGGTGGCGGCCGGCTGGGTCATGCCGAGCTCGGCCGCGGCCGCGCGCAGCGTGCCGCTTTTGCCGATGGCCAGCAGCAGCGCCACCTGGCGCATGCGCATGCGGTTCAGCAGCTGTGGGGTGGGGGATGTGCTCATGCCGGAATGATAACCAAGGGTTATCAATGCTTTCCAAACTTTCAATATACGTGAATCAATTGAAATCCTACTATCCGTCCGCTGCCAATCACTTTCACAGACAGGAGACAACGATGAAGACATTGACTTGGGCACTGGGCGCGCTGGTGCTGTGCACGACGGCCGGCCTCGCCACGGCACAAGACTGGCCGCGCCAGAACGTGAAGATCCTGGTGGGCTCCTCGCCCGGCGGCGGCACCGACGCCATGGCCCGCGCCATCGCCGACCGGCTCGGCCCGCTGCTCAAGCAGGCCGTGGTGGTGGAAAACCGTGCCGGTGCGTCCAACACCCTGGCCGCCGACCTCACCGCCAAGTCCACCGACGGCCACACGATGATCATGGGCGTGTCCACCGCGCACGCCATCGCGCCCCACCTGCTCAAGCTCAACTACAACAACGACAAGGACCTGGTGCCCGTGGCTTTTGTGGGCTCGGTGCCCAACGTGCTGGTGGCCAACATGGCCCTGCCCGTGACCAGCGTGGACGACCTGGTCAAGCTCGCCAGGAGCCGACCCGGACAGCTCAACTACGCCACCAGCGGCTCGGGCAGCACGCAGCACATCGCGGCCGAGATGTTCAAGGACGTGACGGGCCTCTTCATCACCCACATCCCCTACCGTGGCAGCTCGCCCGCGCTGGTCGACCTGATGGGTGGGGCCGTGCAGATCAGCTTTGACACCATGCCCTCGGTGATCGGCCACGTGCGCAACGGCAAGATCCGACCCCTGGCGGTGGCCGCGGCCAAACGCAACCCGCAAATGCCCGACGTGCCCACCATGGCCGAAGCGGGTGTGAAGGGTGTGGAGATGAGCGCCTGGTACGGCATCTACATGCCGGCATCCACGCCCAGGGACGTCATCACCCGGGTGAACGCCGAGGTCAACAAGGTGATCGCCATGCCCGAGACGCAGGCCCGCCTCTCGGCCATCGGTGCCGACCTGACCCCCATGACGCCCGAAGCTTTTCTGGCCTTTCACAACGCCGAGAACAAGCGCTACAGCGACCTGATCCGCCGCAAGAACATCAAGCTCGAATGAGCGTGAACCGCTGATACCCCGAGCCCCGAGGAGACCCTGTGAATCCGACCGAACTTCCCGTCGTTGCCCTGACCCTGGGCGACCCCGCCGGCATTGGCCCCGAGCTGATCGCCCGCCTGCTGGGCCAGACCGACGCCACCGAGCACGCCAACCTGGTGCTGGTGGGTGACCCCTGGCTGTGGGCCGCGGGCCAGCAGGTGGCCGATGTGCCGGTGGCCACCACGCCGGTGCGCAGCTTTGCCGAGGTGCGCGGCCGCGCCGATGCAAGCACACCCGCCTGGCTGGCCATGGACACGGTGGTGCCCGAGCAGGTGCAGCGCGGCCAGGCCCAGGCGGCGGGCGGTGCCTCGGTGTTGCGGGTGCTCAACGCCTGCATGGACGCGGCCCTGCGGCGTGAGGTGGATGCGATCTGCTTCGCGCCGCTCAACAAGTTCGCCATGAAACAGGGCGGCCTGAAGCATGAGGACGAACTGCACCACTTTGCCGAGTACCTCGGCGTGCAGGGCTACTTCTGCGAGTTCAACACACTGGGTGAACTGTGGACCTCGCGCGTGTCCTCGCACATCCCGCTCAAGGACGCGGCCAGCTTTCTCAGCAAGGACCGCATCAAGGACGCCGCGCGCCTGATCTACCGCTCGCTGCAGGCGGCGGGCTTCGCCCAGCCCAAGGTGGCGGTGGCGGCCTTCAACCCGCACGGCGGCGACGGCGGGACCTGCGGGCGGGAAGAGGTCGAGATCATCGAGCCGGCGGTGCGCGAGCTCGCGACCGAGGGCATCGCGGTGGGCGGCCCGTTCCCGGCCGACACCATCTTTCTGAAGGCGCGCGACGGTGAATACCAGGCCATCGTGACCATGTACCACGACCAGGGCCAGATCGCGATCAAGCTGATGGGCTTCTCCAAGGGCGTCACGGTGCAGGGTGGTCTGCCGGTGCCCATCACCACGCCGGCCCACGGCACCGCCTACGACATCGCAGGCCTCGGCCGCGCCGATGTGAACGCCACCTACAACGCCTTGCGCATCGCCGCCCGCATGGGCGCCGCGCGCCTGGCCTGAACCCTTTCATCCCCCAAGAAATCACTGCCATGAAGATCAAATCCGTCCGCGCCCGTGTGTTCGAGTGGAAAGGCAAAACCGTTCCGCCCCAGGGCAACTTCTGCTCCAACGCCATGGACCTGCTGTACTCGAAGTCCGAGACCATGAGCACCTTCCGCTTCCATTCATGGACGGTGGTGGAGATCGAGACCGACACCGGCATCGTCGGCCTGGGCAACGTGGCGCTCGCGCCCAAGATCGCCAAGGCCATCATCGACGAGTACCTCACGCCGCTGGTGCTGGGCCAGGACCCGTGGGACTACGAATACCTGTTCCAGCGCATGTACCGCGGCACGCACGCCTGGGGCCGCAAGGGCGTGACCATGGCGGCGATCTCGGCCATTGATCTCGCGATCTGGGACATCCTGGGCAAGAGCGTCGACAAGCCAGTGTTCAAGCTGCTGGGCGGGCGCACCAAGGAAAAGATTCCCTGCTACTACTCCAAGCTCTACCGCACCGACCTCAAGGCCATGCAGGAAGAGGCACAGACCTACAAGGACCAGGGCTTCAAGGCCTTCAAGATGCGCTTTGGCTACGGCCCGGGCCACGGCCAGCAGGGCGTGGTGGAGAACCTGAAATCGGTGGAAGCGGTGCGCGAGGTGATCGGCTACGAAAACGATTTGATGCTCGAGTGCTACATGGGCTGGAACCTGGAGTACGCCAAGCGCATCCTGCCCAAGCTGGTGAAGTACGAGCCGCGCTGGCTGGAAGAGCCGGTGATCGCCGACGACATCGACGGCTACGCCGAACTCAACCAGCTCACCGACATCCCGATCTCCGGCGGCGAGCACGAGTTCAGCCTGTACGGCTTCAAGCAGCTGCTCGACAAGAAGGCGGTGAGCGTGGTGCAGTACGACACCAACCGCGTGGGCGGCATCACCGCGGCGCACAAGATCAACGCGCTGTGCGAGGCCTACAGCGTGCCGGTGATCCCGCACGCCGGCCAGATGCACAACTACCACCTGACCATGAGCACGCTGGCCTCGCCCATGAGCGAGTACTTCCCGATGTTCGATGTGGAGGTCGGCAACGAGTTGTTCTATTACATCTTCGACGGCGAGCCGGTGGCGGAGAACGGTTTCCTGGATCTGCGCGACGACGTGCCCGGCCTGGGCCTCACGCTCAAGACCGAGTTCCTCGACCAGTTCAACATCATTGGTTGAGCGCGCGATGAACCGACGCTACCAGGGCGTGTTTCCGGTGGTGCCCACCACCTTCCACGAGGACGGCTCGCTCGATCTGGAGAGCCAGAAGCGCTGCCTCGATTTCATGATCGACGCCGGCTCCAACGGCCTGTGCATCCTGGCCAACTTCTCCGAGCAGTTTTCGCTGTCGGACGCCGAGCGCGAAACGCTCACCCGCGTGGCGCTGGAGCACGTGGCGGGCCGCGTGCCGGTGATCGTGACCACCACCCACTACGGCACGGCGGTCTGCGCCGAGCGCAGCCGGCGCGCGCAAGAGCAGGGTGCCGCCATGGTGATGGTGATGCCGCCCTACCACGGCGCCACCTTCCGCGTGCCCGAGGCGCAGATCTTCGAGTTCTACGCGCGGCTGTCTGACGCCATCGACATTCCCATCATGGTGCAGGACGCGCCCGCCAGCGGCACGGTGCTCTCGGCGCCCTTTCTCGCGCGCATGGCAAAGGAGATCGAGCACCTGGCCTACTTCAAGATCGAGACCGCCGGCGCGGCCAGCAAACTGCGCGAGCTGATCCGCCTGGGCGGCGACGCGATCGAAGGCCCGTGGGACGGCGAAGAGGCCATCACCCTGCTGGCCGATCTGGACGCCGGTGCCACCGGCGCCATGACCGGCGGCGCGTTTCCCGACGGCATCCGCACCATCATCGACCCCTACCTCGCTGGCGACCGCGAGGCCGCGGTGGCGGCGTATGCGAAGTGGTTGCCGCTGATCAACTGCGAGAACCGCCAGGGCGGCATCCTCAGCGCCAAGGCCCTCATGAAAGCCGGCGGCGTGATCGCCTGCGAGGCCTCGCGCCACCCCTTCCCGCCCATGCACCCCGAGGTGCGCGCGGGTCTGCTCGACGCCGCGAAACGCCTCGATCCCCTCGTGCTGCGCTGGGGCCATTGAGATGGTGCACCTCAATTTCATCGCGGGCGAGTGGCTCGCGGGCACCGGCGCGGCACCCAACATCAACCCCTCGGATCTGTCCGACGTGGTGGGCGAGTACGCGCTGGGCGACGCAGCCCAGGTGGACGCTGCGGTGGCCGCCGCGCGCGCCGCGTTTCCGGCCTGGTCCACATCCGGCATCCAGGCCCGCAGCGACGCGATTGAGCGCATCGGCAGCGAGATCCTGGCGCGCCGCGAGGAGCTGGGCAACCTGCTGGCGCGCGAGGAGGGCAAGACCCTGCCCGAAGCGATCGGCGAGGCCACGCGCGCCGGCCACATCTTCAAGTTTTTCGCGGGCGAATGCCTGCGCCTGGCGGGCGAACTGCTGCCCTCGGTGCGCCCGGGCATCGGCGTGGAGATCACGCGCGAGCCGCTGGGCGTCATCGGTTTGATCACGCCCTGGAATTTCCCCATCGCCATTCCGGCCTGGAAGATCGCGCCGGCCCTGGCTTACGGCAACTGCGTGGTCATCAAGCCGGCCGACCTGGTGCCCGGCAGCGCCTGGGCGCTGGCCGACATCATCAGCCGCGCCGGCCTGCCCGCCGGCGTGTTCAACCTCGTCATGGGGCAGGGCCGCACGGTGGGCGAGGCGCTGGTGAACCACCCCGGGGTGGATGCCATCAGCTTCACCGGCTCGCAGGGCGTGGGCCAGCGCATCGGCCAGGCCTGCATGGCGCAGCACAAGAAGGTGCAGCTGGAGATGGGCGGCAAGAACCCGCAGGTGGTGCTGGACGACGCCGACCTCAAGACGGCGGTGGAGCTGTGCACCCAGAGCGCCTTCTTCTCCACCGGGCAGCGCTGCACCGCGTCGAGCCGCCTCATCGTCACCGAGGGCATCTACCCGGCCTTCATCGCCGCTCTGCAGGCGCGCGTGTCGGCGCTGCGGGTGGACGACGCGCGCAAGCCCGGCACCGAGATCGGCCCGGTGGTGAGCCAGGCGCAACTCGGGCAGGACTTGAGCTACGTGCAGATCGCCCGGGACGAAGGCGCCACGCTGCTGTGTGGCGGCCAGCGCCTGCAGCGCGACACCGAGGGCTTCTACATGGCCCCGGCGCTCATCACCGACAGCACACCCGCCATGCGCATCAACCGCGAGGAGGTGTTCGGTCTGGTGGCCAGCGTGATCCGCGTGAAGGACTACGACGAGGCGCTGATGGTGGCCAACGACACGCCCTTCGGCCTGTCGGCCGGCATCGCCACCACGAGCCTCAAGCACGCCACGCATTTCAAACGCCACGCGCAGGCGGGCATGGTGATGGTGAACCTGCCCACGGCGGGCGTGGATTACCACGTGCCCTTTGGAGGCAGAAAAGGCAGCAGTTACGGGCCGCGCGAGCAGGGGCACCATGCGGCCGAGTTCTTCACCACGGTGAAAACGGCCTACACGCTGGCCTGAGCGGGCTCGCCCGCCGAGGGCGAACGCTCAGGCCCAGATGACCGCTTGCGGCTGCTCGTACCACTGCGGCAGGTGGGGTGCCATGCTGGCCTCGATGCGGCTGCGCTTGATTTTCATGGTGGGCGTGAGGCAGCCGTTCTCGATGCTCCAGGGCTCGCTCGCCACCGCCAGGAACTGCAGTTGCTCGTGGCTGGCGAGCTGCGCATTCACCTGGTTCAGCAGATCGGTCAGTGCAGTCTGCACCTGGTCCCGCACGACCGCATCGGTCAGGCGTGGGCGCAGGGCCTCGTCGAGCAGGAGCACCGCGTACGGCGTGGCCTGCCCCACACCGGAGACCAGGGCCAGCTCCACCATGGGATGTGCATTGATCAGGTTCTCGATCGGCACGGGCGCGATGTACTTGCCCTTGGCGGTCTTGAAGAGTTCCTTCTTGCGCCCGGTGATGCGCAAGACACCGGTTTCGTTGAGCACGCCCAGGTCGCCGGTGCGAAAGAAGCCGTCGTCGGTGAATGCCTCGGCATTGAGCTCGGGCTGCCTGTAATAGCCCGCCATGCGCCCGGGCGACTTCACGAGGATCTCGCCGTCGTCGGCCAGGCGCGCCTGCACGCCGGGGTAGGGCTTGCCCACATGGCCGGGCAGCGAGGCCTCGCCATCACCACCGTGCGAATAGGCGAAGTCTTCGGTCATGCCGTAGCCCTCGAACAGGTTCAGCCCCAGGCGCCTGTACCAGACCAGAAGCTCTGCGGGCAAGGGCGCCGAGCCGCTGCCGGCGCTCTTCACCTGGTCCAGCCCCAGGCTGGTCAGCACTTTCGCACCGACCGCAGCCGCGGTGGCCGGGTCGTCGAGCAGGGCGTCGAGCTGCTGCGCCGGCATTTTGGCCAGCACGCCTTGCTGGAACTTGGTCCACAGCCGTGGCACCGAGATGAACAGGGTGGGCCGCGCGCGCTGCAGGTCTTCCATGAAGGTGGCCGCGGTGTCGGTGAAGAACACCCGCATGTCCCCGCGCACGAAGGCCTGGCACTCCACCCAGGCGCGTTCGAAGCAGTGCGCCAGTGGCAGGTAGGACAGCACGCGCAGCTCCATGCCCTCGGGGAATCGATGTCGCATTTCTTCGACGATGCACTCCGTGGCCGCGCTCACGCTGCCAAAGGTCTGCATCACGCCCTTGGGTTGGCCGGTGGAGCCCGAGGTGTAGAGCAGCAGGGCCAGGTCGTCGGCGGCGCGGGCAGGCTCGCCGGCCAGCGGCGCGGTGCGCGCCACGATGTCGTCCCAGGCCTCGAACCCGGTGTCGGGCGCCAGCGGCAGGGCAATGCAGGGCAGTGATGGCGGCACGCCAGACGCCTGCCTGGACCAGTCGTCGAGCTTGCCCACGAACAGCAGGCGGGCTTCGCAGTGGTCGAGCACGTAGCGGATGTTGTGTGCCGACTCGGTGGGAAAGATCGCCACCGTGGTGCCGCCAGCCATCCACACGGCCAGATCGACCATGAAAAAATGGGCGCTGTTCTTGGCCAGCATCGCAATGCGCGCACCAGGCTCGAAGCCCTGGGCCCGCAGGTGGGCGGCCATGCGCCGTGCCTGGTCCATCACCTGGCCCCAGGTGAAGCTGACCACCTCACCCCGGCCCATGGGCTGCGTCAGGAAAGTTTGATCCCGTCGCAGGCGTTCGTGTTCATAGGCGTGTTCCAGAATCAGCTTGGCCATGGCGCGTCTCCGTGTGGGGGGGCGGGACGAACCCGCCCCGTGCGCATTGGGCCTTTTCGAGGCGGGCGGCGCATGGGGGTTTGTCCTGTGGTGGGGATCCGTCACCACAAGGCGCATAATCCACGCGTTCGGCTGTGTATCGGTCGTTCAAGCTAGGTGATCGGTCAGTTTCGCGCGCTACGGCGGTACTTCTTGGATTTGTTGTGCTTTCGGGACCCCATCGCTTGTGTGTTATGTGTTTTTTGAGGAGTCCCCATGGGCAATAAACTTTACGTCGGCAACCTGCCGTACACCGTCCGCGACGAAGACCTGCAACAGTCTTTCAGCGAATTCGGCTCTGTCAACAGCGCCAAAGTCATGATGGAGCGCGACACCGGCCGCTCCAAAGGTTTCGGTTTTGTCGAGATGGGCAATGACGCAGAAGCGCAAGCCGCCATTTCCGGCATGAACGGCCAGTCGCTCGGCGGCCGCAGCATCACCGTGAACGAAGCCCGTCCGATGGAGGCACGTCCTCCCCGCACCGGCGGCTACGGCGGCGGTGGTGGTGGCTACGGTGGTGGCGACCGCTCCGGCGGTGGCGGCTACGGTGGTGGTGGTGGCGGCGGACGCGGCGGCTACTAAGCCCTGCGCTGCTTCAGCCCCGCGCTGAGCAAAGCCCAAAAGGCCTCGGAACTCCGGTTCCGGGGCCTTTTTCTTTGGTGCGCCCAGCATGGGCGCCCACCTGCGGGTGCAAGTCCCGCTGCGAGCTGGTCACAGTGAGCAAAGTGAAGCGCAACTGCGTGAGGGCGACCGAGCGTGGGAAGGAAGCGTGGAGCGTAAAGCGCGAGCCGATGAACAAGAACCGCATAGAAGGCGTTGCCGAGCAGGGCGAGTGGGCCAGAAACCACGAAGCTCTTGTGACCAAAGGCGAGGCGACGTAGATGCGGCGGTTGTGCGCTGAAGGTGTGCGTTCTTACCTGGGGAGATCTCGCCTTGTTTCTGAAAGGAAGACGGCTCTGCCGGAGCGAGAAGTCAGCATAGGTCGTAGTAGCTGGCGCCGGGGCCGATGAGGCCAGAAGGCAAGAGCGAAGGACCGAACGAGAGTGAGTGAGCGAGGACAAGGAGATGTCAAAGGCCATGCGTCAGATGCTGGAGCGATCCGGGCGGGTGGGCGTAGCGTACGGTGAAGCCGTGCGCGATCTCATCAGCGACGAAGCCTGCGGCCCGCTCCTTGAGCACCCGCACACAGGGTCGGCACAGCCGAAGGCGGGCACTGGTGGCCTGCTGGAAGTGGCGCTGACGAGACAGAACCTGCAAGCCGCCTGGAAGCGGGTCAGGGCCAACAAGGGTGCCGCCGGGGGGACGGGCTCGACATCGAGCAAACCGCCCAGCTGATCCGCCAGCACTGGCCCGACATCCGCCAAGAGCTGCTGGCAGGGCACTACCGGCCCAGCCCGGTACGCAAGGTGATGATTCCCAAGCCGGATGGAAGCCAGCGCGAGCTGGGCATCCCCACGGTGCTGGACCGACTGATCCAGCAGGCACTGCTGCAAGTGCTGCAACCCCTGATCGACCCCACCTTCAGCGATCACAGCCATGGGTTTCGTCCGGGCAGGCGGGCGCACGATGCGGTCAAGGCCGCGCGGGCGTACGTGCAAACGGGCAAGCGCGTGGTGGTGGACGTGGACCTGACGAAGTTCTTCGACCGGGTCAACCACGACATCCTGATCGATCGAGTGAGAAAGCGCATCGACGATGCTGGAGTGATCCGGCTGGTTCGGGCCTATCTGAACGCTGGGATCATGGATGGCGGGGTGGTGGTTGATCGCCACCTGGGCACGCCGCAAGGTGGGCCCCTCTCGCCACTGCTGGCCAACGTGCTGCTTGACGATGTGGACAAGGCGCTGGAGGCCCGGGGCTACAGCTTCGCGCGCTACGCCGACGACTGCAACGTCTACGTGGGCAGCAGACGAGCCGGGGAGCGGGTGATGGCCTATCTCCGGGAGCTGTACACCGGTTTGAGGCTTCAGATCAACGAAGCCAAGAGCGCGGTGGCCAGCGCCTTCGGGCGCAAGTTCCTGGGGTATGCGTTGTGGGTGAGCAAGGGAGGAGAAGTCAAATGTGCAGTCGCAAAGAAGGCACTGGAGACCTTCAAGGCCCGGGTGCGGCAGCTCACACGCCGCTCGGGCGGGCGCAGCATGGGCGAGGTGGTGGAGAAGTTGCGGCCCTATCTGCTGGGCTGGAAGGCGTACTTCGAGATGGCGCAAACGCCCAAAGTCTGGCGAGAGCTGGATGAGTGGCTGCGCCACCGGCTGCGGGCCATCCAGCTCAAGCACTGGAAGCGGCCGCGGCCGATCTACCGGGAGCTCAAGGCGCTTGGGGCGAGGGAAAACGTGGCGCTACAAGTGGCTGGCAACAGCCGCCGCTGGTGGCGCAACAGTGACCGGCTGCTCAAGACCGTACTCACCATTGCGTACTTCGACCGATTGGGAATGCCAAGGCTGTCCTGACCTCAAGCTCTCGAACCGCCCGGTGCGGACCCGCACGCCGGGTGGTGTGGCAGGGGTGCCTCCGAATATGGAGGCCCCCTATGCCGATTGTGCTCCAGCTCGGTAGATGGGCCGGCGCCTGGTCAAGCCGGCAGCAGCATGCCGCGCAGCCAGCGCCAGAAGCGCTGCGTTGTGCTGGTCTGCGTCTGGCAGGCGTCGGGTGCCGAATCGTCTCGCAGATAGCGGTCTCGTTCTGCGCTGCTCAAAGGCCGCATGGCCAGCCGGCAGGCGGTCATTCGCCAGGTGGTGGGATCGAGCGGCCACTGCACTGCGGTTTCGTCGTCGACCAGGACCATTCGTGCACCGGTGGTGCTGAACCGCAGTGAGCCCACCGGCCCGGGCGGGCCCGCCACCACCGGCCCCAGCGCTTCGCCCTGGCGCAGATCCCACACGCCCAACCCGCCCTCAAGATCGCCGGACGCCAGCAGGCGACCGTCCGCGTTGAACGCCAGCGTGGTGATGAAGCTCGCATGCCCGCTCTGGGTCTGGCGCGTCGCATCGGACAGGGATACACCCCACTCGATGCGGGCCAGCGCGCAGGGCCGATCGGCACCACCGGCATCGGCATAGCGTTGGCAGCGTGCCACCGCGAAATGGCCGGCGTTGGCCGAGAGTTGCAGCGCGGTGGGCTCCTGGATCCCGGACGCCAGCACCAGGGGTTGCGTGGCCGGTGCGTCTGGCCGCCAGAGCAGGACGCGGGCATCGCTGCAGTCGCGCCAGCGCACCGGCGTGCAAACCGATGCCGCCAGTGCCTTTCCATCGGCGCTCAACGCAACCTGCAGCGCCGCAGCCGGCTCGTTGAAAGTGGCGATGCGGTTCAGTTGCCCTTGGGCAACCGACCAGACGGCGATGCGACCGGCACGGCAGGTGCCCGAGGGGCCGTCCACGTCAACACAGCCGCCCACGGCGAAGCGGCCGGCAGTGTCTGCCGACGCCATGGCGATCTGTGGGTCGAGCAGGGTCCGTTCCTTGCCGTGGAAGGCATCGACCTCGGCGAGTGCGGCACACAGTGTGTCCGGTTCCCGAAGGCGCCGGGCCAGGCCCATGAGCGGTGTCGGCACGGGCTCGCCGCCGCATGTGATGGCTGGCGCCGGAGCACCCGGCTTGGCCGACGGATCGGGTGGCACCTCCAACACCGAGCTGAAGCGATCGGTCTCGGCCAGCCGCTGCGGGTCCACCTGCCACAGCGAGAGCAGGCCGTCCTGGCTCAGCAGGGCCATCGAGCGGGCGTCGGCGGACAGCGCCATGCCCTGCACCCCGCCGCCCAGCACGGGGATGGGCCTGGGCTGGTCAACCACGCTCTCGCCGCGGCGCGCCTGCCAGAGCCGCAGCTCTCCGCCGCCACACCGCTGGTAGTCGTGGCGGGCGCAGCCGGCAGACAGCACCACCGGCACGCCGGGCAGCACCGCGATGGCGCTGATCCAGTCGGGCCAGGGCTCGGTGTAGCGGGCTGTGACGGCCGGTTCTTCGCTGGCGTCGATCACGCCCAGTTGCATGTCCTGGCACAGTCTGCCGCTGGCCATGGGTTGGCAAGCCCAGGCTGCGGCCACCCGGCTGTCCTGGCGAAAGGTGGCATCGTGCAACCAGCCCGGCTGCAGTTGCAGCTGCGCCACCCGGGTTCTGGATGGCCCTGGCCGCCAGAGCGTCAAGGTCGGGCCATCGCGGTTGTCGTCTACCGCGAGCTGCAGCCCACCGGGGGGCGGAGCCGAGGTTTTGGGTGCCGGGGTGGGCCAGAGCGCTTGGGGTGTCTGGTCTTCGGCAAGGCGCCGATCCGACGTCGCCACAAGCTCCGCAGGCGCGGCGCTGGCCGGCGAGGAGGCCGGCAATCGAAACACCTGAAGGCGGTGCAGTGCGCCGTCGGTGAAGCGTTCAACGGGGTGTCCGTCGGGCCCGACGCAGCACCCCAGCACCGCCAACTGGCGGTCGTCGGGTGAGAACTCGATCCTCTCCACCCAGGTGGGCACCGGTGCCGAAGCAAGCAGCACGGGCGGCGAGCTCTGCCAGATCTCGAGCCGCGCGCGACGGCAGTCGATCCCCTCGCCGTCGGTGCAGCGCACGGCAGCGAGGTGGCTGCCATCGGCTGTCGATGCCAGCGTGCCCCATTGAAAACGCCCGGGCAAAAAAGCGCGCACACCGCGTGCACGTTCCAGCACCGTCAGAAGTGTGTTGGAGGCTTCGTGGGTGGGTGAGACGGCGACCGCTTGCGCGGCCAGGAGCAGGCCCAGTGCGGGGTCGTTGTCCAGCAGTGCCGGTGCCACCGCCGCGAGCTGGCGCGACAGCGAATCCTGGCGGCGCAACTCGGCCAGCAGGAACTGCCAGGTGGCCACCAGCGCGCCGATGCTCACCAGCACGGCCGCCGTGGAGGCCAGCAGGGTGCGGCGTCGCTGGCGGCGCGTGGCGGCGCTTCGGCTGGCGACGATGAAGTCGCTGTGCGGCTGTGTCGGAGAAGGCTCCTTGTCGGCCGCGCTGGCCAGCCACTGCTCGGCCGCTGCCAGATCGGTCTTGACGAGCAGGTAGCTGTCGTCGCGGCCGCTGGCCTGCCATTCCAGGGCGCGTTGCAGCAGTCGCGTGTGGGTTTCCACCCAGGGCAGATCGGTGCGCACGGCCTGCGCGAGCAGGCGCACGGCGGCGTCAAAGGTGTCCTGGGGCCGGTTGAAGAAGATCCAGTTGAGCCGCCGCACAGCCTCGTGCACGTGGGGTCCGGAGAGTGCGGCGGCGTCGCAGTCGCGTGCCACCACCGGCAGCAGGCGCTTGTGGTGCTGCACCGCGTGGGTCACCTCGGCGTGACAAACCGGCGAGGCCAGCGAGTCGGGGCTGATCACGAAGACCATGGCATCGGCGCCTTCAATCGCCGCATGGATCTTGCGCAACCAGTCGTCGGCGGGCGGGATGCCTTCCCAGTCGACCCAGAGGTCAAACGCTTCTTTGACCAGTTCGCCGTGCAGGCGCCGGACGAACTCGGTGTCCCTGCGTGAGTAAGACAGGAAGAGCGTGGCCATGATGGCTGCCATTCAAGCGCCATCCGCGCAGAAGCGCAAGAGCCTTGCACACGGCCCGCCCATCAACTGACCCCCAGGGCGGCTCGTTCCACCGTCAGGGTGTGATGTCTGCCATCTCCTGCAACGCGGTGTGGGCCACGCCCGACTCACCCAGGTAGGCCTGCGCCAGTGCGCCGTCGGCCGCGATCTCGGCCGAGGTGCCTTGCGCTTTGATGCGACCTTCCTCCATCACGTAGGCGCGGTCGGCCAGGGCCAGCGCCAGGCCTGCCATCTGGTCCACCAGCAGCAGCGTCATGCCTTCCCGGCGCAGCGCATCGAGCGCGGCGAACAGCTCGGCAATCACCTTGGGCGCGAGACCCAGCGAAGGCTCGTCAAGCAGCAGGATGCGTGGGCGCGACATGAGCGCGCGCGCGATCGCCAGCATTTGCTGTTCGCCCCCCGAGAGCAGGCCGGCACGCTGGTGCAGGCGCTCGCGCAGGCGCGGAAAGCGCACCAGCTGTTCTTCGACCCGCGCCTCGCGCTCGTCGGTTTGCAGGAAGGCACCCAGGCGGATGTTGTCGAGCACGCTGAGCTCGGGAAACACCTGGCGGCCTTCGGGCACCAGCACCACGCCTTGGGCCACCACCTGCTCGGCGCCCATGTTCATGAGCTCGCGCCCTTCGAGGTGGATACCACCCTGGATGGGGCGGTGCAGACCCGCCAGCGCCTTCATGAGCGTGGACTTGCCCGCGCCATTGGCCCCCAGCAGCGCCACCACCTCGCCGCGCCTCACCTGCAGGTCGATGCCGTGCAGCACCGGCTCGGCGCCATAGCCGGCAACGAGTGAGCCCACGCCGAGCATCTCGGGTCGGTTGGCGGTGGTGTCGCGTGGTGCTGAAGCTTCGGTCTCCAGGGCCTCGCCCAGATAGGCCAGTTGCACCGCCGGGTCGGCTTGTACTGCAGCAGCGGTGCCCGCCGCCAGCCGCACCCCGGCATCGAGCACCACCACCTGGTGGCTGATGTCCATCACCAGGGTCATGTCGTGTTCGACCAGCAGCACGGTGAGGCCCGCGTCGGCGATGCGTTGCAGCAGCGTGCCCAGGCGCAGCTTGTCCTCGCGCGAGAGGCCGGCAGCGGGCTCGTCGAGCAGCAGGGCGTCGGGGTCGGTGGCGAGCGAACGCGCGATCTCCACCAGGCGGCGGTCCACGTGGGGCAGGTCGGCGGCGAGCGTGCCGGGGTGGCCGGTGTAGCCGCAAAAGGCCAACAGCTGGCGCGCTCGCTCGGTGAGTGCGGGGGCGTTGCGCCGCGCGCTGCCCAGCAGCGGGCCGAGCGTGCCGCGCTGCATGGCCAGCACCACGTTGTCCTGCACGCTGAGCGAGCCGAAGAGCTGTGACGTCTGGTAGGTGCGCGCCACGCCACGGCGCGAGATCTGCATGGCGTTCTGCCCCTGCAGCGCCTGGCCGCCGAGCGCGAAGCCGCCCGCCGTGGGCAGGTAGAAGCCGCCCAGCATGTTGAGCGCGGTGGACTTGCCTGCGCCGTTGGGACCGATCAGGCTGGTGACCTGGCCCGCGTGCGCGGTGAAGTGGAGGTCGGACACGGCGCGCACACCACCGAACTGCATGGTGATGCCCTGTGCGGCGATGGGCTGTCGCGCGCGGGCGGGCAGGGCCAGCGTGGCGGTGGCGGGTGCCGGGGCCGCGGCAGCAGGGCGGGGCAGCAGGCGGCGCACCAGGCCGGCCACGCCGTCGGGCGCGACCCACAGCACCAGCAGCAGCATGGCGCCGAAGAAGAGCAGGCGGTATTCCTCCAGACCCGACAGCAGCTCGGGCAGCAAGCCGACGATGATCGCGCCCACCAGGGGTCCGGCCACCGAGCCGGCGCCGCCGATCATGACCACCAGCACGAACAGGATGGACTGCACGAAGCCGAAGGTGTGCGGCGTGACAAAGCCCGAGAGCGGCGCAAACAAGGCGCCGGCTGCGGCAGCACACAAGGCCGAGACAGCGAACGCCACGGTCTTGATGGCCAGCGGGTTCAGGCCCACGGACTCGGCAGCGGTTTCGGCGTCGCGCACCGCGCGCATGGCCGCGCCCCAGGTGCCCCGCGAGAGCCACGCGTAGGCCGCCAGCGCCAGGGCTGCTGCGCCGATGGCCAGCAGCGCCATGGCGCGTTCGCCCTGGGCCAGGCTGCCCAGCGACGGCGCGGTGAGACCCATGATGCCGTTCTGCCCACCGGTGAGGCCGCTGGCCTCGACGATGCTGTGCTCCACGATCAGGCCGAACGCAATGGTGATCATGGCCAGGTACGGTCCCTTCACGCGCAAGGCCGGCAGCGCCACGAGCGCGCCGAACACACCGCCGATCAGCGCGGCGATCGGCCACACCAGCCAGAAGCTCAGGCCCGTCCTGGTGGTGAGGATGGCCATGGTGTAGGCCCCGATGGCGTAGAAGCCCACGTGGCCGAACGACACCTGACCGGTGATGCCGACCAACACGTTGAGACCCACGCCCACGATGGCGAGCAGGGCGACATTGGCCAGCACGAAGACCCAGTAGCCGTTGAGGGTGAGTGCGAGCGCGGCGCCCAGCGCGAGCACGGCGGCCACGGCTGCGATCTGCCAGCCGCTGCCCAGACCCAGTAGCGGTTTGGAAGGAGTCAGCAAGCTCATACCTTCTTCACCTCCGCGCGGCCAAACAGGCCGTTGGGTCGCCAGGCCAGTGCTGCGATGACCAGCGCGAAGGTGATGATCTGTGTGTAGCCCGAGCCCAGGGTGGCCGTGATCAGCGCCTCGACCACGCCGAACAAAAGCCCCGCGATCATCACGCCCCAGGCGCTGGTGATGCCGCCCAGGATAGCCACCGCAAAGGCCTTGAGGCCGAACAGCGTGCCCATGTCGGAATGCACGTTGAACAGCGGCGCGATCAGCACGCCGGCCACACCAGCGAACAAGGTGGACAGTGCAAACGCCACGGCCACCGCGCGCCGGATCGGAATGCCCATGAGCCGCGCGGCCGAGCGGTTCTGCACCACGGCCAGCATGGCGATGCCCCAGCGCGTGCGGGTTGACAGCGTGTGCAGCACGGCGGCCAGCGCCAGACCCACCACCGGAATCAGCAACTGCAGCGGGTAGACGCCGAGGTTGGTGCCGGCGATCTCCAGCGGCGCCTGCGCCAGCGGCGAGGGCAGGCTGCGCGGCTCCTTGCCGTAGGTGAACATGACCACGTTGTCCAGCACCATGCCCATGGCCACCGTGGCCATGAGCCAGGCATCGGAACCGCGGTTCACGAACGGCCGAACCGCTAGCGCCTCGACCAGCAGGCCGTAGAGCGCACACAGGGCCAGCGCCAGCACCACCGCGGCCCAGCCGGGCCAGCCAAAGGTCTGCGCGAAGGTGAAGGTCAACACCGCGCCGAGCATCATGGAGCTGCCCTGCGCGAAGTTGACCGTGCCCGAGACGGCGTAGGTCACGTAGAACCCCAGCGCCATCAATCCATACATGCTGCCCAGGCCGAGGCCGCTGACCAGCGCTGACAACTCCAACATTCAATGTCCTTGTGAAAAAGAGAAGGCCGGGCCAGCCGCCGGGCCGCCCCAAGGCAGGCCCAGCCCCCTTGGGGGGCAGCGACCCGCGCAGCGGCGGAGCGTGGGGGCTCGTTAGTTCGTGGTTCCGACCGGAACAATCCTGTTGTCGATGAACTGGGCCCAGACGTAGTCATCCGATGTGACAGCGTCGTGCACCGTGGGGGTGAACGGCTTGGTGTAGGTCTTGATCAGGCCTTCGTACCTCTCGATCTTGTAGAAGCCCTGGCGCACCGCCTCACCCTGCGTGGAGCCGGCAGCCTGGATGGCCAGCGCGGCGAGGTGCGTGGCGTCGTACGCGTTGGCCACGCCCACGGCGGGTGTGATATCGGCGGGGGTTTTCACATTGGGGTACTTGGCCATCATGGCCTTGACCACACGCTCGCCGACCGGGCCTTGTTTGCCGAAGAAGCTGTAGGTCTGCACAAAGTGGACCTCTTTGGCGGTCGGGCCGGCGAGTTCGGTGAAGCGGCCACCGGCGGGGCCCCAGTGCGAGACCACCGGCACCTTCCAGCCCATGCGCTCCAGCGACTTGACCACCTGCGCCGAGGGGCCGACGTTGCCGACCATGAACAAGGTGTCGGCGCCCGCGGCCTTCAGGCGCGTGAGCTGCGGGACCATGTCCACGTCGTTGGCTTCAAACTTCTCCACGCCGGCGGGCACCACGCCCTTGGCCGCCATGGCGGCCTTCAGGCCTTTTTCGTTGCTCTCGCCCCAGGGGTTGTTCACCAGGATGAGGCCGGGCTTGGCCGCCTTGAAGGTCTTCTGCGCGTAGGCTAGCATGCCCACGTCCACGATCTCGTCCACCGCCGACACGCGAAACGCATAGTTGGTCTCGGCGCCGTTTTTGGTGATGCCGGTGCCCGCGGCCCATGGGCCCATGAACGGCACCTTCTCCTGGTTGATCAGCGGCACGATGGCCATCGACACGGGCGTGTCCAGACCGCCGAAGACCACCGCCACTTTTTCGCGGTAGATCAGTTCGCGCGCGGCGATCACACCCTTGGCCGGGTTGGCCTCGTCGTCGCGGCGCACCAGTTCCAGCTTGCGTCCGCCCAGCAGGCCGCCCTTGGCGTTGATCTCGTCGATGGCGATCTGCATGCCGCGCGTGATGGACTCACCGGCCAGGGCCGACTGGCCCGAGAGCGCGGTGACCAGGCCGAGCTTGATGGGCTCGCCCGACTGGGCCAGGGCCTGGCCAGCGAGCGTGGCACCGGCGAGCGCGAAGCCGGCAGCGAGCAGGACGCGGCGGGTGGATTGGACAGATGAGGACATGGCAGGACTCCAGAAGAAGTGAGGAAAGGGCAACGGGGATTCGGGCGGCAGGGGTGCCGTCTTGGCAGCCTCTGTTTGCAAGTGCCGTGCCAGCCGTGTCGCCAAGACTTGCTTTGGTATGTAGACACTGTGAAAATCAAATTGTTGACAATCTGGCACGTGTCTTGCACGCACTTTGAGCGTGCATGCACCCGGCTCCGGTCGCTGACCAAGGCGGTGCACGATTCCTCAACACGGTGCATTTTTTGTGGAGAAGCCGATGTCCGAAGCGCCTTTGCAGTCCCTCTCGCCGGCCCAGGTGGTCGACGAATTCCTGCGCATCATCATGATTCCCGACCCGGCCGGCGCTCGCCGTTTCACCGCGCCCGGTCTGCGCATCCGCTTCACCGGCGGGCGCGCCATGAGCGACCCGGCCGAGTGCTCGGCCTTCAACGCCACGCGCTACCGCTGGGTGAAAAAACGCATCGAGCGCACCGAGACGGTGGCCGGCGGCACCGACGCCGAAACCGTCATCTACAGCATCGGCACCCTGCACGGCGAATGGCCCGACGGCACACCGTTCGAAGGCAACCGCTACGTGGACCGCTACGTGGTGAGCTGCGGCCTCATCACGCAGATGGAGGTGTGGAACGACAGCGCCGAGTGGCTGCTGGTGCGCGCTGGCCTGGAAACGCTGTGACGGAAACCACCATGCCTGCCCAGTACCTTGGACCCTTGCCCGACCACGGGCGCTTTGCCTACCGCCCGATCACGCGCCGGCCCGACTACCGCTGGCCCAACGGCGCGCGCCTGGCGGTCTACCTGGGTTTCAACATCGAGCATTTCGCGTTCGGTGAAGGACTGGGCGCCGGCATCGGCCCGGCCTCGCCGCAGCCCGATGTGCTCAATTACAGCTGGCGCGAGTACGGCAACCGGGTGGGCGCGTGGCGCTGCCTCGACCTCTTCGACCAGCTCGGTCTGCCCACCGCCGCGCTCATCAACACCGCGCTGTACGACCACTGCCCCGAGCTGGTGGCGGCCTTCGTGGCGCGGGGCGACGAGCTGGTGGGCCATGGCCACAGCAACGCCGAGCGCCAGGGCGTGTTGGCCGAGGCTGCCGAGCGCGAACTGCTGGTGCTGTGCCGCGAGCGCATGAAAGCCGAGAGCGGGGCCGACGCGAAAGGTTGGCTCTCACCCTGGATTTCCGAGAGCCGCAGCACGCCGGATTTGCTGGCCGAGACCGGCTACACCTACACGCTCAACTGGTGCCACGACGACCAGCCCATGCGCATGCGCACGCGCGACGGGCGGGGCCTGTGGGCCGTGCCGTATCCGCAGGAGCTCAACGACATTCCCATGATCGTGGCGCGCCAGATGGACGCCAAGGACTTCGCGCAAATGATCATCGACAACACCGACGAGATGCTGGAGCAGGCGCGCACGCAGCCGCTGGTGCAGGGCATCGCGCTGCACCCCTACCTGGTGGGCCAGCCCTACCGGCTGCGCCACTTGCGCCGCGCCCTGCAGCACCTGTGCGCGGCGCGCGACCGCGGCGACATCTGGTTCACCACGCCGGGCAAGATCTGCGAGTACGTCAATGGCCTCGCGTTGAACGATCCCTCTTCCTTCGCATGAAAGCCGACATGAGTTTTCTCATCAAAGACACCGTTGGCGCCTGGGTGCCGCACGGCCGTTTCGTGATCGCGCCCAGTGCCAGCGGCCCCTTGAGTGGTTTGACGTTTGCCGCCAAGGACGTGTTCGATGTGGCCGGCCACCCCACCGGCGCGGGCAACCCCACCTGGCTGGCCACGCACGCCGTGCCCACCGAACACAGCCCGGTGGTGGCCCAGCTGCTGGGCGCCGGCGCCACGCTCATGGGCAAGGTGCTCACCGACGAGCTGGCCTACAGCCTGCACGGCGACAACGCGCACTACGGCACGCCCATCAACAGCGCCGCGCCCGAGTGCGTGCCCGGTGGATCGTCCAGCGGCTCGTGCGCCGCGGTGGCAGCCCACCTGGTGGACTTTGCGCTGGGCACCGACACCGGCGGCTCCACCCGCGTGCCGGCCAGCTACGCCGGGCTCTGGGGTTTGCGCACCACACACGGCCTGGTGTCGGCACAGGGCCTTGTGCCGCTGCACCCCGCGTTCGATACCGTGACCTGGCTGGCGCATGAGAGCGCGACCTTCGAGCGTGTGGGTGCCGTGCTGCTGCCGCCCAGCGACTTTGCGCCCACGCGCGTGCTGGTGCCGAAAGACGCGTGGGACCTCGCCGACCCGGTGTTTTTCGAGCCGCTGCAGCGTGCGCGCGACGCCTTGGCCACGCTGCTGCACACGGAGCCGTACACCCTGCGCGTGGCCGGCAACACACCGCTGACCGACTGGCGCCAGACCTACGCCACCGCCGGTGCGTTTGAGGGATGGGCCACCCACGGTGCCTGGATCACCGAGCACCAGCCGGCGTTCGGCGCGGCCATCGGGGCGCGCTGGAAAGCCGCCAGTGCGGTGACCGATGAAGCCGCCGTTGCCGCGCGGGCGCAGGCCGCCACCGTGCGCGCACAGGTCAGGGCGCTGCTGGGCAGCGACGGCGTGGCCGTGTTGCCTTCAGCCGCGAGCCTGGCGCCGCGCCGCGACGCCGACCCCGCCGCCGTGGACGCGGTGCGCCTGCGCACCATGGCCATCACCTGCATCGCCGGGTTGGCCGGCCTGCCGCAGGTGAGCCTGCCACTCAGGCTGCACGGTGGCACCGCGCTGGGCATCTCGCTGCTCGGCCCGGCGGGCAGCGACCTGGCGCTCATCAGACTGGCGGTGCAACTGCAAGGAACGCTGAATGCCCAAGACCGCTGAACCCCCGGCCCGCCCGCGCCGTGCCCCCACCGCGCGCGCCAAGGCGCTGCCGCCCGCTGCAGAACCCAACGACGACGACGTGGAAGAGCGCATCTACCGCGCCGTGTTCGACAGCGTCATGAGCCAGCGCCTGGCGCCCGGCACCAAGCTGCCCGAGGCGCCGCTGTGCGAGTTGTTCGGCGTGAGCCGCGCGGTGGTGCGCAAAGTGCTGCAGAAGCTCGCGCACGACCACATCGTGCAGCTGCGGCCCAACCGCGGCGCCATCGTGGCCGTGCCCACACGCGAGGAAACGCAGCAGATCTTTGAGGCGCGCCGTGCGCTGGAGGCTGCCATCGTGCGGCTGGTGGCCGAGCGGGCCACGCCCTCGGATCTCAAGGCCCTGCGCACCCAGTTGAAGCAGGAGCATCAGGCGATGCACCGTTCGGACCAACCGTCGTGGGCGCGCCTGGCCAGCGCCTACCACCTGCGGCTGGCCGAGCTCTCGGGCAATGCCATCTTGCAGCGCTATTTGATCGAGATCGTCTCTCGGTGTTCGCTCATCGTGGCAGTGCACCAGCCGCCGGGCAATGCGGCTTGCGAGCACGACGAACACGAGCGCATCGTGGACTGCATCGCGCGCGGAGACGCCGACGCGGCCGTGGCGCTGATGGACCAGCATCTGCGCGATCTGGAGCGCCACCTGATGCTGGAGCGGCCCGCCGAACCGCACGGGCTCGCGCAGATGCTGGGGCTAGGGTCTTGACTGGCGAAACGCCATCACCGCCTGGTTGCGCAGCGTCTTTAGCAGGGCGAGTTCCTTCTCGTCCAGCGCGATGTCGGAAGCACTCGCCTTGTCAGCGTAGATCAGGCCGAAAGGCGTGCCCTTGAGCTGCAGGGGCAGCAGAAGGAAGGCCGGCGCGTTGATCTGGCTGCGGTACCACACGGGCAGCTTCTGCGCCACGTTGGGCACGCTGGCATCGCGGATCAAGGTGTCCAGGCCCTTGTTGCACACCATGCCGAAGAGGTCCTGCGCGTCCTTGAGCGGGACGCGAAACAGCTTGGCCACCGAAGCGGCGTCGTCGCCCAGGCCAAAGCGGCCCGTGAGGCTTTGCGTGGCCGCGTCGCGCAGGCAGAACAGCACCCGGCGAAAACCCAGCGCGCGGTACATGGTTTCCAGCACCATGCGCAGCACGTCGTTGAGCTCGAAGTCTTCCACCATGGCGTTGGTGATGTCCTGGATGCCGGTGGCCAGCAGCTCGGCCGACACCAGGCGCGGCGGGGCCGATGGCTGGACGACCTCGGGCGCGTCGGGCGCATGCTCGGCCGTCAGTTCCAGGGGCTGCAGGGAGTCGGCGGGCAGGACCTTGAGGGGTGCGGGGCGCAGCAATCTGGCGGCGGGGGAATCGCCGGCCACCTGCACACCCATGGCTTCGGCGGTCTGTGCGAGTTTTTCGCGTGCGGCCAGCGCCGTGGCCTGGATGTGTCGGCTGTCCAGCCCCAGGCCGCTGGCGTAGCGGGTGGACAGGCGCGCGAGTTCGCGCGCCAGCGCATCGCCTTCCTTGTGCAGGAAGGCGTCGGCCATTTCGTTGGACGCCAGGCACAACCAGCGCAAGCGCTCTTCGGTGTCGGCGGGCGTGCGCGTGGGTGGGTTGCCCGCCGGTTTGCGCATGAGGCGCTGGATGCTGGCGGGCAGGTCCCACACGCGCGCCACACCCAGACCCAGGTCTTCGCAGGTCATGCCCAGCACGGCCAGGGCCGCCACGTCCTCGCTCTTGCCGGCGGCCACGCCCTGGCGCATCTGCTGCGCCTCTTCGGGAAAGTAGAACTCGGTGAGCAGGCGGCCCAGGTTCTGGAACAGCGACCCGATGAACACCTCTTCGCCCTCGCGCGCGAGGGCGCACAGATCGCTGGCCAGCGAGCCGGCCAGCAGCGCACGCAGGAACTCGGCCTTGAGCAGGTTGGCGTGTGCCTTGTTCTGCATGTGTTCGAGCAGCACCAGGCTCATGGCGATGTTGCGGATACCCACAAAACCAATGAGGCTCACCGCGCGGGACACCGTGCTGATGCTGCCACCGCCAGCGTGTGCGAACTGCGCCGTGTTGACCAGGCGCAGCAGCTTGTTGGTCAGGGCCACGTCTTTGAGGATCTCGCTGGTCAGCGAGTTCAGACTTTCGTTTTCCGACGAGGCCATGCTCTGCACGCGGCCGATGGATTCGGACATGGCGGGGAAATCGCTCTTGTGGCGCATGCGCCGCAGCAGGAAGCCCAGCGTGGCGTGGCTACCTTGCGGCTCTGCAGCGCTGGTGTTGTCTTGCTGCTTTGCCTGCCAGTTGCGCAGGTCCTGGGCGAGCGCCTGCGCACTGCCGATGCGCTTGCGCGCGTCGCGCGCCAGCGCGCGCATGAGCAAGGTGCGCAGCGCGTCGTCCACCTCGTGCACGCTGTCCTGGGGCAGCACCAGGTCTTCGTGGGTCACGCGGTAGATCGCACGGTAGGTGTCGCTGCCGTCCACCAGCGGCTTGCCGAACAGCATTTCGGCGAGCACCAGTGCGGCTCCAAACACATCGCTGGTGGCGGTGGCGGCCTGCCCGGTGGCGGCTTCTGGCGACAGGTAGCCCGGCGTTCCCTGAACCGTGCTGGCATCCGCGTCGGAGGTGCCCATGCGCGCTGCGATGCCGAAGTCGGTGACCTTGGGGCGCAGGTTGCGGTCGAGCAGGATGTTGGAGGGTTTGAGGTCGCGGTGCACCACCCCGGCGGCGTGCGCCACCTGCAAGGCATCGAGCACCGGCAGCATCAGGGCCACCGCGTCTGCCGCGGGCAGTGCACCGGTGTCCTGCAGGTGCCCGGCCAGCGTCTGGCCCGACACGTATTCGAACACCAGCGAAGGCTGACCGTCGATGACGTCGGCCTCAAACAGCGTGGCGATGTGTGGGTGCGACAGCCGGGCCACATGGCGCGCTTCGCGCAGCCAGGGTTCCATGGCGGCACCAGCGCCCGGACGCACCCCCTGCATCACCTTGATGGCAACCAGCCGGTCCAGGCGCGGGTCGTGGGCGAGCCACACCGTGGCGTGCACCCCCTTGCCCAGCACTTGACGCAGCTCGTACCGGCCCAGGTACTTCGGGTGGTTGGGGCGGCCGCTGGGGCTGGGGGATGGGGTTGCTTTCACATGGCTCCGGCGGGGTTCAGTTGACCATCACGAGCTTACCCTTGACCGAGCGCGATCCCATGATCGCGTAGGCCTTGTGCAGCTCGCTCATGGGCAGGGTCTGGTCGATCACCGGTTTCACCTGGCCCTTGGCGTACATCACGGCCAGCGCCTGCATCATCTCGGCATTGGCCTTGGGTTCGCGGCGCGCGAAGTCGCCCCAGAACACACCCACGATGCTGGCGCCCTTGAGCAGGGTGAGATTCAGCGGCAGGGCGGGAATGGGGCCGCTGGCAAAACCCACCACCAGGTAACGGCCGCGCCAGGCGATGGAGCGGAACGCGGGCTCGGCGAAATCGCCGCCCACCGGGTCGTAGATCACGTCGGGGCCTTTGCCGTCGGTGAGCTGCTTGATCGCATCGCGCAGGCCTTCTTTCGGCGTGTGCACGCTGTAGTTGATGGTGGCGTCGGCGCCGAGCTGTTTGCACAGCTCGCACTTCTCGTCGCTCGACGCGGCGGCGATCACGCGCGCACCGGCGGCCTTGGCGATCTGGATCGCCGCCGTGCCCACGCCACCGGCCGCGCCGAGGATCAGCACGGTCTCGCCGGCCTTGAGCGCCGCGCGGTCCATCAGCGCATGCCACGAGGTGGCGTAGATCATGATGAAGGCGGCTGCGTCCACCGCCGGAAAACCGGCAGGCAGTGGCATGCACAGGGCAGCGGGTGCGATCGTGTGGGTGCCGAAGCCACCGGTGCCGCTGAGGCACGCCACGCTCTGGCCCACCTGCAGGTGTTTCACACCGTCGCCCACGGCGCGCACCACACCAGCGTATTCGGAACCCGGCACGAAGGGCAGGGCGGGCTTCATCTGGTACTTGTTCTGCACGATCAGCAGGTCGGGAAAGTTCAGGCTCGCGGCCTGGATCTCGATCAGCACCTCGCCCGCCTTGGGCTCGGGCGTGGGCAGCTCTTTCCAGGTCAGGGCGTCAACGCCCACGGGGTTTTCACAAAGCCAGGCGTGCATGCCATCTCCTCGGTTGAACGGTTCTTGATCGCCCCATGATAGGCAGCGCAGGACCCCGCCTTGAAGCGGGTAAGCCCGCTGTCTGTCTCAAGCGTGACCGGCATGATCCCACCTAAAATCGGGGCAATGAAAATACTCATCTCCAACGACGATGGTTACCAGGCGCCCGGCCTTTTGGCGCTGTACGAAGCCCTCAAGGGCCTGGCCGATGTGGAGGTGGTGGCCCCCGAGCACAACAACAGCGCCAAGTCCAACGCGCTGACCCTGCATTCCCCTCTGTATGTGCACACCGCGCACAACGGCTTTCGCTATGTCAACGGCACGCCCGCCGACTGCGTGCACATCGCGCTCACCGGCCTGCTGGGCTACCGGCCCGATCTCGTGGTCTCGGGCATCAACAACGGCGCCAACATGGGCGACGACACCATCTATTCAGGCACCGTGGGGGCGGCCATGGAAGGCTACCTGTTCGGCATTCCGGCCATTGCGTTCTCGCAGACCGAAAAGGGCTGGGCGCACCTGGACGATGCCGGCCAGATGGCGGCGCGGCTGGTGTCGCAACTGATGCCCTCATTGCAAAACGGGCCGCCCGGCGACCCCTGGCTGCTCAATGTGAATATCCCCAACCGGCCACTGGCCGACATCCTGGGCTTCAAGGTCGCGCGACTGGGTCGGCGCCATGCGGCCGAGCAGGTGATCTCGCAGACCAACCCACGCGGCGACACGATGTACTGGATCGGCAGCGCCGGCAAGGCCAAGGACGATGCCGAGGGCACCGACTTCCATGCCGCCGTGCAGGGCTACGCCACCATCACGCCGCTGAAAGTCGACCTGACCGACCACGAACGGCTGGCGTACTGGGCACCGACCGCCGCCAGCCTGTCGTCTCCGGCGGTGCTGCAAGCCGCGGCCGGAGTGAATTCTTGAAAGACGGCGGCAAGGCACGTCCGGGCTTTCCGGCCAAGCTGCCGGTCGCGCCCCACCCGCCAACGGTGCGCAAGCCGGTCGCACGGGTGTCGCAGCCCGCACTGACGCCCATGCAACCAGTGCCGCGCCCGGTCGTCAAGCCCGTGCCGGCGCAGAGACCTGTGGTGTCCAGTGGCGTGGGCATGGACTCGTCTGCGGTGCGCGCGGCCATGGTGCGCAAGATCCAGGCGCAAGGCGTGAGCCACGCGGGCGTGCTGGCGGCCTTGCAGGCGGTGGAGCGCCACCGGTTTGTCGACACCGCGCTGGTGAACCAGGCCTACGAAGACACGAGTCTGCCCATCGGCCTGGGCCAGACCATCTCCAAGCCCGGCGTGGTCGCCCGCATGATCGAGCTGCTGTGCGCTGGCCACACCGCCAGACTCGGGCGGGTGCTGGAGATCGGCACCGGCTGCGGCTACCAGGCCGCCGTGCTGGCCCACGTGGCGCGCGAGGTCTACAGCATCGAGCGCTTGCGTGGCCTGCACGAGAAAGCGCGCGAGAACCTTCGTGCCTTCCGCGTCTCCAATCTGCACTTGTTGTTCGGTGACGGCATGCTGGGGTATGCCAAAGGTGCTCCTTATGCCGCCATCATTGCCGCCGCCGGTGGTAACGACATCCCCCAGGCCTGGATTGATCAGCTGGCGGTGGGGGGGCGGCTGGTGGCGCCGGCCGTCACGGCGGCAGGCAGGCAAAACCTCGTGGTGTTGGACAAAACGGCTACCGGCGTGGTTCGCACGGAGCTGGAGGCCGTGTTTTTTGTGCCTCTAAAATCGGGCATCGCATGAATGTCCCGTTGCCCTGAGCAGCGGCAGCATTTTTTTTCATTCGGGGCCGCCCACTGGCGTGCCCCGGCAATGGTTGGGAGTTTTCATGTACATGCGTTTGTCCCAGGCATCGGGCCTGCCCCTTGAATCGCGTCGTTCCGCCTGGCGAGGGGCTGCGCTGCTGACCGTTCTGGCGGCTTTGCTGGTCACCGCGGGTTGTTCCACCCGGCGTGTGTCCGGACCCGCTCCGGTCGAAGACCGCGCCATGGGCCGGTCCACAGAAGCCGTGGTCCAGCCGGGTGCCGAGAATGCCGGCAAGCCCGGTTACTACACCGTGAAATCGGGCGACACGCTGTTTCGCATCGCTCTGGACAACGGCCAGAACTGGCGCGACATCCAGGCTTGGAACAGCCTGACCAACCCCAACGCGATCGAAGTGGGGCAGGTGCTGCGCGTGCAGCCACCGGCAGCCGCACCCCATGCGGCCGCCGTGGCGAGCACCCCCGTGAGCCCGGCTGGAGTCGTGGCGCGCCCCCTCACCGAAGCCGCGCCCGCTGCCGCCCCCATCCCGGCGCCTGCGCCCGCGCCTGCTTCGGCCGGCGCCGACGAACTCAATTTTGTGTGGCCTGCCCAGGGCACGGTGGTGTCCAGCTTCGACGAGACGACCAACAAAGGCGTGTCGATCGCCGGCAAGATCGGTGACCCGGTGCTGGCCGCCGCCGATGGCCGCGTGGTGTACGCCGGCGCTGGCCTGCGTGGCTACGGCAACCTGATCATCCTCAAGCACAACAACACCTACCTCACTGCCTACGCGCACAACCAGGCCTTGCTGGTGCGCGAAGACCAGGCTGTGCGCCAGGGTCAGAAGATCGCCGAGATGGGCAGCAGCGACGCCGACCGCGTGAAGCTGCACTTCGAGGTGCGCCGCCTGGGCAAGCCGGTCGATCCGATCGGTTATCTGCCCAAACGCTGAGCCGGGGCCACCATGGCCTGGCCCGTGCTCGTTTTCGACATCGAATCCATCCCCGACGTTGATGGCTTGCGCGCACTGCGCGGCGCACCGGCCGACCAGACCGACGAGCAGGTCTACGCGGCCTGGCTCGAAGAGCGCAAGACCAAGGGGCAGAGCGATTTCATGCCGCTGCACCTGCAGCGTGTGCTGGTGATCAGCTGTGTGTTTCGCAACGCCGAGGGGCTGCGCATCCATTCGTTTGTGGACCGCGACGGCCAGAGCGAAGGCAAGGTGGTGCAGACCTTTTTTCACGCGGTGGAGAAACACGCGCCCCAACTGGTGAGCTGGAACGGCGGCGGGTTTGATCTGCCGGTGCTGCACTACCGCGGCCTGCGCCACGGCGTGGAGGCGAGCAAGTACTGGGACCTCGGCGAGGACGACCGCGAGTTCAAGTGGAACAACTACATCAGCCGCTACCACATGCGTCACCTGGACCTGATGGACCTGCTGGCCATGTACTCGCCCAAGAACAACGCCCCGCTGGACGCCATGGCCAAGCTCTGCGGATTCCCCGGCAAGCTCGGCATGGACGGCTCGCAGGTGTACGCGCAGTTTCTGGCGGGGCAGACCGAGGACATCCGCCGCTACTGCGAGACCGACGTGATGAACACCTACCTCGTGTATTGCCGCTTCCAGAAGATGCGGGGCGGCTTGACCGAGGCCGAATACGAGCAGGAAATCGCGATGGTCAAGGAGACGCTGGGCAACCTGGCGCCCACCGAATCGCACTGGGACGAATATCTCAAAGCCTGGGTATAGGACCCCCACGCTCCATCACTGCGCGGGTCGCTGTCGCCTGAGAGGAATGTTTCGCCTTGGGACGGCCCGGTGGCGAAACGCGGCCTGAGACAATCGGGGCATGACAACCGCAGCCACCCTCCACGAAAACAGCCTCCTCACCACCGCCAACGCCGCGGCCCACGACGCACCCGAGAGCCCCTTGCCCGACGGCTGGCTCGCCGTGGAATCCCTGGACATCGATGCCCAGGGCATCGCCCGCCGGCCCGATGGCAAGGTGGTCTTCATTGAAGGCGCCCTGCCGTTTGAGCAGGTCAGCGTGAACGTGCACCGCAAGAAGAACAACTGGGAAGCCGGTGTCGTGTCGGCTGTGCACCACGAGTCTTCACAGCGCGTTCGCCCGGGCTGCCCGCACTTCGGCCTGCACGCCGGCGCATGCGGCGGCTGCAAGATGCAGCACCTGCACGAGTCCGCCCAGGTGGCCGTGAAGCAGCGCGTGCTGGAAGACAACCTCTGGCACCTGGGCAAGGTCCGCTCCGAGCGGATGCTGCGCCCGATCGAAGGGCCGGCCTGGGGCTACCGCTTCCGCGCGCGCCTGTCGGTGCGCCATGTGCACAAGAAGGGCGAGGTGCTGATCGGTTTTCATGAGCGCAAGAGTCGCTACGTGGCCGACATGAAGGTCTGCCCGGTGCTGCCGCCCCATGTGAGCGAGATGCTGATGCCGCTGCGCGAACTCATCTTCGGCATGGATGCGCGCGAGACCTGCCCGCAGATTGAGCTGGCCTGTGGCGATGAAGTCACGGCCATGGTTCTGCGCCACCTGGAGCCGCTGAGCGAGGACGACCTCAGCCGCCTGCGTGCATTTGCACAGCAGCACGGTGTGCAGTGGTGGCTGCAGGCCAAGGGACCGGAGACGGTCAAGCTGCTGGATGTGGACGGTCCCGTGCTCAGTTATGCCTTGCCCGAGTTCGGCATCACCATGCCCTTCAAGCCGACCGATTTCACCCAGGTCAATCCGGCCATCAATCGCGTGCTGGTCACACGGGCCTTGCGTCTGCTCGACGCTCGCAAGGATGAGCGCGTGATCGACTGGTTCTGCGGCTTGGGCAACTTCACCTTGCCGATTGCCACCACCGCCGGTGAAGTGCTGGGCATCGAAGGCAGTGAGGCGCTGGTGGCGCGTTCACGCGACAACCTCGCGTTGAACCAGGCCGGGCGCAGCGCTCCGCTGGCGCCCACGGCGTTTGCCGCACGCAACCTGTTCGAGATGACCCCGGGGCTGCTGGTGTCCGACGGATCGGCGCAAAAGTGGCTGGTGGATCCGCCTCGCGAGGGTGCATTCGCGCTGGCCAAGGCCCTGGCTGACCTGCACCAGAACCCGGCCCAGCGCGGTGGCTGGACGCCACCGCAGCGCATCGTGTATGTGAGCTGCAACCCGGCCACGCTGGCGCGCGACGCAGGCCTGCTGGTGCACCAGGCGGGTTACCGCTGCGTGGCGGCGGGCGTGGTCAACATGTTTGCGCACACGGCGCACGTGGAGAGCATGGCGGTGTTCGAGCTGGACCCGACACGGGTGCCCGGCCAGGACGCCGCGACCGAATAGGCGCGGGCCTGTTGCGGCTCAGGAGGTGCGCGCGGGCTTGCCGCCGTCGGGTGTTTTGGGGCCGGCGGCGGGGGTGGCTCCGGCCGGTGCGGGCTCGGCCGGCATGCCGACGATCGAGTTCTCGCGCATGTACTCGTCCATCTCTTTCCAGCCGGCGAACACAGCGGCCTTGCCGGCGCGCGGGTATCCGCCGAAGCAGTCCTCGATGCTGCGCACCGCATGGCGGCAGGCGCTGCCAATGGCTTTGCCCTCGGCTTCCTTTTTGGCAGCAACCTGACTGGCGCTCTCGACGCCGAGCGCGTCACAGCCCGCCAGCAGGCTGGCGGCACCAAGAAGGCAGGCGGTGAGGGCTGTGTGTCGCATGGTGTTTGGTGTGGGTTTCCAGTTGTTTCGGCGTCTTCCCCGAGAACTTGACACCTGATTGGCGACAGACGTGAACCGGCAAAGAAAAAGGACCCGAAGGTCCTTTTCCCGAAGTGCGCGCAGTGCGCAGCGAACGGCTTACTCGCGCTCGCCGCCAAACATGCCCAGCAGCATCAGCAGGCTCTGGAAGATGTTGAACAGGCTCAGGTACAGGCCCAGGGTGGCGGTGATGTAGTTGGTCTCGCCGCCGTCCACGATGCGTTTGAGGTCGTACAGCAGGTACAGGCTGAACACCACGATGGCGATGGTGGCAATGGCGGCCATGGCGGCCGGGCTGCCCACGAACACGTTGATGATCGCGCCGATCATGATGGCCAGGGCACCGACGAAGAGCCATTTGCCCATGCCCGAGATGTCGCGCTTGATCAAGGTCGATAGATTGGCCATGATGAAGAACACGCCGGCGGTACCGCCGAAGGCCGTCATGATCAGGCTGGAGCCGTTGCTGAAACCCAGCACCGTGGCGAGCATGCGCGAGAGCATGAGGCCCATGAAGAAAGTGAAGCCCAGCAGCACGGGCACACCGGCGGCGGAGTTCTTGGTCTTCTCGATGGCGTACATGAATCCGAAGGCGCCGCCCAGGAAGACGATCAGGCCCAGGCCACCGCCCAGGCTGGCGGTGATGCCGGTCTGCACGCCGATCCAGGCGCCCAGCACGGTCGGCAGCATGGACAAGGCCAGCAGCCAGTAGGTGTTGCGCATCACGTTGTTGCGTTGCGCATCGCTCGATACGGCGGTGCCGAAGCGGCCGCTGGTGTGGACTTGATCGGTCATGGTGGTGATCTCCTTCATCATCTGACACGTGGGGCCGGTGTCTGGGCATCGGAATGAGGCCCGACCGGTGGAAATGCATTGTAGGGTTCGGATGCTGCTCGGGCACAGCGAGGCGGAAACCGCATTTTTGGTAAGGTCACTTGTGACCTGACGGCCCTCAATGGTCGCGGTATCGTCCTGCATGCGTACTCGGGCGTTCACAATCCCGGTCTGCAATCTCCATCAGACACTCCAACAGGACTTGAGTTCATGAAAAACAAACCAACGCTGGAAAGCGCCGACGTCAAACTGATCGCTGCCGCTGCGGAGGCCGAAGCGCTGAAGAACAACTGGGCGGTCACCATCGCCATCGTGGACGACGGCGGTCACCTGCTGGGCCTGCAGCGCCTGGACGGCGCACCGGCGATCTCCTCGCACATTGCTCCGGCCAAGGCCCACACCGCAGCCATGGGCCGGCGTGAGAGCAAGGTCTATGAAGACGTGATCAACCAGGGCCGCATGTCGTTCCTGAGCGCGCCGTTCCTCTCGGGCATGTTGGAGGGCGGTGTGCCGATCATGAAAGACGGCCAGTGCCTCGGCGCGGTGGGTGTGAGCGGCGTGAAGTCGACCGAAGACGCGCAGATTGCCAAAGCGGGCATCGCGGCCATCGGACTCTGATCAAAAAAGACCTGGCTAACCGGGCGCAACGCCCCCTGGCTGGTCAAAAACGACACCCGGGAACGCTGAGTTCCCCGGGGTCGCCCCACGATTCAAAACACTATTTGGTCAGGATCAGCTTGCCCTGGCGTGTGGCCTGCAGGCGGTAGACGGATCCGTTGTGGCTGATCGTCACGGCCTTCTGGCCTCGAAGCAGCGAATCGCTCGAGAGGGCGGCCGAGGTGCCTTGTCTCGGGTCGGACCCGCGATCTGCCGGGGCTGGCTCCCGGTTGGGGTCCAGGCGAGGCTCGGTGGTCATGGCGCGGGCTCGGTGATGAAGCCGATCTTGCGCACGCCACTGCGCTGCGCGGTGGCCATGGCCTGGGCCACGCGCTCGTAGCGCACGGCCTTGTCGCCGCGGATGTGCAGTTCGGGCTGAGGCTCCCGGGCGGCCGCGGCCTGCAGGCGGGCTGCGAACTCGGCGTCTTCCACGCGCTGATCGTTCCAGAAATAGGCGCCATCGGCGTTCACCGACAGGCGGATGTTCTCCGGCTTGTCCTGCACCTTCTCCATGCTGGCCTGTGGCAGCTCGATGTTGACCGCGTGCTTGATCACCGGCACCGTGATGATGAAGATGATCAGCAGCACCAGCATCACGTCGATGAACGGGATCATGTTGATCTCGCTCATCATGTCGTCGCTGTCCTGTTGGGTTCCGATGGCCATGGTGTGGTTCCTCTTCAGGCTTTCTTCATCGGCAGCACCTTGCCATCACCACCCGCAGTGACGCGGGCGCCGGTGACGAAGTAGGCGTGCAGGTCGTGCGCGAAGCGGTTGAGCTGGTGGCTGATGCCCTTGTTGCCGCGCACCAGGGCGTTGTAGCCCAGCACGGCTGGAATGGCCACCAGCAGACCCAGCGCGGTCATGATCAGTGCCTCGCCGATCGGACCGGCCACCTGGTCGATGCTGACCTGGCCAGCCGCGCCAATGCTCAGCAATGCGTGGTAAATACCCCAGACCGTGCCGAACAGGCCCACGAAGGGCGCGGTGGAGGCCACCGAGGCCAGCACCGAGAGGCCGCTCTGGGCGCGCGCGGTGAAATCGTCCACGCTCTTGCGCAGCGAGCGCTCGACCCAGTCGCTCACATCCAGGCTGTCGTGCAGCTGGCGCTGCGGCGGCGAGCCGTTGTGGCCATCTTTGTGCAGGATATGGCGGGTCGATTCGCGGCCTTCCAGGGCCACGGCGCGAAACGGGTTGCCCTCGGCGTCACCGAGCTTGTCCAGGCCTTCGGCGAAGTCGGCGCTGTGCCAGAAGCCTTCAACGCCCTTGGCCTGGCGGCGCTGGGCGCGCTGGTCCAGCGCCTTCCACAGGATGATGATCCAGGTGGCCAGCGACATGAGCAGCAACACGATGGCCACCGAGCGGGTGACCCAGTCGCCCTGGGTCCAGACGTGGGCAATGCCCGAAGTTGCGAGTTGCGGTTCCATGATTTTCCTGACTCCCGTGTGCGGGGTTTATTCCAAAACAAAATTGATCGGCACGTTGAACCACATGGCCTCGGGCACGCCGGCGCGCTTGCCGGGCACGTAGCGCCAGCGCAGCACGGTCTGCACGGCCGTCTGGTCCAGGCGTTCGAAGCCGCTGGAGGTGCGCACCTCAGCCCGCGAGGCGGTGCCGTCCGCTTCAATGAAAACGCGCACCACGACCTTGCCTTGTTCACCCAGGCGCTTGGACAGCGGCGGGTAGGGCGGGCGCGGGTTGTTGAGGTAGTCGGCGCTGCTCGACGGCAGTTCGATGCGGGGTGGTGCCGGGGGCGCGGGCGGGGACGGTGGCGCCGCGGCCACCACCGGCTCCGTGGGTGTGGACGGCGCGGGCGGGCTGGGTGGCACCACGGGCGCCAGCGTGGAGGGTGCTGGCGTGGGTGTTGCCACTGGTTGCGGCACGGGCTGAGGTACCGGCTGCGGCCTGGGCCGGGGCGGCGTGGGGGCGGCCACCGGCGGGGCAGGCGCAGGAGTAGGAGCAGGAGGTTCGATCCGGGGTTGCGGCAGCTCGATGAGTTCGGCCATGACCTGCACCGGGATCACCAGTTCCACGGCGCGCTTGAGCAAGCCGCTCTGCAGTGCCCACAGGGCGCCCACGTGAAACGCAACCACCGCAAGCACGATGGCCAGACGGCGGTGCAGGCGGTTGGGCATGGCGTCAGGCAGGGAGGAGAAGGGCTGCGCCAGGGTGGCGCTGGACGGGTTCATCAGTTTAGCGGCGTGGGCTGTGTGTGTATCAGGCGCGAAAGATCCACCACACAGCACACAACATCAGGATCAGGCCAGTGCCGAAGGCGACGAGTCCAGTGGTCATGGTGTGCTCTTTCGATGGTGTGGATGGATACTGGATCGCGATGGTTCATTCTAAACGAGAATGCTTCGCATTTACACAAATAGGCGAAAAAAGGAGCAATCAACGGCTGTGCGCCTGGGCCCACAGCGCCCCTGGCGCATCGGCCAGGGTGCGGCAGCCGGTGAGCGCCATGGCAATCTCGAGTTCGTCGCGCAGCAGGCGCAGCACGTGTGCCACACCGTTGGCGCCCGCGTTGGCCAGACCGTGCAGCACGGGACGGCCGACCAGCACGGCCGATGCACCAAGCGCCATGGCCTTGAGCACATCGGTGCCACGGCGGATGCCGCCGTCCACCAGCACCGGTGCATCACCGGCAACGGCCTGCACCACACGCGGCAGCAGTGCGGCGGTGGCGGGCATGGTGTCGAGTGTGCGCCCACCGTGGTTGGAGACGATCACCCCGGCCGCACCGCAGGTCAACGCCTGGCGTGCGTCGTCCGGGTGCACCACCCCCTTGAGCAGCACGGGCAGGCGGGTGATGGAGCGAAGCCAGGCGATGTCGTCCCAGGTGGGCGCATGCGTGAGCAGACCGTCGAACAGTGCACTTTGGCCGGGCTGCAAGGCCGTGGTGGGTGGCAGGCGCATGCCATTCAGATTGACCGCCGACACGTGAGGCGGAAGCTCGAAGCCGGCGCGGCGCTCGGCATCGCGCGCACCATGGACCGGAGCGTCCACCGTGAGCACCAGGGCCTCAAAGCCGGCAGCCTCGGTGCGTTGAATGAGTTCCCGCAGGAAACCGCGGTCGGGCTGCAGATAGAGCTGGAACCACAACGGGCCGCGCCCGGCATCTGGCAGGTAGGCGCGCGCCACCTGTTCCAGCCGGGTGCTGGACTGGGTGCTGAGCACCAGTCCGGTACCGAGCGCAGCGGCTGCGATGGCTGTGGCCTGTTCGCCCATGGCGTGGGCCAGCGCCTGATAGGCCATGGGCGCGACCAGCAGCGGGTGGGCCAGCGTGCGGCCCAGCAGCTCGACGCGGGTGTGGCCACTGGCCAGGGGCCGCATCACCCGGGGAAGCAGAGCGATGTCTTGCCAGGCCCGTGTGTTGGCGCGCAGGGTGAGCTGGTCGGCGGCGCCGCCGTTGAAATAGGCCCGGACCGCTTCGCTCAGGCGCAAGCCGGCTTGGTGCTCATGGTCGGCGAGTGTGAACATGCCATCGGGCAAGGTGTCGGCGAGCAGGGAGGGGTTCATGTGTGGGCCCACAGGCGCAGGAGGTTGTGGTAAGTGCCGGTCAGGGCTGTGGCTTCCGAGGTTTCGCCGTGGCGCTTTCGCAGCGCGAGAAGGTTCATGTCGAGGTCGAACAGCAGGCGGCGGTGTTCGTCGCTGCGCACCATGCTCTCAACCCAGAAAAAACTCGCGATGCGCTCGCCTCGCGTGACCGGTTCGACGCGGTGCACGCTGGAGCCGGGGTAGATGACCATGTCGCCGGCGGGCAGCTTGATGCGCTGCTCGCCAAAGGTGTCCTGCACGATCAGTTCGCCGCCGTCGTAGCTGTCGGGCTCGCTCAGGAACAGGGTGCAGGAGATGTCGGAACGCACCCATTGCTGGGTGGCTTTGGAATGCAGCACGGCGCCGTCCACATGCGCGCCGTAGGCATTGGAGTCTCCGCTGTAGCGGTTGAACAGCGGGTTGAACACCTTGCGTGGCAAGGCGGCCGAGAAAAACAGCGGGTCGCGGTTGACTGCCGCCAGCACGATGCCGCGCAGGGACTGCGCGGCATCGCTGTCTTGAGCGAGTTGCTGGTTGTTCTTCTGACCCAGGGCCTGCACGCCCGCGCTGCTGCGACCGTCGATCCAGGCCGCCTGTGGGCCCAGCAGGGAGCGGGCCGTGTCGATCTCAGGGGCGGTGAGGATGTTCTTGAGGTGCAGCAGCATGGTGTGTCAGTGAGGTAGAGCCAGCGTCAGAACAGCTTCTTCAAGGTCAACTGGACACTGCGCGCAGCACCCGGGACGTAGAAGCCGCGGTACAGCGAGTCGGCGTAGAGCTCGTCGGTCAGGTTGGTGACGTTGAGCTTGAGCGTGGTGGTTTCGGTGATCGTGTATTCGGCCATGGCGTCGAACGTGACGAAGCTGTCGGCCACGAGATGACGCGCGCCTTCCGGGCTCTGTTTGCCCCGGTAGTTCAGGCCACCACCGACGCGCAGCTTGGGCAACACCAGGTAGGTGGTCCACAGGCTGGCGCTGTGCTTGGGTGTGAGGGCGGGGCGGTCGCCCTGCACCTGTGCGCCCGTGCCGGCGGCGTTGCGAGCCACGTTGCTCTGGTCGATCTTCGCGCTCGGGATCCAGGTGTGGTTGTAGAAGATGTCCCACTTTGGCGTGATGCGACCGGACAGGTTGAACTCCATGCCCGCCGCGTGGCGCTTGCCCGAGAGCAGCTGTTGCTGGCTGGCGGTGTCCGGGTCGGTGTTGCGTTCGTTGTATTTCTCCGAGTAGAAGAGCGCCGCGCCCAGGGATGCGCGTTTTTCGAACAGCTCGAACTTGCCGCCGATTTCCAGGTTGCGGCTCTTCTCGGGTGGCGTGTTGGCGTCCCGGGTGTTGGGGGCGCCCGGCGTGAACTGGTAGGTGTCGCCCGAGGTGTTGAACGAGGTGCCGAACGACACGTAGTACGAGGTGTCGTCATCGGGCTGGAACGTGGCGCCCACGCGTGGGCTCCACAGGTTCGCCGACACATCGTTGGCCACGCCGGTGTTGGTCACGTAGGTGGCTCTGAAGTTGTCGTAGCGCAGGCCGCCGATGAGCTTGACGGTGGAGGTCAGGCTGACCGTGTCCTGCACGTACAGACCGATGTTGCGCGCATCGAAGGTGTTGAACGGCACGGCACCACGCAGGTCGGCGCGCGAGTCGCCGTCGTTGGGCGTGCCCACCGTGGTGGTGAGGCCGCTGTTGGCACCCGCGAAGCTGTTGGCGCGCCTGGCGTCGTCCTGGTAGAGGTCCAGGCCGGCGAGCAAGTCGTGCTTCTTGCCCAGGCCATTGAAGGTGCCCACAAAGTCGCTCTGGATCTGCGTGGTTTCACTGACGCCGATGCGGCCCTTGGGCGTGCGGCCGAGCACCGTGTTGGGGCCGAGGGTGGATGGCGAAACAGCCACGCCGCCAGGTTGTTCGGCCGCCGGGCGGAAACCGATCACGCTGGCCCACAGGTCGCGTTCGTAGCGGCCATGGCGCACGCGCGTTGTCAACGAGTTCTGGCGGTCAAAACGGTGGGTGTGACTGAGCGTGACGTAGTCGGCCGATGTGTTGAGGTGGTCGCTGGCCAGTCCGTAGTAGTTGCGCGCTGACAGCGTGGGCTGGATCACGCCGTTCTGGGTGAACCAGGGGTGGTTGTAGTTCGGCCGTCCTTCGGATTCCAGGTGGTAGAGGCCCACCGAGAACTCGTCGCGCGAGCCGATGCCCCAGCGGTAGGTGGGCGCAATGCCGCGCTTGCTCACCTTGGCTCCATAGTTGTTTTCCTCGTGCACCATGGCGTTGAGTCGGAAAGCCGAGTCTTCGCCGGTCATGAAATTGAAGTCGCCGGTCAGGCGGGCTTCGCGGCCGGTGCCCAGCGTGGTGGTCACCTCGTGCTGGTCCAGCAAAAACGGCTGCTTGCTGACCTGGTTGACCACGCCGCCGGTGGAGCCCTTGCCGAACAGCATGGACGCCGAGCCCTTGAGCACTTCCACGCGGTCGTTGTTGAAGGTGTCACGCTCGTAGAGCGCGCCGTCGCGGATGCCGTCGGTGTAGATGTCGCCGGCCTGGCCCAGCGAGAAGCCGCGCAGGCGCACGTCTTCCTCGCCCGTCTCGCCGGCCTGGAAAGTCACGCCGGCGGTGGTGCGCAGCACCTCGCGAAAGTCGTCGAGGTTGCGGTCGTCGATCAGGCGCTCGGTCATCACCGTCACTGATTGGGGGATGTCGCGCAGCGCCTGGTTGCCTTTGCCGATGCCGCTCTCGGTGGTGCGCAAACTGTTTTTGGTTTGCGGCACATCGGCCTGCTCGCGCACGGTAACGGTGGGCAGGGTGTCGGACGGTGTGCTTTGTGCCATGGCGCTCAGCGAGCCGGCCAGGAGCATGGCGCCCAAGGGCAGCACGGCCGTGGAAGCGGTCGAGTGTGTCGAAGAAGCGGGGCGGACGGGGGCTGGGCGGGAATGGGGTTTCCGATGGGACATGGTGGCAACAAGCTGAAGGGTTTTCGGCTGGCTGCACGCGTCTGCGTCCTGGCTGGCTTGAAGCGGCAATTGTATATATAACGAGAACGATTCGCATTAATATGTAATGCTGAAACTGGCTTCCATGCTGCGTTGCAACAGATCAGCTATCGATCGGATAGTGACTATCAATCCGTCTTATCGATAGACCTGAGCTATAGTCTGACCCATTGCTGCAGCAACAGCACCCTTTTCACCCTTCCCTGCAACTCCACACTTAAGGAAACCACCATGTCCCTGATCAACACCACCGTCCAGCCCTTCAAGGCCGAAGCCTTCCACAACGGCAAGTTCGTGCCCGTGTCCGACGCCAGCCTGCGCGGCGAATGGTCGGTCCTGATCTTCATGCCCGCTGCTTTCACCTTCAACTGCCCGACCGAAGTGGAGGACGCTGCAGACAACTACGCAGAGTTCCAGAAGGTCGGTGCCGAGGTCTACATCGTGACCACCGACACCCACTTCGCGCACAAGGTGTGGCACGAGACCTCGCCCGCCGTGGGCAAGGCCAAGTTCCCCCTGATCGGTGACCCGACCCACACGCTGACCCGCGCCTTTGGCGTGCACATCGAAGAAGAAGGCCTGGCACTGCGCGGCACCTTCATCATCAACCCCGAAGGCGTGATCAAGACCGCCGAAATCCACGACAACGCGATCGCTCGCGACGTGAAGGAAACCCTGCGCAAGCTCAAGGCCGCCCAGTTCGTGGCCAACAACCCTGGCCAGGTCTGCCCCGCCAAGTGGAATGAAGGCGCCAAGACCATCACGCCTTCGCTGGACCTCGTTGGAAAAATCTAAGCACCCCCGCAGTCTTTAGTACCGCAGACCGATGGGCCGCCTGGGCCCATCCACCAGCGGCATTGATGCCTCAACTTCATTCAGGAGATTTTCATGCTCGACACCAACCTCAAGACCCAGTTGCAGGCTTACCTCGGCAAGTTGCAGCGGCCCATCCGCCTGATCGCATCGCTCGACGCCAGCGCTGGTGCGGCCGAGATGAAAGAGTTGCTGCAGGAGATCGCCGAGCTGTCCGACCTGGTGAGCTTTGATGAGACAGGCACCGATGCGCGCAAGCCGTCGTTCGTGATTGCCCGCGAAGGCGAGGCCTCCGGCGTGCGTTTTGCTGCCATCCCGCTGGGCCACGAGTTCACCTCGCTGGTGCTCGCGCTGCTGTGGACCGGTGGCCATCCGCCGAAGGTTGAGGCCGGTGTGATCGATCAGATCAAAGGTCTGGAAGGTGATTTCCGCTTCGAGATGTACATGAGCCTCTCGTGCCACAACTGCCCTGACGTGGTGCAGGCCTTGTCGCTGATGTCCATCATCAACCCCGCCGTGAAGGCCGTGGTGATCGACGGAGGGCTGTACCAGGCCGAGGTCGAAGAGCGCCAGATCCTGGCCGTGCCCATGGTCTTCCTCAACGGCGAACTGTTTGGCTCGGGCCGCATGACGCTGGAAGAGATCGTGGCCAAGCTGGACGTGAAGTCCGACGAGCGCGAAGCCGCCAAACTCAACGCCAAGGACCCGTTCGACGTGTTGATCGTCGGCGGTGGCCCGGCTGGTGCAGCCGCCGCGGTGTACGCCGCGCGCAAAGGTATCCGCGTGGGCGTGGCCGCCGAGCGCTTCGGTGGTCAGACCAACGACACGATGGCGATCGAGAACTACATCAGCGTGCTGGAGACCGACGGGCCGAAGTTTGCTGCCGCGCTCGAAGCCCAGGTGCGCCACTACGACGTGGACATCATGAACCTGCAGCGCGCCGACAAGATCATTCCCGCCACCGAGTCGGGCGGCCTGGTGCGGGTGCAGATGGCCAACGGTGCGGTGCTGCAGTCGCGCAGCGTGATCCTGTCCACCGGTGCGCGCTGGCGCAATGTGAATGTGCCTGGCGAAGCTGAGTACAAGAACAAGGGCGTGGCCTACTGCCCGCACTGCGACGGTCCGCTCTTCAAGGGCAAGAGCGTGGCAGTGATTGGTGGTGGCAACTCCGGCGTGGAGGCCGCGATCGATCTGGCTGGCATCGTGAAGCACGTGACGCTGGTCGAGTTCGCCGACGCGCTCAAGGCCGACGCGGTGCTGGTGAGCAAGCTGAAAAGCCTGCCCAACGTGACCATCAACGTGAACGCGCAGACCACCGAGATCACGGGTGCTGGCGGCAAGGTCAACGGCCTGTCGTTCAAGGACCGCGTGAGTGGCGATGTGAAACACGTGGAGCTCGAGGGCGTGTTCGTCCAGATCGGACTGGTGCCCAACACCGAGTGGCTCAAGGGCACGGTGGACCTCAGCCGCTACGGCGAAATCGAGGTGGATGCCAAGGGCCACACCAACGTACCCGGCGTGTTTGCCGCGGGTGACTGCACCACCGTGCCGTACAAGCAGATCGTGATCGCTGCGGGTGATGGTTCCAAGGCCGCGCTCAGCGCCTTCGACTACCTGATCCGCCAGCCCGTGGTGGTCTCGGAAACGGCTGAGGCAGTCGCCGCCTGACAGCGACACGCTGAAGGAGAAAAGGCTTCGGGGAGCCGAAGCCTTTTTCATTTTCGGCGAGCACAGACCGTTCAGGTCCTTCGCACCTTCACCGAGTAGTTCCCCATGCCGCTGACCTTGTTGTAGTGGCGCACCTGCACGTAGTAGCGGCCCGGGATGAGGTTTGAGCGGATCAGCGCGTTGGTCTCCACGCCGCTGTCGTCGTCCTCGGCAATCACCGCGGTGGGGCTGTCGGGGCCGAAGAGTTTCATCACCACGTCGGTCGGACCCAGGGTGTCTACGGTGTGACTGCCCCCGGTCTTCACGTTGAACTGGAACAGGTCTTCCTCGCCCGCCTTGCCGATGGCGGCCGAGGTGCGGCGCAAGGCGCCTATCGTCAGCTCTTGTGCATCGAGCAGCGTGGGTGCGGTCTTGGGGTAGGCCTTGGCGCCCCCGATGAACGCCTTGTCCAGCGCGGAGAGCACAGGGTTGGCGCGCGTGCCCACGCCGCTCTGCACCCAGCTGCCCGGAAAGAAATACAGCATCACCGAGTCGGGGTCGAAGGTGGTGCCGTTGACCTGATCGGCCCGGTACTTGTTCAGCACGTTGTGTCGGATGGTCGCTTCGGTCCAGTTGTTGGGTGGGCCCGAGAGGTCGCGGATCACGGCGGCTTCGTTCCACTGGATGCCGCCCGCCGGGTTCTGGTGTTCGTGTGCCAGGCCAATGGCGTGGCCAAACTCGTGCGCCACGGTGCCGCCGTCCATGAAGCCCAGGTTCATCGTGGGTTGGTCCAGCGGAATGCTGCGGTTGTCGGTGCCCACGTAGGACCACGCACCCTTGCCCGGGTCGAAGCTGATGCGGATCTCGGCATCCGCAGCGTTGTTGAAATCGAAATGCAGGTTGGCGTGGGCCGTCCACCACAGCGCCTGCTCGCGCACCTTGGCCTGCTGTGCCGCGGTGCCGCCGATGAAGCGCACGCGCAGCGTGCTGCCGTTCATCCAGAGCTTGCCCAGCGGCATGACGGCACGCGTGCGCCCTCGGCTGCGCACCGTGGGCTGGAACTGCATGAGCTCGGCGGGCAGCACGCGCTGGGTACAGACGTGAACGAGTTTGGTCATGGGGGCCTCCTTGGGTTGTCGGTGGGGTCAGGGTTGTCGCACGAGCCGCAGCGGGGTTTCGGCCTGTTCGCCGTTGCTCCAGAGCTGGCCGGTGAGCTCTTGGCCGTCGGCGCTGGCCGTGAGCACCACGCTGCCGGTGTCCAGTGGCCCGCGGCCGTCGCCGGTGGTGGCCTGGTAGGGAATCTCGATGCGCGGCACGCCCATCACGTCGGCGAGCACGCCCTGGCCCACATAGCGCACGTCGGTGACGATGAGGCCCTGGTCGCGAACGCTTTGCGCGTAGGCCTGCCACTTCGGGTACCCCGCGATGGGGAAGGCGTCGGTCTGCAACTCGATGGTGCCATTGCTCACGGTGAACTGCACCCGCAGGCGCCGGTTGTCCTGGTCGATCGACCACCACAGGCCCGAGACATCGCGAGCGTTCTGACCCGGCGCAGGTGCTGGTGATGCGGACGGTGCCGACGCGGGCAGGGGAGCCTCGTTTTCCTCGGGTAGCAGCAGGCCGATCACCACCAGCCCCACGAAGATGCCACCGATCCACATGAAGCCGCGTTGCATGCGCAGCATCCAGCCGCGCTTCGTGGGGTCCTCCTTGCGTGGGGGCGTCGTCAGCGGATGGATGCCGTGGCTGGCGAGGTCGGCCACGATCTTGTTCAGGTCGTCGGCCCAGTCCTCGGTGCGCAGCTTGAGCGCGTGCGACTCTTTGAGGAACCTCAGCGGTGCTGGAATGTCGGTGGTTGCGGGCATCAACATGCCCTCGGTCAGCAGCGGGATGATGGTCGCGCCATGGCCCTGGGCGGTGAGCACTTCACCCCGGATGGGATCGTCGTCCCGGTCGACGCGCCTGCCACCTTCGGGATGCACCATACCCAGCAGATCGGGTGTGATCAGCAGCAGCACCACCGGCCGCGTGCCCAGCGCAGCCAGGATGGCGCTGCGCCACGAGTGCCCGCCCCGCAGGTCCTGTTTGTCGAAGAACACCTGGTCCTCGCCGTAGAGCCGGCTGAGGTCGGCGCACAAACGGTCTGCGTCCTTCTTGCCGTCGGACGACCGGTAGCTGATGAAGATGCGGCTCATTCGGCGGCGTAGCGGTTCAACACGCTCAGCAACTCATCGGCGGCCTGCCGGTCGGCGCGGGTGACGCCCTCGAGATGCGCCAGCACAAAGCCGAGCTGATCGGCGACCGAGGCCCACATCCAGGCGGTGCCGGCGCGTTGGTGCATGTCGTCGAAGCTGGTCAGGATGTTGGGCAGCTGCGCCTCCAGCGCGTGGCTGGCCAAGGCTTCGTAAACGCTGAGTTCGGGAATGCCCACCACGCTCCAGAAGTCCGGGTCTTCGCGTTGTTTGAGCTCCAGGCTCTGGCGCACACGCTGCAGGCGCTCGGCGCCGAAGCCGGCCCACTGGCGATCACGCCCGCGCGACAGCAGTTCGGCCGCCACCAGGTTCAGCGCGGGGTAGAACAGGTCGGCCTGGCCGCCTTGCAGTGCCAGGGCCTCGGCCCGGCGGTAGTGTTCGGCCATGCGGTCGATGGCATGGGCCTTGGCTGCGGCCGCCGAAGCACCCGCCATGCCTTCGAGCCGGGCCATGCGTTTCCAGGTCGAGCCCAGCAGGCTTTCGCGTTCCACCGTGGGCGACAGCGTGACCAGCGCGTCCAGGATGGCAATGGCCTGCCCGATCTCCTTGCGACCCTGCTCCACGAGTGCTTTCAGCGCCGCCGGCCGTGACCCGTTGCGCCCCGCGGCTTCCAGCCGCGTCCAAGCCTGGCGCGCACCGAGGTTGGCCAGTTGCTCGTTGGCCTTGACAGACGCGCTGCTGTCGTTGGCCGCCACCGCGCGGCGGTACCAGTGCAGCGCTCGCTCGATGTCGCGCGCAGCGGCCCAGGCCACACCAAAGGCTTCGGCCACTGCGCCCATGCCGCCCCATTCGCTGTCAAAACGGGCTTCCAGGTAGCGGATCTTTTCGCGTTGCGATTCGGGTGCGGCGCCCTGGGTGGCGCTCTGCACCGCCAGGGTTTCCAGGGCCAGGGCCAGCGCCACCGGTGAAGCAATGCCGGCGTACAGCTTGGACAGCGGAGGAGGGGTGCGGCGCGTGTCGGTCTCGTTGCGCTGCCAGACCCAGTCGGGGTCGCCGTAGCACTGGTAGGCGGCCCAGGTGTTGCCTTGCGGGTTGGCGTTGTAGGCGGCCACCCGCCCGGCCTGCACCGCGTCCATGAAGCGCTGGCCCGAGAGCAGTGCGCGGTAGAACTCGGTGGCAAACAGGTTCGCTGCGTCGTCTTCCACAGCCCAGCCTGCGGCCACCACACAACGCACGCCGATGCGGATCAGTTGCTTGGCCACGCCAGCGGCGAACTGCGCACGGTCGTAGCCGCCCTTGAGCAGCTTGTCAGGGTCGGCGGCGAGGTGGCAGCAGTTGAGGAACACCAGCTCGGGCACGACCCGCATGGCCTGCACTTCGCGTGGGCCGAGAAAGGTGTTGTCGCTGAGCACCACGCCGCGCAACAGCGGTGGCTTGCCCGGGCGCAGGAGTTCGGGTTCGCCATGGCCGGCGATGTGCACGATGCGGTAGCGCCGCGCCAGCAGCGCGGTGGTCACGGCGGCGGCGTCGGGTCCCAGGCCGTCGTCGGGCGCAATCAAGGCATGCACGCGGGATGCGTCGAGCCCAAGCTGTCCGCTGAGTGCTTCCACTACCGCTTCAGCTTCCACCCGCGCGGCCGGCAGCGGTGGGTAGAGCGCCGGGTCGCTCAGCGGCTCTCCGATCACCAGCACGCAGTCTTCCAGTCGTGCGTCGCTCACCTGGGTGCGGAAGGCGACGGTGCGCAGGCGGCGCAGCAGCTTGTTGCGGATGGCCCAGGGCGCCTCGGGCCCGCCGCGGCCATCGTCGGGCGCGTCCAGCAACTCCCACGGAATGGCGGCCGTGCCGTCGTCGAGTTCCAGCAGCAGCTCGCTGGTTCCACTGAGGCTGGACTCCATCTCCACCGGCACCAGCAGCTGGAACAGCGTGCGGCCGATGTTGCGGTCGCGGTTGGCGTCGTTGGAGGCGCGCCGCACCAGCTCACCCACCAGCCGTGCCTGCGTGGCCTGGGCGCGCACCTCGGCGCGGGCGCGCTGGGTGTCCAGTGTGTAGACGATGCTGGGTTCACCCGTTTCGTCGGTCACGGTCACCGCGCTGATGAAGTCGTAGGCGGTGCCGCGGTAACCGTTGTCCAGTGTCCTGCGCAGCGCCCCCACGCCCGAGACAACGCAGGGAGACAGGACGAAGTGGTCGGGCGATGCCGCGCACAGGAGGGTCAGCGCGCCCCAGGCCTCGGTGGCCCGGTCGAGATACAGCTCCACCAGGCGCAGGTGGCTCACCACCGGCCAGCCACCCGCGCTGAGCTTTTCATTGGCCTCGCGCACGCCTTGCGCCACGGCCTGGGCCGACGTGCTCACGCTGATGCCGCTGCCGCCGCTGCCGATCATCGTGGCGGCCAGCTCGAACTGGGTGGCACCTCCGTCTGGCGCTTCGGCCACCCGCTGTGCCCAGGCCAAGGTGGCCTGGCGCACCGTGTGGGTGATTGCCGCACTCTTGAGCTTGCCCTCGGAGCCCAGGCCTGCCACCACCACATGAGGCGGGCGGGGCAGGGAGAGGGGGCTGTCCGGATCCTGGCGGTTGTTGACGAAGATCTGGTGCGTGCCCGGCGCTTCCGGGTAGAGGCCGGCCGCCAGTGATGCCGACATGACGCCACCGATGAAGCGGTCGACCACCGCTTCGCTTCCACTGAGGGTGGACGAAAAATAGTGGCCCACCAGCAAGGGCGAACTGATGAACTTGAGGTTGGCGTTGTGCACGCTGATGCGCAGCGCACTTTGTGGTGCTTCGGTGCGGATGGGCGCCTCGGCAGCCAATGCAAGCACATCACCCAGTCCCGTGGGGGGCTGCATGACCGTGCTGCGCTGTCTCGATGGGCGGCTGCGCACCAGTGCCGGCACGGCGCCGCCACCGCTGCGCGCGAGGGGCAACGCGCCGACCAGGGGCAGGCGCTGTGTGTCGCCGTGCTGCAGCAGTTCAAGGTAGGCGGCAAATGCGGAGGCCGCATCGGGCAGACCGCCGTGTTCGCAGTCCACCTTCCAGGCGCGCACGCCGGGCAGCAGGGCGCTTTCCAGCGTCACCCGACCGTCGCCACCATCGGGCTGGTCCAGATAAACCAGGCCCTCGCGCGCGTCGATCTCGAAGCTGGCGGGTGTGAAGCGGGCGTGACCCACCACCATCAGCAGCCGGTCGCGAAAGCCGGGCAGTGCGGCATCGCGTTGCTGGTCCAGTCGGCGGCGCAACGCCACGGCCCGATCCAGCACCTCTTGCGACGGCACGCCCCAGCGGTAAATGGCGCGCTGGCTCTCCACGCTGTGCCAGAAGTTGGCGTCCTCCAGCGTCTTCATGTCTTGCGTGGCCAGCGCCTGCCAGCGCTCGCTCTGGGCCAGGCCCAGCGCGGGATCGAGCAGACCGGCCTGCAGCTGCAGGAAGCCCGGCATGGCCGCCATGAGACGGCGCGCCTTGTGGTCCTGAAACGGCATGCCGAAGGCTGAGAGCGCGTTGCCCATGGTGTCGTCGCCCGAGAGCACCTGCATGGGGGCGAACGAGCCGCCGTTGGGCGTGCCCAGCATCAGCATGCGCGAGCCCGGGCGTTCCAGCCAGCGCTGCCACACGTCGGGGCGCTCCAGCTGCGCGGTGCGCGCCACCAGCCCGCCCATGGAGTGCGCGAGCAGTCGCACGGGCTGGCCGCTGGTGGCGCGCGCGGCCAGGGCCTGGTCCATCACGTCGGCCAGTCGGGCGGCTTCTTCTTCGATGGGGCGGCGCCAGTCAAATGAGAACTCGATGACCTCATGGGTGTCCGAAAGGAAGGTGGCCAGGTCGTCGTAGACGCTGCCGATGGCGCCATCGGGCAGCACGCGCCCGCCTTCATCGGGGTAGGCCAGGCGGCCCAGGCCGCCGAGAATGCGCGCACTCAGCCAGACGCGCTTGCCGTCCACGGCAAGGTGACTGCCCAGGATGCCCGGCAGCATGATCACTGCGGGCCGTTCGGAGGCGGGCGGCGCACCAGCCGAGCGGGGCATGCCGCGCAGGCCGTCGCTGGAGCTGCCAGCCCACGACATCGGACCGATCGGCTGGAAGCCCGCAGGGTTGTCTTGCACCAGGGCGTTGCAGATGGCTTCGGCCGAGCGCGGTTCGCTGAAGTAGCTGAAGTGGGTCACCTTGCCACCGCGCTCCAGCACAAAGGTGGCCGCCGCATGACCACCGGCGGGCGCGCGTGGCGTGCCGCCGTACATCGACCGGGTCTGCACCACGAGGTCGTTGTCGGTCCAGTAGAACGCGTCGGCCAGCAGGGTCTTGACCCACGAAGTGATGGAGTCGCCCTGGATGTCGCCCGCCACCACGCGCAGCTGGCCTGGCAGTGGTCCGGCGTCTGTGCCTTCGCTGGCGTGCAGCCACTGCACCAGCGGGCTCTGCGGCATCATGCATTCGAGGCCGGGCATCAGCGTGGGGTCGGTGCGCTGGCTGGCCACTTCACCAATGAAATCGATCAGCGTGGGTGCCACCGGAATCGCGGCCAGCTCAAACGACCACTTGAGCACCGACACGTAGGCATCGAGCCGTTGGGAGGCCAGGAGCGTGCCGCGAGAAGGGCAGGCCACGCGCACCACGCGCTCCACGCGGATGTCGCGCCCCTTGAGCGCGGCAGCCAGGTCACGCAAGGCTTTCAACTGGTTGCGGTGGTCTGGCGCCTTGAACGGGGCGAGCGATTTCTCATCGAGATCGGGTCGCGCACACACCCTGGCCAGCACCTCGGCCACCAGCCCGCCGCGCGAGTGGGTGAGCAGGTGCAGGCGCGCGCCCTTGGGCAGCGAGCGGACGAGCAGCAGGGCGTTGTCGATCGGGCTGGCCGTGAGCGTGGGATGGTCGAAGCCGTAGACACGGTTGCCATAGCGCGCAAACAGCTCTCGCACCTTGTTCGGGTGGTGCTGCCACAACTTGCCGAAGGTGCCATGGGTTTCCGAGAACGTGCCGTGCAGCAGCACGAGCAACGGTGAGTCGGTCGGCGTGGGAGGGGCGAGCTGTGTGAGCCGCTGGCCATTGCCCTTGAGTGCGGTGGCAAAGCTCTCCGCCGACAGCGGGTACAGGCCGGCCTCGACCTGGTTGTCCACCCGTGCCGCGATCTTGGCGGCCGTGATGCGCGAGGCCGGCTCCAGCAGCAGGCCGGTGACCACCTCGACGGCCGAGAGCAGCACGTCGCCCAGGCGCCCACGCGAGGCGCCGCGTGAAGCCCCCGCCTGCTCCAGGCCTTGCCAGCCGAGCTGCGCGGGCACGTTGATTTCGGTGCTGGCTGCGCTGGCGCCGGAGCGGCTGCGTGGTTGTGCTTCAACACCGCTGCGCGTGAGGCCCGACTGCGCCAGCATCAGGTCGCGCGCGGTCTCGGGGTGCAGCATGAGCGAGGGGCCGTTGGTGATGTGCAGCACCACCGCATCGAGCCCGGGGCGGGCGGTGAGCCGAACCACGTCGCTGCTGCCACGGGTGGCGCCCACCTGCACACGCTGCGTGGTCTGCCCGCGTCCGCCAAAGCTGGCCGAGGAACCCGATGCTCTGCCGCGCGTGGCGGCCAAGGCGGTCTGCTGCTGACCGCGAACGATGAAGGTGATGGGGTCGGATGCGGTGGTCATGGAGGCACTTTCTGCAGCGGGTGCACGTGCCTGGCGTCAGCGCCGGGCGCGGGTGGTGGTTTTCTTGGCAGGCGCGGCCTGCTTCTTGGCCGGGGCGCTGGCCGCCGTGGTGGCCAACGGCACGGCGCGCTGTGAGCGCGAGAGCACACCGGCCTGGGAGCGCGTGGCCGCCTGGCGCGCCACGAAGTCGTTGCACACCCAGCCTTCCAGGTCGGTGGCACCCACCACAGCCACACGGCTCCAGCGATCCTGGGGTTCGAGCAGCACCAGCTCGGCACCACGCTTGAGCGCGGGCGCGACCTTGGGGAAATCGGCGCTCGGACCACTGCGGATGTTCAGGCTGGCCGCCGTGACCACCAGCCGCACCGCCACATCACCGCCACGGCCCAGGGCGCGGGCCCGCACGGCGGCCAGCGGGAAGGCCGGGCCGGGATCGACCTTGCGCCCGCGTGCGATGTCTTCGTGGCCCAGCACGTCCTGCAGGCTGTAGTGCGCCACCAGCGCCTCGCAAAGTTGCAGCGCGCGTTCGATCTGCACCTCGGTGAAGTGGTGCCAGGGCCGCACACCACCGCCGTGGCGGTGTTCGGCCACCACCACCTCGTTGTCAGGGTAGGCCTTGCCGAACCAGGAGACACAGCGTTCGCCCTCGCGGTGCAGCAGGCCGGCGTTGTCCATCTCGATGCCGATGGCGTGGTGGTTCAACCCGTCGATGCCGTTCCACTGGCTCACGCCGGCGTGCCAGGTCACGGTGTTGAACGGCGCGAGCTGCACGATGCGCCCATCGCGCCCGAGCACGATGTGCGCCGAGGCATTGCCCTGCGGCTTCTTCGTGCACAAGGACTCCACCGAACTCTCCAGCGTGCGCCCGGCGGTGTAGTGCAGCACCACGAACTGCGGGCGCATGGTGCCGCCCACGTTGGGTGTGGGCCGGAAGCTCACGTCGGGGCCGGTGAGGCGGTGGTTCTGTATGCCAAGCATGAAATCCTCCCGAGGACAACAACGCAGGAACGCGACAGCAATCAGAGCGAGAAGGGCGCCTGTTTGAGAAAGGCCGCCGCCGGCCCCAGCGTGAACAGATTGGGCGATTGCGTGGGCGGCAGGCCCGCGCGCACCCGCGCATGCAGGCTGGCGTAGCTTCCCTTGAAGCTGCCGTTGTTCCAGACGCTGAGCAGTTGTTCGGTGAACGCGCCGTTGTGGTCGCCGTCCATGGAAAACTGGTTGTCCTGGCAACCCGAGATCAGGATCACCGCAGGGTGGAAGTCCTTCACGATCGCGGTGAGCCGCTCGCTCACGGTGACATTGCCCAGGGCCGTGTCGGGGTCGGTGACCTTGCCGCCCGCAGCCTTGGCCACGTCGTTCTGCAGCTGGTCGTAGAAGGCCTTGTGTTCCCCGTAGACGCGCAGGGCCACGGAGCGCGGCATGATGCGCGGGCGCTGCTCCGGCGTGCCCGGGGCAGGTCGGGCGGCGCGCACCACGGTGCCGCTGTGGCAGCTGTCGGACAGCACCAGGATGCGCACACCCGCCTTGAAACGGCTGAGCTCGTAGTACAGCTCGTCGTCGATCAGCTGGCCGTCGAACAGGCACCAGGTCTCGTCGAGCTTGTCGGGTTCCTCGCCGCTCACGTCGGGCACCTGACCACCGTGGCCAGAGAACGTCATGAAGAACAGGTCGCCAGCGGAGAGCGCCTTGGCCGCCTTGCGGACCGCCGCGAGGAAGTTGGCGCGCGTGGCCTTTTTGGTGATGAGCAGGCTGCTCTTCATGCCCTGGGCACTGGAGATCGCCGCCATGTCGTGGGCGTCGAACTCGCAGGCTGCCAGTGGCCCGCTCCAGCCCGCATAGTGGGCGGCGCTGACCTCATTGAGGCCGATGTGCAGTGCCAGGGCTTGAGGCCCCTTGGCGGCGTTGACGTTGGTCTTGTTCGCCATGATCACTCCCCCTCATCACGTTTCAGAATGTGAATTCCGTCACGGATTCTGGTGGCTCATCCCGCAAGACGCAACCTATTTATGTAATCAGTTGTCAATGCGCGCCCGATTCAGTCAGCCAGACGTTCGAACGGGAGGTGCGGTTTGACCAGTATCACGGTGCACGGCGCGGACATGGACACTTTGATGGGGACGGTGGACACCCAGCGTTGCAGCGGCAAGCCGTGGGTCGCAGCGCCCATCACGATGGTGTCGACATGGTTGCCCTGCGCATACCGCACCAGCGCATGCGCAACGTCGCTCGCTTCCAGCACGTGGCAGGACACCGGATGCACATCGAGCGGCTGCGCCCATTGCATCAGCCGCGCAAGTTGGCGGCGGTGGGCATGGGTCTCGCTGTCCTGCTCGCGCGTGGGGGCCGCGTCCAGTGGCGGAATCACCGTGACGCAGGCCAGCCGCGCACCGGGACGTGCGTGCAACTGGCGCGCGACCGTCTCGCGCAGGGAATAAAGGGTGGCATCGCTGACGTCGGTGTGCGCGATCGCCACCATCAGGATCGGCACGCTCTGCAGGTGGTGGGCTGGCTTGGGACTGGGTTGGTAGTGTCGTCCCGCGGCCCTGAACCAGCGCGCCGCATGCGCTCGCAAGCTCGTGCCCCGCGTGCGTTGGCCGCGCTCCGTGACATGTACCTGATCGGGGTGCGAGAGTTCGAACGCCAGGTGCGCCGCCGAAGGGTGGCGATCGGCGGCGACAGGCTCCAGGCAACGCAACAGCACTTCCTGCAACCAAGGGGGCAGGTCGGGGCGCAAGGCCCGCGGAGGTTTCGGGTCCATCCACAAACGCTGCCGCAGTCCGCCGGTGGTTTGTGGCTCGCCAAAGGGCAGTTCGCCGGTGGCGAGTTCGTAGAGCACCACGCCGACGGCAAACAGATCGCTGCGAGGGTCGCCACGCACGCCCACCACCTGCTCGGGGGCTATCCAGGCGGGGGAGCCCACCGCCAGGCGCAGCTCTTCGGCCAGGAGGTCGGGAAAGTCGGCATGGCAGGAGAGGCCGAAGTCCAGCAACACGGCGGTGCCATCGGGTCTGATGAGCACGTTGCCGGGTTTGATGTCGTGGTGGCAGACGTTTTGCCGGTGCAGGCTGTGCAGGGCATGGGCCAGTGCAGAGCCCAGTCGGGCGATCTCGTCGGGCGGCAGCGTCGAGCCGTGGTCTGACGGCCTCAGCCAGCTCTCCAGGGTGCGTCCTTCAATGCGTTCCATGACGATGTAGGGCACCTGCGTCAGATCGCCAGCGGCCACGAAACGCGGGACGTGCGGCCCCGTCAGCACCTCCAGCAACTGGTGCTCGATCTCGAAACCCACGATGGTCTCGGCCCCGTCGCCCACCGTCATGCGGGGCACTTTCATGACCATGGGGAATCCGGGGTCGTGGCGGTCGTCGGCGTACGTGACTCGGTAGATGTGCGCCATGCCGCCGGCATGCACGCATTCGCCAACGACGAACCCGTCCAGTGCTGTGCCCGGTGTCAGCAGTTTCATCGTCCTTCTTCCAGCCGTTTCGCGAAGTACTCCGGCAGGCCCGCCCGCCTCACCGCAGCGGCGGCGCCGGCATGGTCGTAAGGTACGCGGTGGAAAGTGAGGCGGGCTTGAGCGGCGTCAAACAGCGCGTACATCGCCAGTGGCTGACCATCGCGCGGCTGCCCGACCGAGCCGATGGTGGCGATCCACCGCCGGTGGGCCGGCGTGGGAATGGCCACGCCCGGGGTGGGCGCAAACGCCATCAGTCCGTGGCTGCGGCCCTTGTAGTACAGCGTCTGGTGGTGAACGTGGCCGCCGAAGACGTAGCGCACGCCGGGATGCCGTGTGGCCGCATCCAGGCTGGCCAGCGCGCTGCGCTCGTCATCCACGTAGCGCCATTGCTCCGGTGCTTCGGCGCTTGCGTGCACCAGCCAGCAGTGGCCGATGTGGCCGGTCAGGGGCAGCGACGCGAGGAAGGTGCGCTGGTCCGCCGAGAGTTGTTGGTGGGTCCACAGCGAGGTGGCATCTTCCAGCCGCGCGCCTTGTGCAGACGGTGCCACGGCCAGGGCATCGTGGTTGCCTTTCAGCACCAAGGCGCCGTTCGCGGCCAGTTGCACGACCCGGTCGATCACGGCGCAGGGGTCTGCGCCGTAGCCCACGAGATCGCCCAACAGTGCGTACCGAGTGGCGCCTTGCTGCCGGGCGTGCGCCAGGCAGGCGTCAAGGGCCTGCAGGTTGGCGTGAAGATCGGAGAGCAGCGCCAGTTTCAAGGGGAGACCTTTCAAGCCGCGCGCACCAGCGCGGGATTCCCCACCTCCGTCACGGCCCGGGGGCCGTCCTGCCCTTACTTGGGTTGGCTGGCAGGCGCCGGGCTAGCGGGGGCCTGGCTTTCCGCGGGGGCGGGGGAGGCATCGACGCCGTGCTTTTCTCCACCCATGTCGATGTCACCACCCTTCATGAGTGCGAACAGGCTGACGGCGGCAAACAGGACGAAGGCGATGAGGATCTTGATCATGGTGTTCGGTGGCGGATGCCACAACATGCACGGGGGCATGGGTTGCAAGGAGGGGCAGAACCCGAAAACCGATTCTTTTGGTTCAAGCTGACGTCGCTCTGACGGGCGGGGTGCCGCCGGTCCTTGCGGGTCGGCGCGGGCTCAGTACTCAAGACGCTCCGGCCGGATCTCCTGCAGGATCGTTGTCGCGATTTCTTCGATGGATTTGGTCGTCGTCGACAACCAGCGGATGCCCTCGCGGCGCATCATGCCTTCTGCCTCGCTCACTTCCATGCGGCAGTTGTCCAGGCTCGCGTAGCGGGAGTTCGGGCGGCGCTCGTTGCGGATCTCGCTCAGGCGATCGGGCGCGATGGTCAGGCCAAAGATCTTCTTGCGGTGTGCCACCAGCGCGGGCGGCAGCTTGCGGCGCTCGAAGTCCTCGGGGATCAGCGGGTAGTTGGAAGCCTTCAAGCCGTACTGCATGGCCAGGTAGAGCGAGGTCGGCGTCTTGCCGCTGCGGCTCACCCCGACCAGGATCACATCAGACCCCTGCAGGTCCTTGTGGCTCTGGCCGTCGTCGTGCGCCAGCGAGAAGTTGATGGCCTCGATGCGGTCGTTGTAGGCCTTGCTCTTGGACGCATCGGAGAAGCGCCCCACGCGGTGGTTGGACTTGATGCCCAGCTCATGTTCCATGGGCTCCACGAAGGTGCCGAACATGTCGAGCATCATGCCGTTGCAGTGTCCTTGAAACACCGCGAGCACCTCCATGTTGACTACCGTGGTGAACACCAGCGGGCGCTTGCCCTCGACCTCGGCGGTGTGGTTGATCTGGCGCACCGCCTGGTGGGCCTTGTCCACGCTGTCCAGAAACGGCAGGCGCACGCGCCGCACCTCGGTCTCGAACTGGGCCAGCAGGGCGTTGCCGAAGGTTTCGGCGGTGATGCCGGTACCGTCAGAGATGAAGAAGACCGTTCTGTTGGGCATGGGGCGCGTCCTTACAATACCGGGTGTTGTGTCGGGGCCATTATCCGTGGCGCCGCCGTCTCATTTGCCTCCCTGCCCGGTGCCAGACCCACAACAGAACAACAGGTCACCAGCCCCGCATGGACACCCCGGTTTTTCAACCTTAGGAGTTTTCCCATGTCCCACCTGTTTGGAGTGACCGATCTGGTCGTGCCGTTCGAGCACCTGCGAATGAGCGATGTCGAGGCCGTCGGCGGCAAGAACGCCAGCCTCGGCGAGATGATCTCGCAACTGCCCACCGGCGTGAAAGTGCCCACGGGTTTCGCCACCACGGCACACGCGTTCCGCGAATTCCTTCAATACGACGGCCTGACCGAACGCATCAACGCGCGCCTGGACGCACTGGACACCGAAGACGTGCGCGCCCTGGCAGAGGCCGGTGCCGAGATCCGCGCCATGGTGGAAAACCAGCCGTTTCCGGCCGATCTGGAAAAGGCCATCCGCGAAGCCTTCGTGACGCTCACCAATGGCAACGCCACCGCCTCGTTCGCCGTGCGCTCGTCGGCCACTGCCGAAGACCTGCCCGACGCTTCGTTTGCCGGCCAGCAGGAGACCTTCCTCAACGTGATCGGCATCGAAGAGGTGCTGCACAAGATGAAGGAGGTGTTTGCCTCGCTCTACAACGACCGCGCCATCAGCTACCGCGTGCACAAGGGCTTTGCCCACGCCGACGTGGCCCTGAGCGCCGGCGTGCAGCGCATGGTGCGCTCCGACCTGGGTGCCGCCGGCGTGATGTTCACCATCGACACCGAGAGCGGCTTTGAAGACGTTGTCTTCATCACCAGCAGCTATGGCCTGGGTGAAACCGTGGTGCAGGGCGCCGTGAACCCCGACGAGTTCTATGTTCACAAGCCCATGCTCAAGGCGGGCAAGCGCGCGCTGATCCGCCGCAACTTGGGCAGCAAGTTGATCCAGATGGGCTTTACGTCCGAGGCAGAGAAGTCGGGCGACGGCGCGCTCAAAGGCAAACTGGTGAAGACCACCGATGTGCCGGTGGAGCTGCGCAACCGCTACAGCCTGACCGACGCCGACGTGGAGCAACTGGCGCGCTACGCGATCGTGATCGAGCAGCACTATGGCCGCCCGATGGACATCGAGTGGGGCAAGGACGGCGTGGACGGTCAGCTCTACATCCTGCAGGCCCGCCCCGAAACGGTGAAGAGCCAGAGTGTGGGCAAGACCGAGGTGCGCTACAAGCTCAAAGGCAAGGGTGCGGTGCTGGCCAGCGGCCGCGCGATTGGCCAGAAAGTGGGCACGGGCCCGGTGCGTCTGGTGCACAACATCAGCGAGATGGACAAGGTGCAGCCCGGCGATGTGCTGGTGACCGACATGACCGACCCGAACTGGGAGCCGGTGATGAAGCGGGCCAGCGCCATCGTCACCAACCGAGGCGGGCGCACCTGCCACGCGGCCATCATTGCGCGCGAGCTGGGCATTCCGGCGGTGGTGGGTTGTGGCGACGCGACCGAGCTGCTCAAGGATGGCACGTTGGTCACGGTGAGCTGCGCCGAAGGCGACACCGGCCACATTTACGACGGCCTGCTGGAGACCGAAATCACCGAGGTGCAGCGTGGCGAGATGCCACCGCTGGACGTGAAGATCATGATGAACGTGGGCAACCCGCAGCTCGCGTTTGACTTTTGCCAGATTCCCAACGCCGGTGTCGGTCTGGCGCGGCTTGAATTCATCATCAACAACAATATCGGGGTGCACCCCAAGGCGATCCTGGACTACCCGCAGATCGACGCCGATCTGAAGAAGGCGGTGGAGTCGGTGGCGCGCGGCCATGCTTCGCCACGCGCTTTCTACGTGGACAAGGTGGCTGAAGGGGTGGCCACCATCGCGGCGGCATTCTGGCCCCGGCCAGTCATCGTGCGCCTGTCGGACTTCAAGAGCAACGAGTACCGCAAGCTGGTGGGTGGCTCGCGCTACGAGCCCGACGAAGAGAACCCGATGCTCGGCTTCCGTGGCGCAGCGCGCTACATCAGTGAAGATTTCCGCGAAGCTTTCGCCATGGAGTGCGAAGCGCTCAAACGCGTGCGCGAAGACATGGGCCTGGACAACGTGCAGGTGATGGTGCCGTTTGTGCGCACGCTGGGCCAGGCCAGGCGCGTGACCGAGCTCATGGCCGACAAGGGCCTCAAGCGCGGCGAGAACGGGCTGAAGGTCATCATGATGTGCGAGATCCCGAGCAACGCGGTGCTGGCCAAGGACTTCCTGCAGTACTTCGACGGCTTCTCCATCGGCTCCAACGACCTGACCCAGCTCACCCTGGGGCTGGACCGCGATTCCGGTCTGGAGCTGCTGGCGCACGACTTCGACGAGCGCGATCCGGCCGTCAAGGCGCTGCTGAGAATGGCCATCGGCGCCTGCAAGGCTGAAGGCAAATACGTGGGTATCTGCGGCCAGGGCCCCAGCGACCACCCCGACTTTGCGCAGTGGCTGCGCGACGAAGGCATCAGCTCGATCTCGTTGAATCCGGACTCGGTGGTCGACACCTGGCAGCTGCTGGCCAAGGGCTGACACCAGCCGGGCGCACCGAGGCCCCAGGAAACACCTAGGCGTCGCAAGGCGCCGAGATGCGATGATTCCGCAATGTCAGAGCCATTCAGCAACGAGAACCACGATCGCCGAGCCCTCGCCTTGAAGGCCGCGTTGCTGATGGTCCTGTTTGCGGTGTCGTTCGGCCTGTGTTTCTTTGCCCGCGACATCAGCTTTGCGGTGCTCGGTTGGCCGTTCCACTTCTGGGTGGCCTCCCAGGGAGCGGTGCTGGTGTTCATCGTCATCGTGGTGGTTTACGCGTGGGCCATGAACCGGCTGGAAGCCCAGGCAGAAAGCGAGCAGGGCGGGTCCAGCGATGGCTGAGCTCCCCGCCTACGCTGCCTACAAACGACGGCTGCACCGGATCCTGACGCTCTACATCCTGGCGCTGATCGCCTTCCTGCTGCTGATGGCCTGGGCCGAGCGCAGCGGTTTGTCGAGAAGCTGGCTCGGTCCGATCTTTCTGTTTTCCACCGTCATGATGTACGGGGGCATCGGCATCTACGGGCGCACTGTCGATCCCGAGGAGTACTACGTGGCGGGGCGTCGTATTCCGCCCGTCTACAACGGCATGGCCGCTGCGGCGGACTGGATGAGCGCAGCCTCATTCATCAGCCTTGCGGGCGGCCTCTACCTGCAAGGCTTTGGAGGCACCGAAGGTCAGGTGGGCGGCCTGGCCTACGTCATGGGCTGGACGGGCGGCTTCTGCCTGGTGGCCTTGCTGATCGCGCCCCATCTGCGCCGGCTCAACCTCTACACCGTGCCCGACTATTTCAAGCTGCGCTACGGCGGCAACTGGCCGCGGCGCATTGCGGCGTTTTCCGCGGTGCTGTGTTCCTTCACCTATGTGGTGGCGCAAATCTATGGCATCGGCCTGGTGGCATCGCGCCTGACCGGCGTGCAATTCGAGATCGGCATCATGCTCGGCCTTGGCGGTGTGGTGCTGTGCTCGTTTCTCGGTGGCATGCGCGCCATCACCTGGACGCAGGTGGCGCAGTACATCATCTTGCTGCTGGCATTCCTCATTCCAGTTTCATGGCTTGCCTACAAACAAGTGGGCAATCCGTTGGCCCCGCTGGTGTATGGCAAGCAGATCGAGAAGATCACCAAGCTTGAACACGAACTCATGGCCTCGCCCTCGGAGCAGCAAGTGCAGGCGGAGTTTCTGCGACGGGCAAACCAGTACGCGGTGTGGCTGCAGGACGTGGAAGGCACGCTTACACGTGAACGCGCATTGGCGGAGGAGCACGTGCGAACGCTCAAGGCTCAGAATGCGCCACAACAATTGGTGAATGCTGCGGGGCGCCAGCTCTCCGCGCTGCCCAAGGACGTGGCCACTGCGCGGGAGCGCTGGACCCAGGCGATGAAGGAAAGCCAGGAGCGTTCGCGGCCACTCGGCGGCTTGCTGCCCCACAGCCAGGCGTTCGCGGGAGACCCCGATGGAACGCCGGCACAGCAGCAGGCATTTCAGTCCTCACGCGCCAATTTTCTGGCCCTCATGTTCTGCCTGATGTTGGGCACTGCCGGATTGCCACACCTGCTGACTCGCTACTTCACCACGCCCTCGGTGGCCACGGCGAGGGCTTCCGTGGCATGGACACTTTTCTTCATTGCCCTGCTTTATCTGAGTGCGCCCGCGCTGGCGGTGCTGGTCAAGTTCGAGGTGATGCAGAACGTGGTGGGCAGCAGCTTCGATGCCCTGCCAGCCTGGATCGCGCAATGGGCTCGCCTGGATTCGTCGCTGGTGTCGGTGAGCGATGTCAATGGAGATGGCATCCTGCAGTTCGGTGAAATCCGCCTGGGGGCCGACGTGATCATGCTGGCCACGCCAGAGCTCGGCGGCATGCCCTATGTGGTGTCGGGGCTGGTGGCTGCGGGTGGCCTGGCTGCGGCACTGTCCACTGCTGACGGGTTGCTGCTGACGATCAGCAACTCGCTGGTGCGAGATACCTATTGCAGTGAGGTCAAGCGCGTTGTGCCGCCCGAGCAGCGCGTGATTCTGTCCAAGTTCGTTCTGCTGAGTGTGGCCACCGTGGCGGCTTTTGTGGCGGCTTACAAGCCTGCAGAGATCTTGCCGCTGGTGGCCTCGTCATTCTCGCTGGCTGCATCGGCGCTCGTTCCCGCCATGATCATGGGCATCTTCTGGTCACGCACCACGGGCGCGGCTGCGGTTGCCGGCATGTTGCTGGGCCTGGGCCTGACCGTGGCCTACATGATGGTCAACGCGCCGCTTGTGCGCGCCTGGGTGGGACTGGCTCCGGGACAGAACCTCTGGTTCAGCATTCAGCCCGTTTCTGCCGGCGTTTTTGGCGTGCCGCTGGGCTTCGCCGTGATCATCGCCGTGAGCTGTTTGTGGCGTCGGAGCCCCTCTTTACCCTAGGGGTTTGCACTGATCCAGGGGGTCCGTTGCACCCCCTTCATGGGTTCTGTCAGCTTGCAGTCAGACGCTCTTCAAAGACTACGTCCGCTGCCCCTGTCGGGTCACAACCAAGGAGATATTCACATCATGGCAACATCGACGGCAACTGCTTCCGCACCGATGACCAAGGAGGAGCGCAAGGTCATCTTTGCATCCTCACTCGGCACGGTTTTCGAGTGGTACGACTTCTACCTTTACGGCTCGCTCGCGGCCATCATCGCGCGGCAGTTCTTCTCCGGCCTGGATCCAACATCCGCCTACATCTTCGCGCTGCTGGCCTTCGCGGCGGGCTTCCTGGTTCGTCCTTTCGGTGCCATCTTCTTCGGCCGGCTGGGCGACATGATCGGTCGCAAGTACACCTTCCTGGTGACCATTCTGATCATGGGTGCTTCCACGTTCATCGTGGGCCTGCTCCCCAGCTACGCCTCGATCGGCATGGCTGCTCCCGTCATCCTGATCGTCCTGCGCATGCTGCAAGGCCTGGCGCTGGGCGGTGAGTACGGTGGCGCAGCAACCTACGTGGCCGAACATGCGCCCCATGGCAAGCGCGGCGCATACACCGCGTGGATCCAGACCACGGCAACGCTGGGCCTGTTCCTGTCGCTGCTGGTCATTCTGGGTGTGCGCACCGCGATCGGCGACAAGGAGTTTGGTGATTGGGGCTGGCGTGTTCCATTCCTGCTGTCGGTCGTCCTGTTGGGTATCTCGGTGTGGATTCGTCTGAGCCTCAACGAATCGCCCGCGTTCCAGAAGATGAAGTCCGAAGGCAAGACCTCGAAAGCTCCATTGACCGAGTCCTTCGGCGAGTGGAAGAACCTCAAGGTCGTGATCATTGCGCTGCTGGGCCTCACGGCAGGTCAAGCCGTGGTCTGGTACACGGGTCAGTTCTATGCGCTGTTCTTCCTGACCACGATTGCCAAGGTCGACGCCACCACGGCCAACCTGTTGATCGCTGCCTCGCTGTTGATCGGCACGCCGTTCTTCATCGTGTTCGGCTCGTTGTCCGACAAGATCGGCCGCAAGCCAATCATCATGGGTGGTTGCCTGATCGCTGCGCTGACCTACTTCACGGTCTTCCCGATGTTGCTTAACTACGCCAACCCGGCGCTGGTGGAAGCACAACGGGTCAGCAAGGTGACCGTGACGGCCAACCTCGCGGAATGCTCGTTCCAGGGAAGCCCGATTGCACGCGACATCGATTTCCGCACCTCGTGCGATATCGCCAAGCGCGCCTTGACCCAGTCCTACATTCCTTACCTCAGCGTGCAGGGCACGGCGGGTACGGCGGCAACGATCACGTTGGGTGACAAGGTATTGACGGCTCCCGTCGGTGTTCTCAACGAGAAGCGCAACGGCTTCACACCTGAAAGCGCCAAGGCCATTGCCGACTTCCGCAAGGAGCTCGCCGATACCGCCAAGGCCGCCAGCCTCACGGTGCCTGCCGATCCTGCGAAGATGAACAAAGGCATGGTGCTGGTGATCCTGGTCTTCCTGGTGATTCTGGTGACCATGGTTTATGGCCCCATCGCCGCCATGTTGGTCGAACTCTTCCCCACCCGCATCCGCTACACCTCGATGAGCTTGCCGTACCACATCGGCAATGGCTGGTTCGGTGGCTTGCTGCCCACCACGGCATTTGCCATGGTGGCCGCGACCGGGGATATCTACTACGGGTTGTGGTACCCGGTGATCGTTGCCACGGGCACTTTCATCATCGGCATGATCTTCATCAAGGAAACCAAGGACGTCGACATCTACGCTCGCGACTGATGCCGACAGCACCCCTTGCGGGTGCCTCCTCGCTCAAAAGTGCCCGCCCCGTGCGGGCACTTTTTTTCGCTACAACTTTCAGCGTATGGACAAACCCCAGTTCAAATGACCACAGCCTCGTGCAAAGCTTGGCAGTTATGTAGACGAAACCGCCTCTTTTTGGCGTCACCAAGCGCTGGCCAGCCACGCAGCGCTCCATTGGGAACAGCATGATTGTTGCGAAAACCGAAGCCGGAATCCGTGTATTGAAGGATCGCTCGATCCCATTGACACCGAGGCAGCGTTCGGCGTTCATCCTGATCGACGGCAAGCGCACGCTGGATCAAATCCTGACCTCGTCCGCAGCCATGGGTGTTTCGCGCGAGGACGTGGAGCAGCTCTTTCAGTTGGGACTCATCACAGACACCTCTCCCGTCGAGACGCAGGCAGAGCAGGACGCCCGGGTGCTCAACTCCGCTGCGATCAACGTTCACAACGCGCGCAGCCCGACTCAGCGCTACCAGGATGCCTATCCCATTGCCACCCAGCTCACCGCCGCGCTGGGGTTGCGTGGGGTGCTCCTCAATCTGGCGGTGGAGGGCGCTGGCAACTACGATCAACTGCTGGCACTGGCCCCACGCATTCGCGACGCCGTGGGGGCTGAGAAGTACGCCACGCTGGACAGGGCATTGAGGGATCTTTGAGGCGCTGGAGGCGTGTTGTCGTCCCAGAAGGGACACTTTGCTATAATCGTGGGCTTGCCTTGCTGCACCCCATCCGACGCTGGGGGTAGCTTTAACCCAAGCCCGCCCATCGGCGGGTGAATCCACAAGGAGAGTCCATGCGTCATTACGAAATCGTTTTGCTGATCCACCCGGATCAAAGCGAACAGGTTCCAGCCATGCTGGAGCGCTACAAGGGCATGATCACCGCCGGCGGCGGCAAGATCCACCGCGTTGAAGACTGGGGTCGTCGCCAGATGGCATACCAGATCAACAAGCTGTCCAAGGCCCACTACCTGTGCGTCAACATCGAGGCCGATCAGGCCGTGATGGCTGAACTGGAGCATGCCTTCAAGTTCAACGACGCCGTGCTGCGCCACCTGACCGTGCTGCGCAAGAAAGCCGACACCGGCCCATCTTCGATGATGAAGTCGGTCGAGCGCGAAGAAGCCCGCAAGCTTCAGCAGCCCGCCCAGCAGCACCAACCGCAGGAACAGGCCCAGGCTTGATGCCCGGTGCGCGTTAACGTCAACGGGTGAACCAGACTCAATTGTCGGCCGTGGTGGTGCAGGTGCAGAGCCTGCGGTACACGCCGGCAGGCATACCGGCAGTCAACCTCGTGCTCGAACACGAATCACAGATTGTCGAACTGGACACCCCCAGGCAAGTGAAACTGCAACTCAGGGCCATCGCCTTCGGGTCGCACGCCGAAATCCTCTCCCGACAGGGCCTCGATTCGGTTTGTGAGTTTCACGGCTTCTTGACCAACGCGCGCAATGGCAAAGGCGTGGTGTTCCACATCCAAGATTTCAGCAAGACATAGGAAGGCCCATCATGGCGTCACCCAAACGTTTCAACAAAGACAAGCGCCCCAAGCGCAACACCCAATCGCTGCTGTTCAAGCGCAAGCGCTTCTGCCGCTTCACCGTGGCCAACGTCGAAGAAGTCGACTACAAGGACGTTGACGTCCTGCGCGACTTCATCGCCGAGAACGGCAAGATCATCCCCGCGCGCCTGACCGGCACGCGTGCCTTCTACCAACGTCAGGTCAACACCGCCATCAAGCGCGCGCGCTTCCTTGGCATGTTGCCTTACAGCGACCAGCACCGCGTCTGAAAGAGAGCCTGACATGCAAATCATCCTGCTCGACAAAGTTGTCAATCTCGGCGCCCTCGGCGATGTGGTCAAGGTCAAGGACGGCTACGCCCGCAACTTCCTGATTCCTTCCGGCCGCGCCCGCCGCGCCACGCAAAATGCCATCGCCGAATTCGAAGCACGCCGCGTCGAACTCGAAAAGGTGGCCGCTGCCAAGCACGCTGAAGCCCAGGCCTTGGGTGAAAAGCTCTCCGCCGTGACGGTCAAGCTGTCGCAGAAAGCCGGTGTTGACGGTCGCCTGTTTGGCTCCGTCACCAACCACGACGTGTCCGAAGAGCTGAACAAACAAGGCTTCAAGGTTGCGAAGTCGCAAGTGCGCATGCCCAACGGTCCCCTGAAGAACGTGGGCGACTACACGGTGAGCGTGAACCTGCACACCGACGTGACGGTCGACGTCAACGTCACGGTGCTCGGCGAAACCGCCTGAGTCCCGCGCGGGCGCCCAGGCGCTTCGCTGAAAAGCCGCTGCCCTTCGGGCCGCGGCTTTTTTGTTGGATTTTGTGTGGCCTGGGTGTCCTGATGGACCCGCCCGTCATCCACCACTTTTACCGGGCTTGTCCACAGACTTGTCCCATGACTTTCCAGGGTCCAGCGCTTACCATGGCCCTTTACTTTTTCCACGCCGATGTCCGCCGTCTTTTCCAGCTCTTTCTCTTCTTTTGATGCCGGCCTGGACGAAGGAGGCGGTGGCGCTGACCGCCAGATCGCACAGCTGCGCGTTCCCCCTCATTCCATCGAAGCCGAGTCCAGTGTTCTGGGTGGTCTGTTGCTCGACAACGGTGCCTGGGATCGGGTGGCTGATCTCGTCAACGATTCCGACTTCTACCGTTACGAGCATCGCCTGACGTATTCCGTCATTGCCACGCTGGTCAATGCCAGCAAGCCGGCTGACGTGGTGACCGTGTTCGAGCACCTGCAGAACCTGGGCAAGGCCGAGGAGGCCGGCGGCCTTGCGTACCTCAACTCGCTGGCGCAGTACGTGCCGAGCGCGGCCAATATCCGCCGCTATGCGGAGATCGTGCGCGAGAGGGCCATCCTGCGCAAGCTGGTTGCTGCCAGCGACGAGATCGCCACGGCAGCATTCAACACGCAGGGCAAGGCGGTTGAGAAAATCCTTGACGAGGCCGAACAGAAGATCTTCAACATCGGCGAGGAAGGCTCGCGGATGAAGGAAGGCTTCCAGGGCATGGACACGCTCGTGGTCGAGTTGCTCGACCGTGTGCAGGAAATGGCCGACAACCCCAACGACATCACCGGTGTGCCCACTGGCTTCGTCGATCTGGATCGCATGACTTCGGGCTTGCAGGCCGGTGACCTGGTGGTGCTGGCCGCGCGCCCTTCCATGGGCAAGACGGCGTTCGCCATCAACATCGCCGAGCACGTGGCGCTCAATGAGGGCCTGCCGGTGGCGGTGTTCTCAATGGAAATGGGCGCCTCCCAGCTGGCGGTTCGTATCGTTGGTTCGATCGGTCGTATCAACCAGTCTCACCTGCGCAATGGCAAGCTCACCGATGACGAATGGCCGCGGTTGACCGAAGCGATTGAAAAGCTGCGCAACGTCTCGTTGCACATCGACGAAACCCCGGGTCTCACCGCCAGCGTGCTGCGCGCCAACGCGCGGCGGCTATCGCGCCAGTGCGGCAAGCTGGGCCTGATCGTGGTCGACTACTTGCAGCTCATGAGCGGCAGCGGCGGCGACGGCGACAACCGGGCCTCGGAGCTGGGTGAAATTTCGCGAGGCTTGAAGATGCTCGCGAAGGAACTGCAGTGCCCGGTGATCGCGCTCTCGCAGCTCAACCGCAGCGTGGAGACGCGCACCGACAAGCGCCCGATGATGAGCGATCTGCGCGAATCGGGTGCCATCGAGCAGGATGCAGACATCATCATGTTCATTTACCGCGATGAGTACTACACCAAGGACGCGTGCAAGGAGCCGGGCGTGGCCGAGATCATCATCGGCAAGCAGCGAAATGGCCCCACGGGCACGGTGAAGCTGGCTTTCCTGAACATGCTCACGCGTTTCGAAAGCCTCGCCGGTGGCGGGGATTACTGACACATAGAGTCAAGCTTTCCCTGTATTCAGTTTTCGCTGTTTCTGTCAACACCCTTGATCGACCGGATTGGTGCTTCTGTCGAGCCGGTGTAACGAGCTGAATCACCCCTCAAGAGGGTCGGACATGCAGCCGATCTTTGAAGCAACCCCTTCAAAAAGGGCTTCAAGGAACACGCATGACCCCGCTGGGCAAGACAAACCGCCTACTTGATTGCATGGTTGCGGCGAGTCCATCACGCCGCAGTCACACCCATGAATGACAGCCTGGTGATCGGTGCGATCGATCTGCCCGGCAAGGACGAAACGGTGCTGCGAGCGCTCGTGCGCTTGCTGGACTGCACCTTGGGCGTGAACCTGCGCTTTGACGACGATGTGTCGCATTGCGATGTCGTGTTCGTATCAGCAGAGGTCGGTGTCACGCGCGCGCTCATGCCCAGCGCGGTCACAGTCACGCTGCTGGAACCATCGAACCAGGCCGCATGCGCTCCAGACCGCCTGTTCGTGCCTTGCCCGCTGCGCATGAGTGGTGTGATCGGCGTTCTTCAGGCCGTGCTGTCCCGCTTGGCGCCAGCAGCACCGGTCGAACGCATCCAGTGGCAAGGTGCACTGTTCGCGTGCCTGCGTGAGGCCCTGCGGCGCGGTGGTCGTTCTGTTCTGGCAATCGGAGCAGGGAAGCTGCTGTTGCTGGACACGGTCACCCTTCGCCTGCAGAGCGCGGTGCCGCTGGAGCAGTTGATCGGACAGGCCCACCGCGCGGGCGCTTGGCGCGCAGCCAGCGCGGTGGACGAGGAAATGCTGCACGGTGCCGCCGTGCATCCCTTGCACGAGGTGTTGTGGCGCTTGAGTGCCGCGATGGCTGCGGCCAATGCCGCACCGCTGGCGCCCTCTGGCGCTTGGCGGCTGCAACGCTGGCCTTCGGCGGCGGGCCTGATGACAGCCGGACATCCGCGTCTGGCCGCTTTGCTCACCCAGCGCGCGCACACCGCAGACGAACTGATGGCCAGCACCGCGCTGCCGTCGGCCACTGTGCATGCGTTCCTCGCCACGTGCGAGGCCCTCGGTCTGGGCGTTCGCGACGCCACCCACACCCCTCAAGCGGTCGGCGGTGCCGTCGCACCCGGCTGGTTAGGTCAACTCAGGGAAAGGCTCAAGCTGTGGTGAATCTCGAGCCCCTCGCGGGCGACATCAAGGTGGTCGTGACGGGACCCATGGGTGCGGGAAAGACCACCGCCATCCGCTGCATCAGTGACAACGGAACCGTGTCCACAGACGTGCCCATGAGCGGCGGTCCGATCGGAGACAAGACCTCCACCACGGTCGGTCTGGACTACGGCACCTGTGAAATGGCTGGAGGCCAGCGGCTCAAGCTGTTCGGTACGCCGGGGCAGGAACGCTTTGCGTTCATGTGGGACATCCTGGCCACCGGCGCTTTCGGCCTGATCGTTTTGGCTGACAACAGCCGGCCCGATCCCATCGCGGAGGTGGAGCGCTACCTGCGCGCGTTCGCCGGGCGCATCGGGCCTCGCCGGACCATCGTGGGCGTGGGGCGGCTCGACACCTGCCCATCACCCGGTCTGGACGACTACTGCGCACACCTGCAGGCGGCGGGGTTCGTGGTGCCGGTGATCGACGTCGACGTGCGCCGCGAGGCAGACGTGCGTTTGCTGCTGTCCGTCCTCGTCAGCATGGCCGAAACAGAACCGGTCATTCCAACCAACTGAAAACCATGAGTGAAGCCATCCATCTCCCCCTCGTGACCATCGCCCGCTTTGCGGATCTGCTGGGCGCGCTGATGCGAGACACGCCCGGTGTGGTCAGCGTCACTCTGGCCAGCGCCGACGGTCTGACTGTGACATCGACCCTGAGCAACAGCCGCGAGGCCGATCGGCTCTCTGCCATGGCTGGCTCGATGGGTGGCCTGGCGGCCGCACTCTCACGCGAGAGCGGCCACGGCACTCCCCACCGGATGATCATGGAATCGGCACAGGGCCTGATCCTGGCGATGGCCGTGCCCCGCCCTGCAGGCGAGTTGGTCCTCACCGTGGTGACCGACGCGCAGGCTGTGCTGGGCAAGCTGCTGTGGAGCTGCCGCCAGACCGTTGACCGACTAGCCGCGACCTGAACTGCTTTTCAACCCCGCGCAGCAACGCGCATATTTCTGGAGAACACCATGGCCCTGAGCCCCAAAGAACTACTCAACCAGTTGATGCAGACCGAGGGCGCCATGTGCGCCGCGCTTGTGGACTACACCAGCGGCATGCTGCTCGAATCTGCTGGCTCTGGGGTTGATCTGGAACTCGCTGCCGCTGGCAATACCGAGGTCGTTCGCGCCAAGATCAAGACCATGAAGATGCTCAACATCGATGGTCAGATCGAGGACATCCTGATCACCCTGAAGAACCAGTACCACATCATCCGCCCGGTCGAGAAGCACGAAGGTCTGTTCATCTACTACGTGCTCGACCGTTCGCGTTCCAACCTGGCCATGGCCCGTCGCAAAGTGCTTGAGGCAGAGGCTCAGGCCTCGATCTGAACGAGAGTGCCGGTGGCGGCCAAGCGGCCGCTATCTGCAGATCAAAGCACCTCGGAGGCGAAATCGGCCAGCCGTGAACGCTCGCCACGCGCCAGCGTGATGTGACCACCATGCGGCCAGCCCTTGAAGCGGTCCACGGCAAAGGTCAGGCCCGACGAGCCCTCCGTGAGATACGGTGTGTCGATCTGCGCGAGGTTGCCCATGCAGATGATCTTGGTGCCTGGGCCCGCGCGCGTGATCAGTGTCTTCATCTGCTTGGGCGTCAGGTTCTGCGCCTCGTCGATGATCACGTACTTGTTCATGAAGGTGCGACCGCGCATGAAGTTCATGCTCTTGACCTTGATGCGGCTTCGGATGAGTTCATTGGTGGCGGCTCGGCCCCATTCGCCGGCATTGCCGCCGTCGCCCTTGGCCAGGAACTCCAGGTTGTCGTCGAGTGCGCCCATCCAGGGGCCCATTTTTTCTTCTTCGGTCCCGGGCAGAAAGCCGATGTCCTCACCCACGCTCACGGTGGCGCGGGTCATGATGATCTCGGTGTAGCGGCGGTCGTCGAGCACCTGCGTGAGGCCGCTGGCCAGAGCCATCAGCGTCTTGCCGGTGCCTGCCGTGCCCGCGAGCGTGACGAAGTCGATCTCCGGGTCCATCAGCAGGTTGAGCGCGAAGTTCTGTTCGCGGTTGCGGCTGGTCACGCCCCACACGGCGTTTTTCAGGTGGGTGTAGTCTTTGAGCGTCTTGAGCACCGCGGTCTTGTCGCGGATCTCGGTCACGCGGGCGTAGAGCGAGGGCTCGCCCGGCGCTTCGAAGTAGACGAACTGGTTGATGTAGAACTGCCCCACCGCCGGGCCGCTGACGCGGTAGAAGGTGTGACTGCCGCTCTGCCAGCTCTCGATGGTCTTGCTCTGACGCGTCCAGAAGTCCTGTGGCAACGCCAGCGCACCCGCATACAGCAGCTCGCCGTCGTCCAGCGTCTTGTCGTTCTGGTAGTCCTCGGCGGCCAGGCCCAGCGCGCGCGCTTTCACGCGCATGTTGATGTCTTTCGACACCAGGATCACCTCGCGTTGCGGGTGGCGCTCGCGCAGTGAATGCACCACACCCAGGATCTGGTTGTCGGCCTTGCCTTGCGGCAGGCTGGCAGGCAGGTTGTTGTCCAGCGGCTCCGTCTGGAAGAACAGCAGCCCACGCGCACCATGGTGACCCGTGGCCGAGAGCTTGAGGCCCTTGGTCATGTCGCCGCCTTGCTGGGCCACCAGGGCGTCGAGCGTGCGACTCGTCTGGCGCCCGTTGCGGGCGACCTCCGTCATGCCCTTCTTGTGGCCATCGAGTTCCTCAAGCACGATCATCGGCAGGAAAATGTCGTGTTCCTCGAACCGGAACAGACTCATCGGGTCGTGTAGCAACACGTTGGTGTCCAGCACGAACAGCCGGGCCGGTCCCGAGCTTGCCTTGCCGCTAGCGCGTCGACGGCTTCCGGAGGACGCCGTGACCTGCGCGGAGACAGGGTTTGTTGCGGCCTGATCGAACGTCAGCGCCGTTGTTGGAATGGATTTTTCCAGCAGAGGCTGAGCCTTTGGTGCATCGGCCACCGCAGGAGCTGCGACAGCGGGCTTGCGACCCCGGCCTGCAGGCTTGACGCTCGGCTTGCCAGCAGGGAGGCCCGGTGCGGCGGTCTTGCGCTCGACCGGCTGCGCCGTCGGCGCGGGTGGCACATCGGCCTGGAGGTCGAACGGTTCGTCGGCTGCTTTGAGGCTGTAGGCCTCGGATGAAAGGAGGGCGGCGCGTTTGGAGGGGGCGGGAGGCAGTGGCATGTGGGCTTGTGTGTTCAGCGCAGGGCTGGAAAACAAAAAGCCGCCTGGGTGACCGGGCGGCTTTCGGGGCTGCTTGAGGAGTGCAGAAGGGATGGGGCTGAGAGGCTTCCCGGCGTCATGAATTCATTATGCATGACTCCGGTGACGCAAGACCCGCGCCAACAGTCCAGCCTGGCCAAGCGGAGATCAGGCGGCTTTCTTGAGCGTCTTGACGGCCTTGAGCACATCTTCAACATGGCCCGGGACCTTCAGGCCGCGCCATTCCTGTTTCAAGACGCCATCGGGGCCAATCAGGAAAGTGCTGCGTTCGATGCCTTTGACCTTCTTGCCGTACATGATCTTGTTCTTGACCACGCCGAACATGTGGCACATCTTCTCTTCGGTGTCGGCAATCAGCTCGAAGGGCAGTTCAAGCTTGGTTTTGAAGTCGTCGTGCGACTTCATGTTGTCGCGCGAGACGCCAAACACCTGGGCACCCGCCTTCACGAAGTCCTTGTACTTGTCGCGAAACTGCATGGCCTCGGTGGTGCAACCGGGCGTGTTGTCCTTGGGGTAGAAGTACAGCACGATGGTCTGGCCCAGATGCGTCTGGTTGCTGACCTTGATGCCGCCGGTGGCCATCGATTCGAATTCGGGAATGGGTTTATTGACAACGACTGCCATACTGCGTGGACCCCTGACGTAAGTTGGTGGTGATGCGTTGGCTTCCCGGCTGTTTCACGGCGAGCCCTGCGTTGCAGCAATGGGACCCGTGGCAGGAAACAATCGGCTATTTTACCCTGATTGGGCCATGCCGTCACGGCGGCAACCGGGGGTGGCCGCCCGACGCTCAGGTCTCCAGCAACAAGGCCGCAATCACGCGTCGCCCTTCTCCCGCAAGGATGTTGTAGGTGCGGCAGGCGGCTGCTGTGTCCATGGTTTCAACACCGATGCGTTGGGCCATCAGGCCGCGCAGCAGGGCGGGTGGCACGAAGCGCAACTTTGAGCCGCTGCCAAACACGATGAGCTCGGGAGGCTCATTGGTCAGCTGAATGAGCATGTCGAAGTGCGAGGCCTCGATCAACTCAAAACGGGAGCATGGCCAGGGCTGCAGTTGCCCTTTTGGCATGAGTACCAGACTGTGGGAATGGCGCTGCCCGTTCACGGCGATCCAGTCGTCGCCGTAGGCCGTGACGGACTGGATATCCAGTTTGTCGGAGTGCAGTTTCATGGGGCAGAGGCCAATCGAACGGGGTGCGGAACTGTGGTCAAATTGCAGGTTTTCCCTGCTGACGAGACCGAATATAACGCCCGCTGCAACGCACCGGGAACATCGCCCCGCACGACCCCAGAACCCCCAGGGAGTGACTTTGAAGACCATCCAGAAATCCGCCAAGCTGGCCAACGTGTGCTACGACATCCGGGGCCCGATCATGGACGCCGCGCGCAAGATGGAAGACGAGGGTCACAAGATCATTCGCCTGAACATCGGCAACCTGGCGGTGTTTGGATTCGATGCGCCAGAGGAAATCCAGCAAGACATGATCCGCAACCTGCCGAACTCGGCGGGCTACTCGGACAGCAAGGGCATCTTTGGCGCGCGCAAGGCGGTGATGCACGAGACGCAGACGCAGGGCATCAGGGGTGTGACGCTGGATGACATCTACCTCGGCAACGGTGCGAGCGAACTGATCGTGATGGCCACCAATGCGCTGCTCGATGACGGCGATGAGTTGCTGCTGCCAGCGCCCGACTATCCGTTGTGGACGGCCGCCGTGAGTCTGTCAGGTGGCACACCTGTGCACTACATGTGTGACGAGTCCAACGGCTGGATGCCTGACCTGGAGGACATCCGTCGCAAGATCACGCCTGCCACCAAAGGCATCGTGGTCATCAACCCCAACAACCCGACCGGCGCGTTGTATTCCGATGAGTTGCTCAAGGCCATCGTGGAGTTTGCGCGCGAACACGGCCTGGTGATCTTTGCCGACGAGGTCTACGACAAGGTGCTGTACGACGGTGTCAAACACACAGCCATCGCCAGCCTCTCGGACGACGTGCTCACCCTGACCTTCAACTCGCTGTCCAAGAGTTACCGATCGTGCGGTTACCGCGCTGGCTGGCTCGTCGTCTCGGGCGACAAGAAGCCCGCCAAGGACTACATCGAGGGCCTGAACATGCTCTCGAACATGCGCCTGTGCGCCAACGTGCCGGGCCAGTGGGCGATCCAGACGGCGCTGGGGGGGTACCAAAGCATCAACGATCTGGTGGGCGAGGGCGGCCGCCTGCGCCGCCAGCGTGATCTCGCCTACGAGCTGATCACGGCCATTCCCGGCGTGAGCTGCGTCAAGCCCTCGGCTGCGCTCTACATGTTCCCCAAGCTCGACCCGAAGATGTACCCGGTCGAAGACGATCAGCAGATGTTTCTGGAACTGCTGCAGGAAACGCGCGTGATGCTGGTGCAAGGTTCGGGCTTCAACTACCCCGACAACCAGCATTTCCGCATCGTTTTCCTGCCGCACGAAGACGACCTGCGCGAAGCCATCAGCCGCGTCGCGAAGTTTTTTGAAGGCTGGCGAAAACGCCACGGCACCTGATTTTTTGCTCCCCAACCATGACCGACATGAAACCGATCCAAGTAGGCCTTCTGGGCATAGGCACCGTGGGCAGCGGCACGTTCAACGTGCTGCAGCGCAACCAGGAAGAGATCCGCCGGCGCGCCGGCCGCGGCATTGAAATCACCATGGTGGCCGACCTGGACGTGGCGCGTGCCCAGTCCATCGTGGGCCCGGACGTCCAGGTCGTGAACGATGCGCGCGCTGTGATCGCCAACCCCGACATCGACATCGTGATCGAGCTTATTGGTGGCTACGGCATCGCCAAGGCGCTGGTGCTGGAGGCGATCGCCGCAGGCAAGCACGTGGTCACGGCCAACAAGGCCTTGCTGGCCGTGCACGGCACGGAGATTTTCGCGGCGGCTTCGGCCAAGGGCGTGATGGTGGCATTTGAAGCGGCGGTGGCCGGTGGCATTCCCATCATCAAGGCGCTGCGCGAGGGCTTGACCGCCAACAGCATTCAATGGATAGCCGGCATCATCAACGGCACAACCAACTTCATCCTTTCCGAAATGCGCGACAAAGGCCTGGACTTTGCCGTCGTGCTCAAGGAGGCGCAGCGCCTGGGCTACGCCGAGACCGACCCGACCTTCGACATCGAGGGTGTGGACGCGGCGCACAAGGTCACTCTCATGAGTGCCATCGCCTTCGGCATCCCCGTGCAGTTCGACAAGGCCTACGTGGAAGGCATCACGCAGCTGGGCGCCACCGACATCAAATACGCCGAACAGCTCGGCTACCGCATCAAACTGCTGGGCATCACAAAACGCACGGCCCAAGGCATCGAGTTGCGCGTGCACCCGAGCCTGGTGCCGGCCAAACGGCTGATTGCCAACGTGGAAGGTGCGATGAACGCGGTGGTGGTGCAGGGCGATGCCGTGGGCACCACGCTGTACTACGGCAAGGGTGCGGGCAGCGAGCCTACCGCCAGCGCCGTGATCGCAGACCTCGTGGACATCACCCGCCTGCACACCGCCGACCCGCACCACCGCGTGCCGCACCTGGCCTTCCAGCCCGATGCGATGAGCGACCTGAGCGTGCTGCCCATGAGCGCGGTGGTGACGAGCTACTACCTGCGTCTTCGCGTGGCCGATGAGGCAGGCGTGCTGGCCAAAGTGACCGGCTTGCTGGCCAATGCCGGCATCAGCATCGACGCGGTGCTGCAGCGCGAAGCCGACGAGGTGAGCGGCGAGGGCGGCACGTCCACCGACCTGATCATCCTCACGCACGACACCCGCGAAGGCACCATGAACGATGCCCTGGCGCAGTTGCAGAAACTGCCCACGGTGCTCGCACCCATCGTGCGCATCCGCAAGGAAGAGCTGAACTGATGCTGTACCTCTCCACGCGCGGCGACCCGGGGCGCAAGCACTTCTGCGAGATCCTGCTCGAAGGCCTCGCACCCGATGGCGGCCTGTACCTGCCCGAACGCTACCCCCAGGTCGATGCCGCCGCGCTCGCGCGCTGGCGTCAGGTGTTCAACCAAGGTGCGGCGGGTGGCTACGCAGCGCTCGCGTTCGAGGTGCTGTCCCTCTACATCGACGACATCCCCCCCGCCGACTTGCGCGCGCTGTGCGAGAAGACCTACACCGAGGCGGTGTACGGCACGCCGCAGATCGTGCCGCTGAAGAAGCTCGAAGCCGGGTTCTACCTGGAAGCCCTGTCCAATGGCCCGACGCTGGCCTTCAAGGACATGGCGATGCAGCTGCTGGGCAACCTGTTCGAGTACGAGCTGGCACGCCGTGGCGAAGAGCTCAACATCCTGGGCGCGACCTCGGGTGACACCGGCAGCGCGGCCGAGTACGCCATGCGTGGCAAGAAAGGCGTGCGCGTCTTCATGCTCAGCCCGCACGGCCGCATGAGCCCGTTCCAGCAAGCGCAGATGTTCAGCCTGATGGACGAGAACATCCACAACATCGCCATCGAAGGTGTGTTCGACGACTGCCAGGACATCGTCAAGAACGTCAGCAACGACCTTGCTTTCAAGCGTGGGCACAAGATCGGCACGGTCAATTCGATCAACTGGGCGCGGCTGCTGGCGCAGGTGGTTTACTACTTCGCGGGTTACTTCCAGGCCACCACGAAAGACGCCGAGCGGGTGTCTTTCACCGTGCCCAGCGGCAACTTCGGCAACGTCTGTGCCGGCCATGTCGCGCGCCAGATGGGCCTGCCGATTGAGCAACTGGTGGTGGCCACCAACGAAAACGACGTGCTCGACGAGTTCTTCCGCACCGGGGTGTACCGCGTGCGCGCCAGCGCCGACACGCATGAGACCTCCAGCCCGTCGATGGACATCTCCAAAGCCAGCAACTTCGAGCGCTTCGTGTTCGATCTGCTGGGCCGCGACGGCCCGCGCGTCAAGGCGCTGTTCGGCGAGGCACTCGCGCGCGAAGGCAGCTTCAACCTGAGTGCTGATGCAGCGTTTTCCGACGCCGCCACCCGTTACGGTTTCTGCAGTGGCAAGAGCACACATCAGAACCGCCTCGACACGATCCGCGACATCTTCAAGCGCCACGGCGTGATGATCGACACCCACACCGCCGATGGTGTGAAAGTGGCGCGCGAGCACATTGACGCGGCAGTGCCGATGATCGTGCTGGAGACGGCGTTGCCGATCAAGTTTGCCGAGACCATTGTGGAAGCGCTGGGCCAGCAACCCCACCGTCCGCCGCAGTTCGAAGGCATTGAAGACCTGCCCAAGCGCGTGCAGGTGATGCCGGCGAGCACGGCCGTCGTGCAGGCCTTCATCGCCGAGCATTGCGCCAGGGCATGAAGGTCGTCGGGTTTGCCGGCTTCTCGGGATCGGGGAAAACCACGCTGGTCGAGCAGTTGATTCCCGCACTCAAGTTGCGGGGTCAGCGCGTCTCGGTGGTCAAGCACGCGCACCACAGCTTCGACATCGATCACCCGGGCAAGGACACCTGGCGCCATCGCGAAGCCGGCGCTTTCGAAGTGCTCGCCGCCTCGCCCAAACGGCTGGTGCTCATGCGCGAAATCGAGGCCATCACCGAGCATTCGGTGCACGACCTCATTGCCCAGCTGCGCGCCGACGTCGACTGGGTGCTGGTCGAGGGTTTCAAGCAGAGCGATCTGCCCAAGGTGGAGGTGTGGCGGCGGGCCCATGGCAAGCCACTGCGCTTTCCCGATGACCCACACATCGTGGCGATCGCCACCGACACGCCGGACACATTGCCGGCGTCCGGCCACTGCACCGTGCTGGATTTGAACCGGGCCGATGACGTGGCCGCCTGGTTGGTCGACAATGAAGGCCGATTCGAATACTGCACTCCGTTGAGCCTGCCATGACCACGCCCCCTCCACCACAGAACCGTGCGCCATTGATGTCGCTGGACGACGCGATGGTCGCATTGCTTGCCCAGGCCACGTCCCTGGTGGGTACCGAGACCGTGACCACCTTCGAGGCGGATGGCCGCGTGCTGGCGCAAGACCTCGTGTCTGCGCTGCAGGTGCCGCCCAACGACAACTCGTCCATGGACGGCTACGCCCTGCGCGCGGCCGACGTGACAGAGCCGGGCCAGGTGCTGCCCGTCACGCAGCGCATCGCAGCCGGCCACGCGGGCGAGCCGCTGGAGCCCGGCACCTGTGTACGCATCTTCACCGGCGCGCCCATGCCTGCCGGTGCCGATGCGGTGGTGATGCAGGAAGACACGGTCGAGGTGGGGGGCAACATCCACGGGGTGCACATCCAGGTCGTGCCCCAGCCAGGCCAGTGGGTGCGGCGCGCGGGCGAGGACGTCAGGCGCGGCGCCGTGGTGCTGGCGCGGGGCGAGCGCCTGTCTCCCGCCAGCCTGGGTCTGGCCGCCAGTCTGGGCCTGGCCCACCTCAACGTGGTGGCGCGCCCGCGTGTGGCGCTGTTCTCCACCGGTGACGAACTGGTCATGCCGGGCGAAGTGCCGCCCCAGGCCATGAGGCCCGGCGCCATCTACAACTCAAACCGCTTTTTCCTGCGTGCGCTGCTGCAGCGCATGGGCTGCGAAGTGAGCGACCTGGGCATCGTGCCGGACAGGCGCGAGGCCACGCTGGCCGCTCTCAAGACCGCGGCCGACCACCACGACCTCATCCTCACCAGCGGCGGCGTGTCGGTGGGCGAGGAAGACCACATCAAACCCGCCGTGCAGCAGCTCGGCCAACTCGATCTCTGGCAGATCGCCATGAAGCCGGGCAAGCCGTTTGCCTACGGCACCGTGAAACGCGACGCCGGAGCTGGCCCGGCTGCTGGCGAGCCCTGCCATTTCATCGGTCTGCCGGGCAACCCGGTGTCCAGTTTCGTGACCTTCCTTCTGCTGGTGCGGCCTTTCTTGTTGCGCCTGCAAGGGGTGGAAGCGGCTGCGTTGAAGACCACCACGCTGCCCGCGCACTTCACGCTGGGCAAGGCCGACAAGCGCCGGGAGTTCCTGCGCGTGCGCCGCAATGCGGCCGGCGGCCTCGATCTTTTTCCCAATCAGAGTTCGGGCGTGCTCACCTCGGTGGTGTGGGGCGACGGTCTGGTGGACAACCCGGCCGGCAGCACCATTGCCCACGGTGACCCGGTGTCCTTCATCTCCTTTGCGGATCTGCTCGCATGAAAGTCCAACTGCGTTATTTCGCCTCCATCCGCGAGTCCCTGGCCACCGGCAGCGAATCGCTGGACACCCAGGCCACCACCCTGGCTGCGCTGCGCGCCGAGTTGGTGGCGCGCGGCGGTGCTTATGCCGAGGCGCTGGCGCCTGGCAAGTCGGTGCGTGTGGCTTTGAACCAGACCATGAGCGACGAGGCGGCTGTTCTCACCGAAGGCGCTGAGATCGGTTTCTTTCCTCCCGTGACCGGCGGCTGACATGACCGGGCGCGTCTCCATCCAGACCGACGATTTTGACCTCAGCGCAGAGGTTGCGCGCCTGCGCGAAACCGAGAAGGGCATTGGCGCCGTCTGCAGTTTCATTGGCACTGTGCGTGACCGCAACGACGGTCAGCGCATCAGCACCATGGAGCTGGAGCATTACCCGGGCATGACGGAAAAATCCATCGAAGCCATGATCGACGAGGCGCACAAGCGCTTCAACATCTTTGGCACCCGCGTGATCCACCGCGTGGGCCTGCTGCAGCCGCTGGACCAGATCGTGCTGGTGGCCGTGAGCTCGGCGCACCGAGGCGAGAGCTTCCAGGCCTGCGAGTTCCTGATGGACTACCTCAAGACCCAGGCACCGTTCTGGAAGAAGGAACAGACGCCGGAAGGTGCTCGCTGGGTGGATGCCCGCGTGAGCGACGACGCGGCGCTGGCGCGCTGGGGCATTGTGGCCAGCAACAGCTGAACGGCGGCAGCGACGCCGTGCTCACCGCTGCCGATATCGAAGCGATCGAGCGCGCCACGCTGCAGGCGGTGGCGCCCGAGCAGGTGGAGTCGCTCGACGGGTGGCTGCTGGCCATGGACCGAGGCACCGTGGGCCGTGCCCGCAGCGCCGTGCCACTTCACCACCTGGCACATGACGTGGACCAGTTGCCCCTCATCCTGGACAGCTACGCCGCATCCGGGTTCGAGCCTCGTTTCCGTTTGCCCGATCTGCCTGCGTTCGGGCCTTGGCATGAAGCGCTCGCCCAGCGCGGCTGGTGGCGGGACCAGCCCACGCTGACCATGACAGGGACACTGGAGAAACTGCTCCAGGTGCATGGCGGTCCACCCGTTGAACTGGACGCCAGGCCCGACGCCGCCTGGATGGCCATGTTCCTCGGCGAGGGCCTGGACCCGGCCGACGGAGCCAGCCGCTCGAGAGCGCTCAGCCGTGCGAACTGCGCGCTGTTTGCCTCGGCGCGGGAGCATGGTCAGACCGTGGCTTGCGGGGCGGCGTCGCTCGGCCATGGGTGGCTGGGCGTGCACGGCATGCGCACGGCGGCGTCTCAGCGCGGTCGCGGACTGGCGGGTCGCATCCTGCACACCATGGCGGTTGAGGCCATCGCACGCGGACTGGTCGGCGTGTTCCTGCAGGTGGATGCCAGCAACCTGGCTGCCCGGTCCCTGTACCACCGGGCTGGCCTGACCACGGCCTGGCAGTACGCCTACTGGCACCCACCTCAGGCTTGACTGGCGCCCGCTTGATCTGGGTCAAGTCCACCTGCCTCGGGTGGGCGCAGGCTGAAGGTCTTGGCTTGAAAAGGGAGGGAGCAACTCCACATGCCAAGCAATTCTGATTTCCCGGAGAGGCATTTCCATGCGACTCGACAAACTCACGACCAAATTCCACGAAGCCCTGAGCGAGGCCCAGACGCTGGCGCTGGGCGCCGACCACGCCTACATTGAGCCAGCCCACCTGCTGCTGGCGCTGCTGCGCCAGGCCGATGGCCCGCAATCGCTGTTGCAGCGCGCCGGCGTCAATGTGCCGGGGCTGGCCAAAGCGGCTGAAGCGGCCATCAAGCGACTGCCCGAGGTGCAGGGCCAAGACCAGGTGCAGGTCGGCCAGGAACTGGCCAAGCTGCTGCAGGCGACCGAAAAGGAAGCCATCAAGCGCGGCGACCAGTTCATTGCCAGCGAACTCTTCCTGCTTGCCATTGCCGACAGCAAAGGCGAACTCGGTCGCATGGCGAACGAAAACGGGCTGAACCGCAAGAGCCTGGAATCCGCCATCACGGCGGTGCGCGGTGGCCAGTCCATGGACAGCCCCGAGGCCGAAGGCCAGCGCGAGGCGCTCAAGAAATACACCATGGACCTCACCGAGCGTGCCCGCCTGGGTAAGCTCGACCCGGTGATCGGCCGCGACGACGAGATCCGCCGTGCCATCCAGGTGCTGCAGCGCCGCACCAAGAACAACCCCGTGCTCATCGGTGAGCCCGGCGTGGGCAAGACCGCCATCGTCGAAGGCCTGGCGCAGCGCATCGTGGCCGGCGAGGTACCTGACAGCCTCAAGGGCAAGCGCGTGCTGAGCCTGGACATGGCCGCGCTGCTGGCCGGCGCCAAGTTCCGCGGCGAATTCGAGGAGCGCCTGAAGACCGTGCTGAACGAGTTGGCCAAGGACGAGGGCCAGACCATCGTCTTCATCGACGAGCTGCACACCATGGTGGGCGCGGGCAAGGCAGAAGGTGCCATGGACGCGGGCAACATGTTGAAGCCGGCGCTGGCGCGCGGTGAGCTGCACTGCGTGGGCGCGACCACGCTCGACGAATACCGCAAGTACATCGAGAAAGATGCCGCCCTGGAGCGCCGTTTCCAGAAGATCCTGGTGGGCGAGCCCACGGTGGAGGCGACCATCGCCATCCTGCGTGGCCTGCAGGAAAAGTACGAGGTGCACCATGGCGTGCAGATCACCGACCCGGCCATCGTGGCCGCGGCCGAGCTCAGCCACCGCTATATCACCGACCGTTTCCTGCCCGACAAGGCGATCGACCTGATCGACGAGGCGGCCTCCAAGATCAAGATCGAACTCGACTCCAAGCCCGAGGTGATGGACCGGCTCGACCGCCGCCTGATCCAGCTGCAGATCGAGCGCGAGGCCGTGCGCCGTGAGAAGGACGAGGCCTCGCAGAAGCGCTTCGGCCTGATTGCTGAAGAGATCACGCGGTTGGAAAAGGAAATCTCCGACTACGACGAGATCTGGAAAGCCGAGAAGGCCGCCGCGCTGGGTTCCAAGGATGTGATGGAAGAGATGGACCGCATCCGTTCGCAGATCAAGACCTTCACCGACAAGGGCGACTTCAACAAGGTTGCTGAGCTCCAGTACGGCAAGTTGCCCGAGCTGGAGAAGCGCTTGAAGGACGCGCAGGCGGTCGAATCCGGCAAGGCGCAGAACAAGGATGGCAAGGGCCGCCCGCAGTTGCTGCGCACCCAGGTTGGTGCCGAAGAGATTGCAGAGGTGGTGGCGCGCGCCACCGGCATCCCGGTGAGCAAGCTCATGCAGGGTGAGCGCGATAAGCTGTTGCTGATGGAAGGCAAGCTGCACGAGCGCGTGGTGGGCCAGGACGAGGCCATCGGCGCGGTGGCCAACGCCATCCGGCGCTCGCGCTCGGGCCTCTCCGATCCGAACCGCCCGACTGGCTCCTTCCTGTTCCTCGGCCCCACCGGCGTGGGCAAGACCGAGCTGTGCAAGGCGCTGGCCGGTTTCCTGTTCGACAGCGAAGACCACCTGGTGCGCATCGACATGAGCGAGTTCATGGAGAAACACTCCGTGGCCCGCCTCATCGGCGCGCCACCGGGTTACGTGGGTTACGAGGAGGGCGGCTACCTCACGGAAGCCGTGCGCCGCAAGCCCTACAGCGTGCTGCTGCTCGACGAAGTGGAGAAGGCCCACCCGGACGTGTTCAACGTGCTGCTGCAGGTGCTCGACGACGGTCGGCTCACCGACGGGCAGGGCCGCACCGTGGACTTCAAGAACACCGTGATCGTGATGACGAGCAACATCGGCTCGCACATGATCCAGGCCATGGTGGGCGAGCCGTACGACGACGTGAAGGAAGCGGTGTGGGGCGAGCTCAAGAACCACTTCCGTCCGGAGTTTTTGAACCGTATCGACGAGACGGTGGTGTTCCACGCGCTGGATGCGCAGCACATCGAGTCGATTGCCGCGATCCAGCTCAAGGTGCTCGAAGCGCGCCTGGCCAAGATGGACCTTCACCTGCAGGTGTCGCCAGCCGCGCTGGCCGAGCTGGCCAAGGTCGGATTCGACCCGGTGTTCGGCGCACGGCCCTTGAAGCGTGCGATCCAGCAGCGCATCGAGAACCCGCTCTCCAGGTTCCTGCTCGAAGGCCGCTATCCGCCGAAATCGTCGATTCCGGTGAATGTGGACCCGGTGCAGAACCCCGGCGTGTTCGAGTTCGGTGATGCGGTGGCCGAGGCTTGAACCGTGCTTGAACAGGCAGGCCCCCTTCCGTCGGGATGGGGGTCTGCCTCTACCGCAGCCGGGGCGCCAGACCTATCATCCGCCTCATGACCCAGATACCCCCGACCCTTCCATTGCGGGCCCTGTTTGACGCCCAGCACCACGCCAGTCGCGCTCAGATCGACGTGCCGCTGGCGCTGCGCCGGGATCGGCTCTCGCGCCTGAAGGCGCTGATTGACCAGCATGGCTCAGCCCTGTCGGACGCGGTGCAGGCCGACTTTGGCGTGCGTTCGCGCCAGCTCACCGAGGTGGCCGATTTCTTCGTGCTGCGCGCGGCTATCGGCCAGCTGCACAAGGAGCTGCCGCGCTGGATGAAGCCGCAACGCGTGGCCACGCCGCTCTACCTCAAGCCTGCGCGCGCGCTCATCCAGCGCCAGCCGCTGGGCGTGGTGGGGGTCATCGGCCCGTGGAACTACCCGCTGCAGCTCACGCTGGGGCCGGCCGCCACCGCGTTGGCCGCGGGCAACCGCGTGATGCTCAAACCCAGCGAACTCACGCCCCACAGCTCGGCGCTGATGGCTTCGCTGGTGCACGCCGCTTTCTCGGCCGACGAATTCAGCGTGGTGCTCGGCGGTGCGGACGTGGCCCACGAGTTCGCCAGCCTGCCGTTCGACCACCTGTTCTTCACCGGCTCCACCGCCGTGGGGCGCAAGGTGGCGGCTGCTGCTGCGGTCAACCTCACGCCCACCACGCTGGAACTCGGCGGCAAGTCGCCTTGCATCGTGGACGCCTCATGCCATCTGGATGAGGCCGCCGTGAAGATCGCCCACGGCAAGCTGCTCAACGCCGGGCAGACCTGCATTGCGCCCGACTACGTGCTGCTGCCGCGTGGCCAGGAAGCCGCTTTCGAGCAGGCCTACACGGCCGCCGTGGCGCGCCTGTTTCCCAGCATTGCCGGCAACCCCGACTACGCCGCCATCGTGAGCGACCGCCACCAGGCCCGCCTGGAAGCCCTGCTGGGCGAGGCCGCCGCGCAGGGTGCCCGCGTGGTGGACGTGGCACCCCGGGGCACGACGGGCAAGGCCAGTACCGCACGCCAGATGAACCCCACCCTGGTGTTCGACCCCGTCCCCGGCCTGCGGCTGCTGGACGAAGAGATCTTTGGCCCCATCCTGCCGGTGCTTACCTACGACTCGCTGGACGAGGCCATCAAACGCATCAATGCCGGTGCGCGCCCGCTGGCGCTGTACTGGTTCGGCACCAACACCGCCGCGCGCGACCGGGTGATGGCCAACACGGTGAGTGGCGGCGTGAGCATCAACGACACGCTTATGCACGTGGCCCACGAAAACCTGCCATTCGGCGGCGTGGGCGAGAGTGGCTGGGGTGCCTACCACGGTGAAACCGGCTTTTTGCGTTTCACGCAGCAAAAACCCGTTCTGGTGCAGTCGCGCTTCTCAATGGGGCATCTGTTCTACCCGCCCTACGGTCCGCGATTCGATCAGGTCATGGGCCTGCTCAAGCGCTGGTTGTGACCGGTCCGGGTTGGGCGGTTCAGGCGCCGGCCAGTGCGTCGTCGTCGGCCTCGGGCTGCAAGGCCGCCGCCGTGTTCTGCAGATATCCCTTCTCCATCAACCCATAGGCCAGCTCGGACACGTCCGAGCCCAGCAACAGTGACAGCTCTTGCTCGCTGCGCCGGCCATTGGCCATGAGCAGGAGGGTGTGGGCCTGGCGGCCCACTGCGTCGGGGCGTGACAGCGCCTCCCACGCCATGGTGGTCTTGGCGTAACGCCGGATGCCCTGAATCATTGTTGTCTCCCTGAAGCCTGCGCGTGTGTTGACAGCACCCGAGCATGTTGCATGCCAGTTGTGACACTGCCTTGACGAAGGGGCATTCAGTGGCCCCGGTTGACCGTTCGGTGGCCGATACCCGCCTTATTTCTGAGGCGTCATGCCCCAGGGTGTATGCGCGGGTATAACTGTGACTTGTCTCACACTTCGATACAGCGGTCCCGGACCGCGACCAGCCGATGAAGGTTCCTCCCAGATTGCTTCAACAGTGCCTCGGCGAGGTGCTCGAAGACGCCCCGGCGATGCTCGGGCGCTGGCTTGACGCAGCGGTGGACAGCCTGAAAGAGGCCGAGAGGCGATCCACCGACACGGCTCAGCGCGAGCGCCTGGGGCAGGCCTGGTGGCGCATGCGGCAGGAGAGGGCGGGCTGGGTGGGCGACTATGCGCGGCTGCTGCGCGAAGCGTTTGCCATGCCCACCGATGCCCCGCAATCGTCGCGTTCGGCGTTGCTCAGCGAATCCACCTACCTCTCCCTGGTGGAAGACGACGCGGTGACCGAGTCGATCGAATCCGCCCGCCTGTTGCAGAGCCTGCTGCCACCTCTGGAGCAGGAACTCAAGGTGCTGGACGCGCTCATGAGCTCGCTGCAGGGCCTGTCGACTGTGCAGGCCGAGTTGAACCCGCTGCGTCCTGCTGTCTTCGTGCGCACGCTGCGCGACATGATGGCGCTCGATGAACCCGAGTCCCAGATCCGCGCCCTGTGGCTGCGCCATTGCGGTCCCGCCATCGGTGACGAACTCAAGGCCCTCTATGTCCGCCTGACCCTGGTGCTGCAGCGCGCCAACGTGCAGGAAGCCGGTTACCGTGTGCGCCTGCTGGCCGAAGCCCCCGGGGCCGCGGCACGAGCGGCCGCCAACGCAGCCCGGGCCGCACGCGGAGGGGCGGCTGGCTGGAGCCCGTCGGGCCCGGCGCCGCTGGACTTTGGCAATGACAGCACGCGGGATCTGCATTTCGGCAATTTCATGCAAGACATGCCGCAGCTGGCCCGCTTGCATACGCTGGTGGACAACCAGTACCTGCACAACTTCCTGGAGAAGGGTGGGCAGCGCTACGAACAGTCGCTGGCGCCCGAGTACTACGAGCAGGTGAGCGAGGAGCTCGCGGCCATCGAGGCGTTTGCTGCCATTCCCACGCTCGACGAGTCGATGGTGGTTCAGCGCAGCCAGCAGTACAAGGCGCTGCCGGTGGTCGACCGGCCCGCGCGCGAAGTCGACATAGGGACCCAGCTCAGCCAGAAAAGCTGGGGCGACTTTGCCGCGGCCCACGAGCGCGCCCGCGTGCTCATGCAGCTCAAGCAGAAGGCCGAACGCGTTGCGCAGGCCATGGGTCTCGACGTCGTGCGCAAGCTGGTCAACCAGGTGGCGCAAGACCCGCTGCTGCTGGCGCCGGTGCGCGAAGCCGTGGTGGCGCTGGAGCCCTCGTTGCTACGCCTGGCCATGGCCAACCCGCGCTTTTTCAGCGAGGACTCGCACCCTGCGCGCCGCCTGGTGGAGTGCGTGGCGCAGCGCAGCTTCAAATACAACGACGAGTTTGGCAGCGAATTCGCCGAATTTTTCCTGCCGGTGCAGCAGGCCTTCAACGCCCTCAACGAACTCGAGACCGAGGATTCGCAGGCGTTTGCCATCGCGCTGGACGAGCTGCTGCAAGAGTGGGAGGGCCAGGACCGACAGGACCTGGCTGCGCAGGACGACAACCTGCAGGCCATTCGCCACGCCGAGGCCCGCCAGACCCTCGCCGACCAGGTGGCCTGGGAGCTGAGCCAGCGCCCCGATGTGGACCACGCGCCCGGCTTCATCCTCGATTTCCTTTACGGTCCCTGGGCGTTGGCAATCGCATCGGCCCAGCTCAATGCAGAGAAGGGCCAGACCGATCCTGGCGGCTACCGCAAGGTGGTTTCCAACCTGCTGTGGAGCACCCAGAAAGAGGTCACCCTGCGCATGCCGGCGCAACTGCTGGACATGGTGCCCGGGATGCTGGCCACGCTGCACGCCGGGCTGGAGTCGCTGGGGCGCAGCCGTGTGGAAACCAAGCCGTTCTTTGACGCGCTCATGCGCCTGCACCAGCCGGTGCTGGGCCTGCGGCGCGCGCGCGTGCGGGCCGATGCCAGTGCGTCGAATCCCATACCGCTGGAAGCCTCGTCCATGTCGATGGAGCTCGACGAAACCCTGGCCGCCACGCCCGAGCAGCGCAAACCGCGCAAGTCCGACCAGCCCTGGCTCGGCCGCGACGAACTCGAAGCCGCCGGTTTTCAGGACACCATGCCGACCGACTTCGCCGAACTCATCGAAGTCCGTGCACCCAACGAAGCCGGGCCTCTCCATCCCGATGGCGAGGCCGAACCGGATGGCGACGAGGGCATTCCGTTTGACGCGGTCGCCTTGCTGGCCGGCTTGCGCGAAGGCGACTGGGTCGACCTGTATTCGCACCGCGAATGGCTGCGGGCGCAACTCATCTGGGCCAGCAACCGTGGCACGCTGTTCATGTTCGTGAGCCGGGGTGGTCGCCCGCATTCCATGACCAAGCGCAGTTGCGAGCGCCTGATCGCCAACCGCCTGCTGCGCCTGGTGGACGGCCAGAGCGTGGTTGGCAAGGCGATCAACGCGATCGCGGCCGATCAGGCTCTGGCGGCCGAGTCCATGTCCGCCTGAGGCCGTGTTCTGGCCTGTTCGCGCAGGCGCGTGGGTGGCAAGCCCATGGCCGACTTGAACATGGCCGAGAAGGCGCTCTCGCTTGCATACCCGCTGGCTTCGGCCACCCGACCCACCGACACGCCGCGCGCCAACATGGGCAGGGCGTGCGCCAGCACCACCTGCTGGCGCCAGCGCTGAAAGCTCGTGCCCAGTTCGTCGCGAAACAGGCGTGCAAGGGTGCGCTCGCTGGCGCCGCCGTGCGCAGCCCAAGCCGCCAGCGTGCCGTGTTGGGCCGGGGCCTGCATCACCGCCTCGCAGAGGTTGCGCAGCCGCCGATCGCCGCCGGTGGCGCTCGGCATGGGCACCCCCAGCGGCTGGGTGTCGGCGTGTTCCATCTCGTCAAGCAACAGCGTGAGCAGCGCCTGCCCGGCTTCACCCGCTGGCCGCTGGGGCCGGTTCAGGGCATGCACCAACTCGCGCAGCAGGGGTGAGACCACCAGCACGCGCGACCGGCTCCAGTGCGCCGGCACCGCGTTGCCATCGATGTACAGGGTGAGCAACTGGGCCGACTCCACGATGGTCACCGCGTGGCGCGCCAGCGGAGGGATCCACACCGCGCGCGAGGGCGGCACGATGGTGGTGGTCTCCAGTGGCGAGCGTTCACCATCCGCATCGCCCGTGTGAACCACCGTCACCTGCAGCAGGCCGCGCGCGCAGTAGGCCAGTTGTCCCCAGGGATGGTGGTGCGGTTCGAACTGGTTGTCGCTGTCGATCTGGCGCGCACGGCAGCGCACCGGATGCTCGGGCGTGGGGCGAAACGGATCGGTGTCGCCCAAAGGCACTGCGCGGGGGGCCGGGCGGCGGTGTGATGGCTGCATGAAGGTAGGTTGGCTGGATATCGACGATTCTTGTCTTTCCGTCGCCATTGTGCGCGCGGCACGCGCCGTACGATCAATCCCATGAACACCGCCACCCTGGGTGCCGCCGCGCCTGCCAATCCGATTCCCCTCCGACAAGACGCCGCCGTGATCGGCCTGGTGGGGCTGGCCCACGCCACATCACACTTCTCGCACCTGCTGCTGGCGCCGCTGTTTCCGGTGTTCATCCGCGACTTCGGCCTGAGCTATTCCGATGTCGGGCTGCTCATGAGCATCTTCTTCGTCATTTCGGGGATGGGGCAGGCCCTTGCGGGGTTCGTGGTGGACCGCATCGGTGCGCGCCCGGTGCTGTTCGCCGCGATCGGTTGTTTCCTGCTGGCCGCCCTGGCCGCCTCCCAGGCCACGGGCTACGCCGGCCTGGTGCTGGTGGCCATGCTGGCCGGCTTGGGCAACGCTCCGTTTCACCCGGCCGACTTCACCATCCTCAACCAGCGCGTCTCCTCGCCCAGGCTGGGTCACGCCTTCAGCGCCCACGGCCTGACCGGCAATCTGGGCTGGGCCCTGGCCCCGGCCTTTCTGATCGGGATCACCGCGCTGTCCGACTGGCGCACCGCCTACCTCGGCGCGGCGTTGCTCTATGTGGGGGTGCTCGCCGTGCTGTTCTGGCAGCGCGACAAGCTGCTGACCGAGGTGGTGGTGCGGCATGGCGACGCGCCCCGGGGTGGTGATCTGGCCTTCCTCAAACTGCCCGTGGTGTGGTGGTGCTTCGCGTTCTTCCTGCTCTCCACCATGACGCTGGCCGTGGTGCAGACATTTGCGCCCTCCATCCTCAACGTCGTGCACGGCGTGAGCGTGGAGATCGCCACGCTCACCATCAGTGCCTACATGTTGTGCTCCGCGCTCGGCATGCTGGTGGGGGGCTTTGTGGCGGCTTACGGCCAGAGCCACCGCTGGTCCAGCGACCGCGTGGTGGCCATGGCCATGACCAGCGGAGCGGTGCTGTTGCTGGTGTGCGCCACCGGCTGGCTGGGTGCCGTGGGCACCATGGTGGCCCTGGCCGCCACCGGTTTTGCGGTGGGCGTGGGCGGGCCCAGCCGCGACATGATGATCAAGAAGGCCACCCCCAAGGGCGCCACCGGCCGCGTGTATGGCACGGTCTATTCGGGGCTGGATGTCGGTTTCGCCCTGTCGCCGCTGATCTTTGGCCTGGCCATGGACCGTGGCTGGTACGGCCTCACGCTGGCTGGTGCCGCGCTGGTGTTGATGGTGTCGGTGTTTGCCGCCGTGGGTGTGGGACAGCGCACGGCGGTGGCGCGTTAGCGCTCGCGGCACAATGCCGCCATGACTTCACAACTCGCTGGACACCTGCTCGTTGACTGCCTGATCGCCCAGGGCGTGACACACGCCTTCGGGGTGCCGGGCGAGAGCTATCTCGCGGTGCTCGATGGCTTCCACGCACGCGCTGACCGCATCCGTTTCATCACCAACCGCCAGGAAGGTGGTGCGGCCTTCATGGCCGAGGCTCAGGGCAAGCTCACCGGACGCCCCGGCGTGTGTTTTGTGACGCGCGGGCCCGGCGCCACCAACGCCTCCATCGGCCTGCACACCGCGTTCCAGGACTCCACGCCCCTGGTGCTTTTCGTGGGCGACGTGGCGAGCGATGCACGAGACCGTGAGGCTTTTCAGGAAGTGGACTACCTCTCGTTCTTCGGTCCGTCCACCAAAGGCATGGCCAAGCGCGTCGAGCGCATCGACGACGCGCGCCGCATTCCCGAGTACGTGGCGCGCGCCTTTGCCACCGCCATGAATGGCCGGCCCGGGCCGGTGGTGCTGGTGCTGCCCGAAGACATGCTCACGCAGACGGTGGACGCCGTGCCGTTGCCGCGCGTGGAGGCGGTGCAGGCCTGGAGCGACCCGGGCGCGCTGCGCGAGTTGCGCAGCCTGCTGCTGGCCAGCGAGCGCCCGATGGTGATTGCGGGCGGGGGCGGCTGGACCCCGCAGTCGGCCGCGGCGCTGCAGCGCTTCGCCGAGAACTGGCAACTGCCGGTGGCCAACGCCTTCCGCTTCCAGGACACCTTCGACAACCACCACGCCTTGTATGCCGGTGATGTGGGTCTGGGCATCAACCCGGCACTGGCCGCGCGCGTGCGCGAGAGCGACCTGCTCATCGCCATCGGCCCGCGGCTGGGCGAAGCCACCACCGGCGGCTACACGCTCATCCAGGCGCCGGTGGCCATGCAAAAGCTGGTGCACATCCACGCCAGCGCCGAGGAGCTGGGCCGCGTGTACCAGCCCACGCTGGCGATCAATGCCACCATGAACGCGGCCGCGCGCAGCCTGGAGGTGCTCACCGCGCCGCCCACCTTGAAGTGGGCAGACTGGGCACAGGCTTGTCACGCCGACTACGTGGCCAACGTGGATGTGGCCAACGGCGGCATCTCGCTGCCCGGCACCATCGACATGCCCGCGCTCATGCACACCCTGCAAAAGCACCTGCCTGCAGACGCGGTGCTGACCAACGGCGCCGGCAATTTCGCCAGCTGGTTGCACCGCTTCTACCGTTACCACGGCCTGGCCAAAGGCCACAAGACACAGCTCGCACCCACCAACGGCGCCATGGGCTACGGCGTGCCCGCTGGCATCGGCGCGGCCATCCTCACCGGGCGAACCGCGTTCACCATCGCCGGCGATGGCGACTTCCTGATGAACGGCCAGGAGCTCGCCACGGCGGTGCAGCACGGCGCAAGAAGCATCGTGCTGCTGCTCAACAACGGCAGCTTCGGCACCATCCGCATGCACCAGGAGCGCGAGTACCCGGCGCATGTGAGCGGCTCGGGTCTGGCCAACCCCGACTTCTGCGCGCTCGCGCGGGCTTACGGCTTTGCTGCCGAGCGCATCACCCACACGGCGGAGTTCGAGCCCGCGCTGCAGCGCGCCCTGGCTGCGCCTGGGGGCAGCCTGATCGAGGTGATGATCGACGTGGACGTGATCACAACCCGTGGAACGCTCTCTGCCATCCGGGCGCGCGCGCAAGCATGAGCTTGCTCGGGCCCATCGCCTGGTAACTACGTCACAAAGTCCCCGGCACTCCCATACATCCCCTGATCACTTCGCCTGCCTAGACTGGTCCAACTCATCAAAGGAGAGTGGTCATGTGGCAAACAAGCGGTGCAACCAGGGTGTCGGAGATTCCTGAACTGGGCGGGGTGCCCGGTCAGCCCGCGGTGGGTCGGGCGCACCTGCTGCGCGTGCTCGACGAGGTCGACTACGGCATGCTGATCATCGATGCGCAGGGCGCCATCCTGCACGCCAACCACCTGGCCCGGCACGAACTCGCCAGCGGACGCATGCTCGTGTCGTATGGCAACACCTTGCTGGGCAGCAACGCCGAATTTACCGCGCAGATGCAGGTGGCCATGGAGGCTGCCTTTCGCGGACAGCGCCGTCTGGCACTGCTGAACAAGGGCGAGCGCGAACTGGCCATGACCTTCACACCCCTGAGCCACCCGCTTGAGACCGACCAGCCCAGCGTGCTGGTGATGCTTTCACGCCAGAGCACCTGCGACAACCTGGCGGTGCGCATGTTTGCCCGCACCATTGGTCTGAGCCCCAGCGAGGAAGCGGTGCTCATGGGCTTGTGCCGCGGCCTCGAGATACCCGAAATCGCTGCCGAGCACGGCGTGGCGCCGTCCACGATCCGCAGCCAGATCAAGACCCTGCGAGAGAAGGCCGGCTCGCCGAGCATCCGCCGGCTGCTGCAGCGCATCAACAGCCTGCCGCCGGTGGTGCCCGCCTTGCGCATCGTCATGCCCATGCCCCACAATGCCTCGGAGTCCATCCACCCGTGAGCATGAATGCCGGTCACCCTCTCCGCTGCCTTTGCCCATCCCAACCTACACATTGAAGCGCTGGCCGCGCAGGGCGTGCAGCGCCGCTACCGGCGTGGCACCCTGCTGATCCAGGAAGGCGAGACCGGTGACACGCTCTACATCGTGCTGCAGGGGCGGCTGCGGGCGTTCCTGTCGGACAACAACGGTCGCGAGTTGACGCTGGGCCTCTTCGGTCCTCTGGAGTACGTGGGTGAGATGTCGCTTGATGGCGGTCCGCGCTCGGCCAACGTAGAGGCCGCAGAGCCCAGCACCTGCGCGGTGGTGACACGCGCCACCTTGTTGGCCTACATCGCCGAGCACCCCGAATTTGCACTGGAGCTGATGGCGCGCCTGATCCGCCGCGCGCGCCTGGCCACCGAGAGTGCACGCAGCGTGGCGCTCATCGATGTGTATGGACGCCTGGTGCGGCTGCTCAACACGCTGGCGCAGGTTCCCAACGAGCGGGGCGAGCGAGCGCTCAAGGAGCGCCTCACCCACCAGCAGATGGCCCAGCACCTGGCGTGCTCACGCGAGATGGTGAGCCGCCTGCTGAAAGATCTGGAAACCGGCGGCTACATCGCTGTGCGCGAGCGCTGGATCTGGCTGCTCAAGGCACTGCCCGCGCGCTGGTAGGGCCTGGCCCGAGGCGCTCAGGGCAGGTTGATCAGGCGCCGCGCCTCCAGCGGTGCGGCCGAGCTGGTGCCCGCCAGCCGCACCACGCTGCCGCTCAAGCTGCCCGCGCCCAGCACCCCCCACAGGGCCGGGTTGTCGTCGCTCACGGCCAGCGTGTCGGGCACGCTCCTCACGCCGGGGCGTTGCGGCCGGCTGGCGTCCGGGTCGGGCTTGCGTGGGGAGTAGCGCGCAAAGTGCCCGCTGGCTGAAGCTTGCCGGCGGATGCCGCCCACGCTCACCGTGTTTTGCCCGGTCGACAGGCTGTTGAAGGTGCCGCTGCGCCGGATCGGTGTGGGGTTGTCCGGGTGGTCCACGAAGCTGCCTATGTTGCCGCTGGTGTCGTACCAGGCGTCTTCAAAGTACGACTGCCGGGCCCCGGTGTTCTGGCCCAGCGCCACGTCGTCGCGCTCCACGTAAGCGTCGAACACCACCGGCTCGGTGCTGGTGTTGATGAGCGTGACTTCCCATGAACCGAACGGCGCAGTGACCGCTTTGGCATGACGGCTGAAGGTGGGTGCCAGCGCCAGCAAGGCGCAGGTACTGCCCGTGCCCAGTGCGGAATCGCTCGGATAGATCAGGCCGCACAAGGGCAGACCATCGGCTCCCAGCCACAGGCCCGACTGGCCCTTGCTCAGTGGAGGCAACGCTTGGGCATGCCCCGGCGGCGTGACACTGATCTCGACACCCTGTGCCCCGTAGGGTATCCAGATCTCCAAAAAACTTTGCGTGCGGTCGTCGGGCTGCACGCGCCAGTGCAAAGGCAGCGATGCGCCCGGCGCCAGCGTGTCGTTGGCGTGGGTGCGGCTCTGGTAGGCGTTGCCCGCCGGCACGGTCACCTGCAACCGCCCGGCGCACAGCTCGATCAGCTGGTCCATCGCGGCCTCCAGGATGGAGCTGCCGTCGTGCGGCCCGGCCAGCGTGCCCCAGCTGATGTTCACCACCAATTGGGCTTGCGGCGTGCAGCGGGCCAGGATGTACATGAGTGCGTCGAGCACGCTCACGTTCATGGCGCCGCCCGAAGTGTCGAGCACGTTGGACCAGTCCAGCTGTACCGCGATCAGGTCGCAGTGGCTGGCCTCGTCGTCCGCCGGGTTCAGCAGGTTGCCCTTGCCACAGGCCAGGCTCATCACGTGGGTGCCGTGGTTGACGGGTTTGCTCAGGTCCCAGAGCTGAAGGTGCTGGTAGAGCGCATCTTCGTCCAGCTGACCATGATGCGTGTACTCGGCCATGGCTGCGTTGATCGCAGCGCCCGAGAGCTCGTGGCCATAGCCCATGTCGCGCGGGCGCGGGCCGGCGCGAGTCGGGTCCAGTGGCGTCTGGTGGTGGGGCTCGTTGCCTGGCCAGTTGCCGTCCTGTGTGTCGTCCTGGCGCCAGAAATGTTTGACGCGTGTGTGGCCCTGGGCCTTGAGGAACACCTGGTTGGCAAATGCCAGTCCGCCATCGATCACACCCAGCACCCTGCCACTGAGGCGATCGGGCGCAACCACGGGGCTCGAGTCGGGCTTGCAGGGGTCGTGGATTGGCTGCGTGTGGTGGGCCACCGGAAGGCCGAGTTCGAAGCGCTGGATCAGACCGCGCAGTTGCGGGTCGGAGCGCAGCTTCTTGAAGAACTTGGGCTTCACATGCGCCGTGCAAAAGCGCAGCGCGGGCAGGTTGAGGTACACGCGCGGAACCTGCAGCCACTTGACGCTGGAGGCCTCCACCAGCGACGGCACGCTGGCGCCCGGTGTGAGCTCAATGACGATGGGCAGCCACTTCGGCGACTTGCCTTTGGGCTCCACGCGGTAGCCTGCAAACCGGTCGGATTCTGCCCAGGCGAGGTAGGGGTCTTGCCCATCGATGGCGCCTGGCGCGCTCCAGTGGATGCCGGTGAATTCGCCCGTGGGCAGAGGAGACCAAGCCGCGCTCATTCGAAAGCCCTCCGTGCTGCGCTCATGCCCACTCCTTGAGCGCTTCCTCCCACAGCCATGCCACCAGGGGTGCATTGCCCACACCCGTGGTGCCGGCAGATCGTGTGTAGGCGTGGCCGCTGGTGTGGTCCATCGACTGGTGCAGGCTGAAGTCCAGCGGTTCGCCGTGGGGTCCTTCAAACAGGCGGCCATCGAAGCCGCGCTCGTGCACCTTGGTACCGGTGGCGCGCGCCACCAGAAATTCGGCGAGCGCCGTGCCGAGCAGGCGCCCGCAAGCGCTGTCCACCGGAAAGTGCACGCCGGCCACCACGCGGTTGGTCGCAATGCGCGCGGCCAGTCGCTGCAGCTGTTCGCGGCTCTCCGTGCCGTTGGGTGTACCGCTTGTGGGTGAGGCCGCGTTGAGCAGCGCTTCCAGCAACACGGCAAAAGCAAACGCTTCGGTGGCATGGCCACTGGGCCAGCTGCCGTGCCCCGGGGTTTCGATCATGGGCTGGATCTGCGGCGACATCGCCACCGGGCGCAGGCTGGCGAAGATGTGCTTGAAGCGCATCTCGACATGCACACACAGCGTGAACATGAGGTCCATGAGCTGCAAAGTCTTCTTGTGGCGGTGTGCGGTGAGCCCCACCAAGGAAGACCAGAACGCCACGGGCAGTCCCGTTTGCGCCACGATCTCGGCCGCGCGGTCGGCCCGCAGGTCGGCGTAAGCCGCCACCAGGTCGAGCTGTTTTTTGAACTGCGGTTTGGTGGGTGCACGCAGCTTCACAAGCGGCTTGCGCTGGATGGTGCTGGCTTGCAGGTTGGCAAACTCCAGCATGGCTTCTTTGGGGCCGCTGCGGCTTCTGAAAAGCAGGCCCTCGACGAGTTCGGTGAAACACGCTTCCACGCGCGGACCATCGGCCCACAGGGCCAGGTTGGCCGGCTTGTCGAAGGCGGGTTCGTTGAAGTGCAAGGTGGCTCCAACGAAGGGGCCGACGATGGCGGCGCGGCTCAGGAGGAGCGCATCGGCATACACCACCGTGTTGCTCGCTCCGCCACTGGCTCCGCCGCTGGCGCCACCACTTGCGCCGCCACTGGCCCCGCCGCTCGCCCCACCACTGGCTCCTCCGCTTGCGCCACCACTCATGATTGCCACTCCCGTCTTGGTTGATGAATCGAATCAGGCTCAGTGCTGCAGACCCAGCTCCGAGAAAACCTTGGCGCCGCGCTGCCGCAGGCGGCTGTGGCTGCCTGCCGCGAGGTATTTGCCCAATGTGAAATCGGGTTGCAGCGTCATGATCAACACGAAGGTCTCGCGCGCTTCCCGAACCAGTCCCATCTCGAACTGCGCGATCAGCATGGCGCGCAGGGTCGGGAGGTGGTATCGGTTTTTTGCGAGGGACGATCGGCAGAGATCGACCGCCTCTGACAGACGGCCAATGGCGAGGTAGCTGTTGGCCAGCATCATCTCGAAGTAGTACTTCTGCGGATCCAGTGGCGAGAGATGCAGCGCGTTCTCTGCCTCCACCATCGAGTCCTCTGGCGTGCCCCACATCGTTGACCACACGCTGTTGTAGAGCCAGGCCATCGGGTCGTTGGGATTGCTCTGCGTGGCCTCTTGCAGCAAGCGGTGTGATGCGTCCACGTCTTCACCAAGGTGGCACAGCGCATGTCCCTTGATGGCCATGGCCAGCGAGCTGGCGGGCTCCAGGTCGAGTGCACGGTCGGCGGTGTCGATGGCACGCTGGAAGTCTCGCGCCGGTTCCCCCGAGAGGCCTTGCACCACCTGCATGATGTGCCACTTGGCCAGCCAAGCCCACGGCGTGGCAACCCGCTTGTGGCGATCCACCACCGCCTCCAGCAACTGGTGGCTGCGTTGCAGATCCCGCGGCGTGGAGCGGTGCATCAGCGTTATGCCACCCAGCAAGAGCGCGTTGCTGTCGAGCTGGGGCACGGGCAGCACCAAGGTGCGCTGCACCACGTCATTGAGCAGGGCCTTGGAACAGGCCGAGCACAGTGCATCCAGGAGCGCGCTCTGGGCTTCCATCAGGTCGCGCACATCGCCCGAGAGGCGATCGGCCCAGATCACTTCCTCACGGCGGTTGTCGGTGAGCTGCGCCATGATCACGACCTTGTCGCCGTAGGTGACGTAGCTGCCGCCGAGCACGAACGTGGCCTCCAGGTGCCGACCGATTTCTCCGGCCGAAGATGTACGTCCCCGGAATGCGGTGGTGGACAGGCGGGAGATCACACGCAGATCGGGGCTGCGCGCGAGCTGCGCGATGACGCCGTCGGCAATGAGTTCGCCAATGACGAACTGTTCGGCCGCGTGGCTGCGCGTCTCGAAAGGCACGACAGCGATGGACGGCCGGAAGTCGAGTGGCGTGCCTTCGGGCACCTGAGCGCGGACCGTGGGTGACCCCGCGCTCACCGAGTGGATGGCCCAGGTGCGAACCGGTTCGGGCCAGTGCTTGAGGTAGTTCTCGCCACGGTCTTCCACCTCGGCATCCATGCCCACGACGATACCGTCGAAGATGCTGGCGGTGATGATCGTCTCGCCCGGGGCAGCCAGATCGGCCACGCGCGCCGCGAGGTTCACGCCATGGCCATACACGTCGTTTTCGTCGGCATACAGGTGCGTGGCATTGAGACCTGCCCGAAGAAACAGACGCTGGCTGGCCGGCAGTGTGTCGTTGAGCGGAGCAAAGTACCTGTGCAGCGTGAGGGCCGCGCGAACGGCATCGGTGGGTTGGTCGAATTCCACCAGCATGCCGTCGCCCAGGCTCTTGACCATGCGGCCCTTGCAGTCCGGCAACACCACACTGGTGGCGTGGTGCACAAAGCCACGCCATTGGTTCACCACGGCGGCTTCGTTGGCAGCCATCAGGCGAACCGACTCCACCAGATCCATCACCAGCACCACCTTGTGGCGCTGCTGCGGCAATGGAAGGGCAGTCTCCCCGACCCCTTTGTCGTCGGGGGGCTGCGAGGTGTTCGGGGTGGGGCTGCTGGTCATGCCGGTGGGGGTATGCGGGTTGCGTTGCAGTTTCTCACAACTGATCTTGAGGACTGGTTGTGAGGTTGGCAAAAACAACAAAGCCGACTCGCGTCGGCTTTGTTGGAGGAGTCACACCCGACAGGGTGCGAAAGCCAGGATCACTTCAGGTGGTCGTTGACCAGCTTGGTCATCTCGAACATGGAGGCCTGGGCCTTCTTGAAGATTTCCTTGAGCTTGGCGTCGGCATTGATCATGCGACGGTTCACCGAGTCCTGCAGCTTGTTCTTCTTGATGTAGTCCCAGATCTTCTTGGTGACTTCGGTGCGTGGCAGGGGGCTGGCGCCCACGATGGCGGCAAGAGCGGCGCTGGGGGTCAGTGCCTTCATGAAGGCAGCGTTGGGCGTGCGCTTCTTGGCGGGAGCTGCCTTCTTGGCGGGTGCAGCTTTTTTGGCAGGAGCTGCCTTCTTTGCAGGAGCAGCAGCCTTCTTCGCAGGAGCGGCCTTCTTGGCAGGTGCCGCGGCTTTCTTGGCAGGAGCTGCCTTCTTTGCCGGAGCAGCAGCCTTCTTGGCCGGGGCCGCTTTTTTCGCGGGAGCTTTTTTCGCAGTTGCCATGGTTGAATTTCCTTCTAGAAGTTGACTTATTTCCCAGCGGAAAACGCGCTTTCACACCGGTGTCTCGGATGCTAATGGAGATGCACATGCAATCCAAGGTGGGCAGCGCGGTTTTTTCTTCGTTTTCAGAGGGGGAAAGCAGCTTTTTGGCGGGGAAAACAACACTTCGCTGCAGGCAGAGCCACAGGCGGCGCGGCGTGCGGGCGCATCTGCTCAAATGCGGCGCTGTTTTCCTCACTGTCCGCGCTCCAACTTTCGACAGCCATTGCCATGACCAACACACCATCATTTGCCACCTGTGACCTGTGCGATGCCCACAAGAACGAGAGCTCTGGGGCCTTTCGCGTGCTGCCACCCGTGTTCCGCAATTTCGGCGCGGTGCAACGATTCTGCGGGCCGGTGGTCACGGTCAAGTGCTTCGAAGACAACTCGCTGGTCAAGGCAGCGGTGGACAGCGCGGGTGAGGGCCGCGTGCTGGTGGTCGATGGAGGTGGCTCGCTGCGCCGTGCCTTGCTGGGCGGCAATCTGGGCGCCGCGGCTGCGCGCAACGGCTGGGCTGGCGTGTTGGTGGATGGTTGTGTGCGAGACATCGCTGAACTTGCGAATTGCCAGACCGGCATTCGAGCGCTGGCACCCATGCCGCTGCCCACCGAAAAACGCAACGAAGGCCAGCGCGACGTGGCGGTGCAGATTCAGGGCGTGTGGGTGAGACCAGGAGACTGGCTCTATGCCGACGAAGACGGCATTGTGGTGGCTGACCGCGCGTTGCTTTAAGCGGTCAGCCCTTTGTACAGCATGTAAGCGGCGAGCAGGTAGAGCAGGCCGGCGAACACGCGCTTGAGCGACTTCACTGGCAGGGCGTGGGCCGCCTTCACACCCAGCGGCGCCATCAGAACACTCACGCAGGCAATCACCACCAGCGCAGGCAGGTAGATATAGCCCACCGCGCCCGCTGGCAGGTTCTGCACGCCCTGGCCTGCAATGACGTAGCCCACCGCATTGGCCAGCGCAATCGGAAAGCCGAGCGCCGCGCTGGTGGCCACGGCGTTGTGGATCGTCACGTTGCACCAGGTCATGAACGGCACGCTCACGAAGCCACCGCCCGCACCGACCAGGCCGGAGAGGAAGCCAATCACGCCGCCCGCGCCGAGCAAGCCGGGGGTGCCGGGGATGGTGCGTGTGGGTTTGGGTTTCTTGTCGAGCAGCATTTGCGTGGCGGAGAAGCTCACGAAGCCGGCGAAGAAAAATGCGAGCCAACTGCCCTTGAGCAGGGCAAACACACCCAGGCTGGCGATCATCGAACCCAGCACGATGCCGGGAGCGAGCCCTTTGACGATGTCCCACCGCACGGCGCCGCGCTTGTGGTGCGCGCGAACGCTGGATATGGAGGTGAAGATGATGGTGGCCATGGAGGTGGCGATGGCCATCTTGACGGCGAGATCGGCCTCCACACCTCGGGTCGAGAGGATGAAGGTGATGAAGGGCACCATGAGCATGCCTCCACCGATTCCCAACAAGCCGGCGAGGAAGCCGGTACCGAGGCCGAGCACGGCCAACTCAAGAATCAACAGGGGATCTAAAGGCATGAAAGGTGTCTGCAAGTGCCGCCGGACCGGCATCCTGAACCGGGGTTCAGGTGGGCAAGGGCAGCGTGGCTTTGGGATCGTCTGACGCGAGACGCTCACGCCAGCCACGCAATGTACCAAGCCCGGGCTCTATGAGCATTGGTTCAAGGAAATATAAAGCCCGGCGCGCACTGCAGACAGGGAAATTGTAGGTGCTGCGCGAGGCCCGTGCGGGCCATCGGAAAAGAAAAGAGACCGCAGTGACGGACGGCGCCAGGGGACTCAGAGCAAGCGCCCATCCTTGTCGAGTGTCTGATCGAGGCGGCGCATGAGTTCGTCCACGCGGGCCTGGGTCTGAGGGTCCAGCGGCTCATGGTCGAACGCGCCACCGGCCTCGGCGAACGCGCTGTTGTCGGCCTGCCCGAATGAAGAAGCCTGAAAGCTCTCAGCTTCTTTCTGTGACAGTTCAAAGGCGAGGTTGAGCGAGGCCAGCACGGCGATACGGTCACGTGCCTTCACCTTGCCCGCATCGCGGATGCGGCACATGGCGGTGTCCACGCGCTCCACCGCGTCGAGCAACGAGGACTCGCCGCCGGGCGGGCACGAGAGCAGGTAACTCTGGCCCATGATCTGAACCTCAATCTGCTTGCTGCCTGGCTTGTTCATCGGATGTCCTCCATGCTTTGCACTGCGCTCATGCGCGATCCTTGTGGCTGTCGGTGGGGGCATGGGCCGGGTCAATATGGCTCGGTGCAAGGCGCTCCAGCAGCGCGTCGATGCGTGCGCGTGCTGCCATCAGGCGGGACTTGAGCGAGTCGCGCTCGGCCTGCAGCGCGTGCACCTGTTCGACCAGCAGCGCATTGGTGCGCTGCAGTTCTTCATGCCGCAGCAGCAGGCGTTCGACACGCTCGGTGATCTGGTCAAGGTGCTTGGGATCGGCCATGGTGGGGACTCGCAGTTTTCGCATTGTAGGGTTGCCCCAGGCCGGTGCGGCTTAGAATGCCGGCTGTTGGTGCTCGCGGTGTGGTTCACATGCCGCAGTTCAACGGGAAGCAGGAGGGAGAGTCCACAAGGACGAACCTAACCTGCGCTGCCCCCGCAACGGTAAGCAGACGAGAGACCTGACGCAGATCAGGCCACTCCGCTTTCATCTCGCAGCCACTGGACAACCGCCGTGTTGTCTGGGAAGGCGATGAAGGTTGTTCTGTCAGCCCGGATACCGGCCAACAAGGTGGTGGTGCGTCTGGCAATGGCCGCGCTGCCGTGACGCTCAGGCACCGTCGGGGAAGGCGGTGAGAGCTTTGTCTCTTGTTTCTTCACCATGAAAAACTGTATCTTGCGCGCGCCATCGGCCGCGTTGGCGCTGGCCGTTCTGGCCGCGTTGCCTTCCCACGCCCAGACCGTCGCATCGGGCGACCTGTCAGAGACCGTGGTCACCGCCACGCGTTTTGCGGAGCCACTCGCGTCGCTGCCGCTGGGCGTGAGTGTCATTTCCGCCGACCAGATCCGTGCATCGGGTGCCAGCACTGTCAACGAAGCGGTGATGAAGTTGCTGGGCGTGCCGGGCCGCCAGGACTCCTACGGTGGTGGCGATTACGCGCTGGACCTCCGAGGTTTTGGCACAACGTCTGACAGCAACCAGGTGGTGGTGCTTGACGGTGTGCGCCTCAACGAGGCCGATCTGGGCGGCACGCGGCTGGCGGGCATTCCGATCGATTCGGTCGAGCGCATCGAGGTCTTGCGCGGCAGCGGCTCGGTGCTGTACGGCGAGGGTGCCACTGGTGGCGTGATCGTGATCACCACCAAGGCCGGCAATGGAACGGCGCGACGCAACAGCGCCACCCTGTATGGCGCCGTGGGCAGCAATGCCCTGCGCGAGCTGCGCGCCAACGCAACGGTAGCCAGCGGCGGTTTTTCGCTGGACTTGCACGGTCAGCGCCGCGAGACCGACAACCACCGGGACAACTTCCGTTCCGAGACCGATGGTGCAGGTTTCACGGCCCAGTGGTCGAACGACACCGTGCGCCTGGGCTTGCGCCACGACCGCGACGCCCTCGACACCGGGCTGCCGGGGTCGCTTGATGCAGCCCAATACGCCGCAAATCCTCGCCAGACCGACAGCCCTTTCGACCGCGCCAGCATTCGCAACGAGCGCAGCGGCGTGTTCGGCGAAGCCATGCTCGGCAACTGGCAGTTGGGCGTGGACGCCGGCTGGCGTGAAAAATCGCTTGATACGGTGCAGCCTACCTATGTTTATGGGTATGACGTCGATGCGCGACAACTTGCTTTCAAGGCGAGACACGTGAGCCGTTGGGCCGGCATGCAGAACAGCTTCGTCGTGGGGCACGATCGTGGCGAATGGGATCGCGACGTCAGAGGCACCTTTGGATCGTCCGTGGCAGAACAGACCTCTCGCGGCTGGTACCTCAAGGACGATCTCACCTTAGCCAGCGGAACGCGCTTTTCCGCTGGCGTGCGCACCGAGAAACTGGACAAGAGCGTTGACGACGGTTTCGCGCTCTTCAGACTGTCCGAGCGCGAAACCGCCTGGGAGCTGGGTGTGAGTCAGCCGCTGAGCAGCGTTACGACGGTGTGGGGTCGCGTGGGCAACAGCTTCCGACTGGCCAACGTGGACGAGTTCAGTTTCACGAACCCGGCGGTGGCCATCCGTCCGCAGACCTCACGCGACCTGGAAACGGGGCTGCGCTGGGCGCGTGGGGAGTACAAGCTTGAAGCTCGCCTATACCGCAGCAACCTGACCGACGAGATCGGCTACGACCGCCTTGCTCTTGGACCGATGGGAGGGGCCAACATCAACTTTGACCCGACCCGCCGCCAGGGTCTGGAAATCGATGGTGACTGGAAACTCAGCAACACGCTGTCCCTGGGCGCTCGGGTCGCGTTGCGGCGCTCGACTTTCCGGGACGGACCTTACAGCGGCAAGGACGTGCCACTGGCGCCGCGCCGCACGCTGGCCCTGCGCGCCGACTGGGTGCCGCTGGCCGGCCACCGCGTCAGCGGTGGTGTGAACTTCGTTGGCTCGCAGCATCCCGATTTCGCCAACGTCTGCCGCATGCCGGCCTACACCACGGCGGATGCGCGTTACGCGGTGCAGGTGAAGAATATGGAACTGTCGTTCGGTGTGAACAACCTGTTCGACCGTGACTACTACACCCAGGCGTTCGGCTGCGCGGGCGGGCAGACCACGTCCATCTACCCCGAAGCTGGCCGCACCTTCACGGCCGCCTTGCGCGTGTCGTTCTGATGCTGCCATGACGCCCTCGCTTGGCCCGCAGCGCATCGTCTGCCTCACCGAGGAAACCACCGAGTGGCTCTACCTGCTGGGGCAGGAGAGCCGCATCGTCGGCATTTCAGGCTACACGGTGCGCCCACGCCGGGCGCGGGAGGAAAAACCCAAGGTCAGTGCTTTCCTCAGCGCCAAGATCGACAAGATCCTGGCGCTGCAGCCTGACTGCGTGTTCGGCTTTTCCGACTTGCAAGCCGACATCGCGGCCCTGTTGATCCGCGCGGGCGTGCAGGTGACCGTGTTCAACCAGCGCAGCGTGGAGGAGATCCATTCCATGCTGTTCCAGGTGGCGGCCATGGTGGGTTGCGCTGATGCCGGGCTGGCCTGGATCGAGGCGAACCGGTTGCAGCTTGACGGCATTCGTCAATCGGTGAAGGCATTGCAGGCGCAGGGCAAGCGCCGCCCGCGGGTGTTTTTTGAAGAGTGGGACGAGCCGCACATCAGCGGCATTCGCTGGGTGTCGGAGTTGCTGGGCATTGCGGGGGGTGACGACTGTTTCCCCGAGCTGGCCACGCAGTCGCTGGGCAAGCACCGCATCATCGCGGACGGTGCCGAGATCGTGCGCCGCAACCCCGACATCGTCATCGGCTCGTGGTGCGGCAAGAAGTTCCGGCCCGAAATAGTGGCCGCACGCGCGGGCTGGCAGGACGTGGCGGCGGTGAGGACCGACCAGCTGTTCGAGATCAAGTCGGCCGACATCTTGCAGCCCGGCCCCGCTGCGCTCACCGACGGTGTGGCGCAGATGCAGCGCATCGTTTCTGACTGGATGGGCGAGCATGGTTGACATCGCCCGCAGCGAATTCATCCTGGGTGGCCAGAAGAGCGGCAAGTCGCGCCGTGCCGAAATGATCGCCAGGCGCTGGCTCGACACCACCGTGGCGCACCGCGCGGTGCTGATCGCCACCGGCCAGGCCTGGGACGACGAGATGCGCGAGCGCATCGAACGCCACCAGCGCGATCGCATGGTGCGCGTGCCCGGCATGGTCACGGTGGAAGAACCCGTGGCACTGGCCGAGGTGCTGCAGAAGCACAGCTCGCCTCAGACCCTGGTGGTGGTGGATTGCCTCACGCTGTGGCTCACCAACCTGCTGATGCCGGCGCATGGCGTGCCGCTGGACGCCCAGGGGCCGACGAAGGCGCTGTGTCAGGCGATCGAACAGGCCAAGGGCCCCGTGGTGCTGGTGGGCAACGAAATCGGCCTGGGTGTGATTCCGTTGGGGCGCGAGGTGCGTGATTTCGTGGATGCGCTCGGTGGCCTGAATCAGGCGGTGGCGGCTGCGTGCGCACGCGTCACCTTCATGGCCGCCGGCCTGCCATTGACATTGAAGGAACCCGGATGAAACACCTCGCCATCAGACGTTGGCTGACAGCCGCCGCATGGCTGGCCTGCACGGGCGCGCTGCACGCTGCCGGTATTCAGATCACGGACGACCGCGGCGTGACGGTCACGCTGGCGCAGTCGCCGCAACGCATCGTCTCGCTGCTGCCGTCACTCACCGAGACCGTGTGCGAACTCGGCCAGTGCCACCGGCTGGTGGGCGTGGACCGCTATTCGAACCATCCTGCATCGGTGCGCAAGTTGCCGCAGACCGGTGGCGGAATCGATCCCAACATCGAAGCCATCGTGGCGCTCAGGCCCGACGTGGTGTTGATGGCCACGTCGTCGCGCGGTGTGCAGCGGCTGGAGGCGCTTGGCCTGAAGGTGCTGGCGCTGGAGCCCAAGAAGTCCTCGGATGCCCAGCGTGTCATGGGCAAGCTGGGGCAGTTGCTGGAAGTGCCCGATGCGGACCGCATCTGGCGCGCCATCGATGCGGGTGTGGCGGCCGCGGCGCAGTCGCTGCCGCCCGGCGCGCGATCGCTGCGCGTGTACTACGAGGTCAGCGCCGGCGGGTATGCGGCCGGCACGCAATCGTTCATCGGCGAGATGATGGCGCGTCTGGGCGTGCAGAACATCGTCACACCCGACCTCGGCCCGTTTCCCCGCATCAACCCCGAGTACGTGGTGCGTGCCAACCCCGACCTCATCATGATCGGCACCCGCAACGTGCAGGGCATGGAGCAGCGCCCTGGCTGGGTGGGCATGCGGGCCTTGCGCGAGCAGCGCGTGTGCGTGTTCACCGAGGCCGAATCCGACGTGCTCGTGCGCCCGGGTCCGCGCATGGCCGAAGCCGCGCGGGTGATGGCGCGCTGCATCAGCGAAAAAGGACTCCGGTGAGCGGCGCCCGCCACAGCCTCTGGCTCGCCAGCGCCTTGCTGCTGGCGGCGGCGGCCGTGATGCTGCTGGGCGCTGGCGTGGGCAGCACCGGCTTTGAGAGTGTGCTGAACGCGCGCAACGATCCGGTGGCGTGGCAGATCCTGTGGGACATCCGGCTGCCGCGCACGATGGGTGCGTGGGTGGCCGGCGGGCTGCTGGGCCTGGCCGGTGCGGTCGCCCAGGGGCTGTTCCGCAACCCGCTGGCCGATCCCTATTTGCTGGGCAGTGCATCGGGCGCGGCGCTCGGTGTGGCTTTGGCGCTAGCCTTGTTCGGCACCTCGCCGTTTGCCACGCAGTGGTTGGTGCGCCTGGGTCTGACCGGTGCGGCCTTTGCCGGCGCGGTGCTCGGCGTGGTGCTCACACTGACGCTGGCCCGGGGCGTGCAGCACACGCTGCGCCTGCTGCTGGCGGGTGTGATCGTGGGTGTGGTGCTGGGTGCCGGGCGCGATCTCGTCACCATCGCTTCGCCCGACACCTTGCAGGCCATGCAGGGCTTCATGCTGGGCAGCACGGGTTTCGTGGGTTGGGCGGCGTGTGGCGTGATGGCGGCCATGTTGCTGGTGGCCGTGCTGGTGGCGGCTTCGCTGGGCCGTGTGCTCGACGGTCTGGCCCTGGGCGAGGCCACGGCGCTGAGCCTGGGCTTGCCGCTGGCGGCGGTGCGCGGCGTGCTGGTGGCCGTGCTGGCGCTGGCCACTGGCGCGGCCGTGGCCCAGACCGGCCTGATCGCCTTCGTGGGCCTGGCCTCACCCCATCTGGTGCGCTCCATCGTGAAGACCACACACGGCCGCCTGCTGGTGCTCAGTGCGCTGATGGGTGGCCTGCTGCTGATGGCCGCCGACGTGCTGGCGCGCTGGATGATCGCACCGCAGGAACTGCCCGTGGGCGTGCTCACCGCTGTGCTCGGCGGCAGCTATCTGCTGTGGTTGATGCACCGGCGCCGCCGGCCGGGGGGCGCTTTGTGAAGCCCGCCATCCAGGCCGTCGGCATCGGCGTTGCGCTCGGCGGCACACCCGTGCTGCACGGCATCGACGTGGTCCTGCCCGCCGGTTGCTGGACCAGCATCGTCGGCCCCAATGGCGCTGGCAAGTCGACCCTGCTCAAGGCGCTGGCCGGCCTGCTGCCGCACAGCGGCAGCGTCCAACTGATGAATCGCCCGACGGCCCAATGGCGCGGCCGCGAGCGCGCACGCTGCCTGGCGTGGCTGGGGCAGGGCGAGCAGGGTGCGGACGATCTCAGCGTGTGGGACGTGGCCATGCTCGGGCGCCTGCCGCACCAACCGTGGCTCGCTGCACCATCGCACGCCGACCGCGTGGCCGTGGAGCAGGCCCTGCGCGCCACCCAGGCCTGGGACTGGCGCGAGCGGCCGCTGGGCGCACTCTCGGGCGGCGAGCGCCAGCGAGTGCTGCTGGCGCGCCTGCTCGCGGTGCAGGCCGAGGTGATGCTGATGGACGAACCCCTGGCCAACCTGGACCCGCCGCACCAGGCCGACTGGCTGCTGTTGGTGCGCGCGCTGGTGGCACAAGGCAAGACCGTGGTGAGCGTGCTGCACGAAATCGGCATGGCGCTGCACGCCGACCAAATGGTGGTGATGGCGCAGGGCCGTGTGGCGCACCAGGGCGCCTGCGAAGACCCGGTGACCCACCAGGCGCTGGAGGAGGTTTTTGACCACCGCATCGCCATTCACCCGCTGGGCGACCAGTGGGTGGCGCTGCCGCGTTGAATTTTTTTTGGAGTCCGTTCATGCAGATCGAATCACCCCCCACCGACAAACGCTACGACAAACCCGAGGGTGAGCGCCGAGGTCTGGTGATCGTCCACACCGGCGACGGCAAGGGCAAGAGCACGGCGGCGTTTGGTCTGGCCTTGCGCGCGTTCGGCCGCACGCATGTGCACGGCAAGCTGGTGAAGATTTTCCAGTTCATGAAGGTACCCAGCGCTCGCTTTGGTGAGCACCGCATCTTCGAGCAGCTCGGCTTGCCGATCGAGGGGTTGGGTGACGGCTTCAGCTGGAAGAGCCAGGACCTCGAGCATTCAGCGCAACTGGCCCGAGATGGCTGGCTGAAGGCGCGCGCAGCCATCCTGGGTGGTGAATACTTCATGGTCACGCTCGACGAGCTGACCTACCCGCTGATCTACGGTTGGTTGCCGCTCGACGACGTGTTGCAGACGTTGCGCGAACGTCCGCGCCATGTGCACGTGGTCATCACCGGACGGCGCTGCCCGCCCGAGATCATCGAGCTGGCCGACACCGTGACCGAAATGACCCTGGTGAAACACGCGTTCAAGGCGGGCATTCCCGCCCAGCGCGGCATTGAAGACTGACTCTGTTTCCGAAAGAAGAAAACCATGACCACGACCACCCTGAACGAACAACCCGTGCGCCTTGTGCCACGCGCCACGCCCGCCGCGGCCACCACCGAACGCTGGTCGGTCGACGACGTCGCCGCGCTGTTTGAGTTGCCGTTCTCCGAGTTGATCCACCGCGCGCAAACCGTGCACCGCGAGCACTTCGACCCGACCGAGGTGGAGCTGGCCACGCTGCTGTCGGTGAAGACCGGCGGCTGTCCCGAAGACTGCGGCTACTGCCCGCAGTCGGTGCACTTCGACACCGGCCTGGAAGCCGGCAAGCTCATGGGCGTGGCCGCTGTGCGCGAAGCCGCGCAGCGCGCCAAGCAGGCGGGTGCCACGCGCTTCTGCATGGGCGCGGCCTGGCGCGCGCCGAAAGACCGCGACGTGGACGCCGTGGCCGAGCTGGTGCGCGCCGTGAAAGAAGAAGGCCTGGAGGCCTGCGCCACGCTGGGCATGCTCAACGAGGGCCACGCCGAGACCCTGCGCGACGCCGGCCTGGATTACTACAACCACAACCTGGACAGCGCGCCCGACTTCTACGGCGAGGTCATCACCACGCGCGACTACCAGGACCGCCTGGACACGCTGGAGCGTGTGCGCGGCGCGGGCGTCAAAGTCTGCTGCGGGGGCATCGTGGGCATGGGCGAGTCGCGCCGCCAGCGCGCCGCGCTGGTGGCCCAGCTCGCCAACCTCGCGCCCGACTATCCCGAGTCGGTGCCGATCAACAACCTGGTGAAGGTGCAGGGCACACCGCTGGCCGACCAGCCCGACCTGGACCCGCTGGAGTTCGTGCGCACCATCGCGGTGGCGCGCATCACCATGCCGCGCGCGCGGGTGCGCCTGTCGGCCGGGCGCCAGCAGATGAGCGAGGCGGTGCAGGCCCTGTGTTTCCTGGGCGGTGCCAACTCCATCTTCTATGGCGAGAAGCTGCTCACCACCGGCAACCCCGACGTGGCGGCCGACATGGCCCTGCTGGCCAAGCTGGGCCTGCGGGCGCGGCGCGGCTGAGTCCACCACCATGCTCGATGTCTGGCCCAGTGGCATCGCCACACCGCTTGCGGTGCTGGTGGCGCTGGCGCTGGACCGTGCGCTGGGCGAGCCGCCCGCGCGCTGGCACCCTGTTGTGGCCATGGGGCACTACCTGAACTTCATGGGTTCGCGCGTGGCGCCCGCTGAAGGCGTCGAGCCTCAGGCGGCGCGTGACTTCGTCGCGGGTGCTGTGGCCTGGTGCTTTGGTGCGTTGCTGTTCGTGGCACTTGCAATCGTGTTGGTAGACGCCATGGCCGGCTGGAACGGGTGGGCGCAGGCGCTCGCGCTGGGCTTGCTGCTCAAGCCGCTGATGGCCTGGCGCATGTTGTGCGACGAGGTGCGGGCGGTGGAATCTGCCCTGGGCGAATCGTTGTCGGCCGGGCGCGCAAGGCTGGCGTGGCTGGTGAGCCGTGACGTGAGCGCGCTCGACGCCGCGCAGGTGCGCGAAAGCGCCATCGAGTCGCTGGCCGAAAACCTCAACGATTCGGTGGTCGCGCCGCTGTTCTGGTTCGCCATCGCCGGCCTGCCGGGCGCCGCGCTCTACCGGTTCGCCAACACCGCCGACGCCATGTGGGGCTACCGTGGCGAGCGCGGTGGCCGCGACTGGACCTGGGCCGGCAAATGGGCTGCTCGCGCTGACGACGTGTTGTCGTGGCTGCCTGCGCGCATCACGGGTGTGTTGCTCGGTGTGCTGGGCGCGGCGGGTGGGTTGCACAAGCTGCCGGCACAAGCGCGGCGCACCCCGTCGCCCAACAGCGGCTGGCCCATGGCGGCCATGGCCCTGGCGCTTGACGTGCGGCTGGGCAAGCCCGGCGTGTACGAACTGCATGGCGCGGGACGAAGCCCGCAGGCAGTTGATACCGCGCAGGCGCTGCAGCTGGCGGGCCGCGTGGTGGCCCTGCTCGGCGCTGCCGCGCTGCTGTGGGCCGTGCTGGCCTGGAGGATCACACCATGACCACCACAACACACGGCGGGCCCGACGCCCTGGGCGTGCCGCGCTGGGATTTCTCCACCAACGCCAACGCCAGTGGTCCGTGCCCGAGCGCGCTGGCCGCCGTGCAGCGCGCCGATGCACGCCCCTACCCGGACCCCTCGTACACGGCCCTGCGCGAATCGCTCGCGGCCTTTCACGCGGTGGACGCTGCGCGCATCGTGCTGGCTGGCAGCGCGAGCGAGTTCATCGGTCGGTTCACCGCCTGGGTGGCGCGCAACGGCGGCAAGCAGGTCTGGCTGCCTGTGTTGGCGTATGGCGACTATGCGCAAGCAGCGCAGGCCTGGCAGTTCGAGCGTGTGCGCGACCCGGCACGCGCCCACCTGGCCTGGTTGTGCGAGCCTTCGAGCCCGCTCGGCGAGGTTGAGCCGTTTGCGCGGAGCGTGGTCGCCTCGGGCGCTCAGGTGGTGCTTGACCGTGCCTATGAGCCGCTGCGCCTGAGCGGCCGCTGCGGCCTGGAGGCGGCAGCGCTGCGGCAGGTGTGGCAACTCTGGACGCCCAACAAGGCCATGGGACTCACGGGGGTGCGCGGCGCCTACGCCATCGCGCCCGAGCGCGCCGTGGCCCAGGCGCGTGCGCTGGACCAGCTGGCGCCCTCGTGGCCGCTGGGCGCGCACGCTGTGGCGCTGCTCGATGCCTGGGTGTCGCCGACCGCGCAGGACTGGCTGGCTCAAAGCCTGGAGCGCCTGCGCGAATGGCGCGCGAGCCAGCGCCAGTTGCTGACCGAACTCGACTGGACCGTGCTGCCCGGCGACGCCAACTACTTCTGCGCCGCGCCGCCGCGCCCGCTCGACGCGCCGGCCCTGCGCGCGGCCGGCATCAAGCTGCGCGACACCACGTCCTTCGGCCTGCCGGGCCACTGGCGCCTGGGCGTGTTGCCGCCCGAGGCGCAGGCTGCCCTGGGCACCGCGCTGCGCCGCGCGGAGGTGTTCGAATGACCGCGCGCTGTGTGATGGTGCTGGGCACGACCAGCGGCGCGGGCAAGAGCTGGCTCACCACCGCGCTGTGCCGGCACTACGCGCGCATGGGTCTGAAGGTCGCTCCGTTCAAGGCCCAGAACATGAGCAACAACGCAAGAGTTGTTGCCCCCACGCTCCACCGCTCAAGCGGGTCGCTGCCCCCCGAGGGGGCTGATTTTCCTTGGGGCGGCCCAGCGGAAAATTGGGCGCACGGCGGCGAGATCGGCAGTGCGCAGTACTTTCAGGCGCTCGCAGCCAAGGCCGAGCCCGAAGTCCGCATGAACCCGCTGCTGCTCAAGCCCGAGGCCGACATGCGCAGCCAGGTGGTGCTGATGGGGCAGGTGAACGAGGCCTTGTCCAGCATGCCGTGGCGCGGCCGCAGCCTGCACGTGTGGCCGCAGATCGCCGCAGCGCTCGATGCGCTGATGGCGGAGAACGACGTGGTGGTGATCGAAGGCGCGGGCTCGCCGGCCGAGATCAACCTGCACGCCAGCGACATCGTGAACATGCGCGTGGCACTGCATGCGCGGGCGCGCTGCCTGCTCGTGAGCGACATCGACCGCGGCGGCGCTTTCGCCCACCTCTACGGCACCTGGGCACTGCTGCCCGCCGAGGAGCGCGCGCTGATCCACGGCTTCGTGCTCAACAAGTTCCGCGGCGACGCCAGCCTGCTCGCGCCCGCGCCGCAGATGTTGCAAGACCTCACCGGCGTGCCCACCGTGGCCACGCTGCCGATGTGGTGGCAACACGGACTGCCCGAGGAGGACGGTGTCTTCGACATGACCCCCACGCTTCCCGCTTCGCGTGGTGCGCTGCCCCCCGAGGGGGCTGGTTTCGCCTTGGGGCGGCCCGGCGGCGAAACCCCGCACGCGGCATCGGGCTTTCGCACCTTCGCCGTCATCGCCTACCCGCGCATCAGCAACCTCGACGAATTCCAGCCGCTCAAGAACGTGCCCGGCGTGCGCCTGGTCTGGGCGCGCACCCCCGCCGATTGCGCGGGGGCCGACTGGATCGTGCTGCCCGGCAGCAAGGCCACCGCGTCCGACCTGGCCTGGCTGCGCGCGCAGGGCCTGGACCGCGCGATCGCCGCACACGCCGCGCAGGGCGGGGCGGTGCTGGGCGTGTGCGGCGGGCTGCAGATGCTGGGCGAGGCACTCATCGACACGCATGGCATAGAACCCATGGATTTGGGCAACGCCCCCGGCCTGGGCCTGCTGCCGCTGGTGACGCAGTTCGACCTGCAGAAAACCGTGCGCCACACGCACACCGCTTTCGGCGCCCTGCACGGCGCGTGGGCCGCGCTCTCGGGCGTGGCCGCCGCCGGTTACGAAATTCACCACGGCCAGACCGCGCAACACCCGGCCATGGCCGCCAGCGGCGATGTGGCGCGCGAGGTGCTGCCCAACGGGCTGGGCTGGCAGAACGCAGCGGGCAACGTGCTCGGTGTGTATCTGCACGGCCTGTTCGAAGACCCGCGCGTGCTGCACGCGCTGTTTGGCGCCACCGCCCCTACGCTGGAGACCGTGTTCAACGGCCTGGCCGATTTCATCGAAACCCACTTCGAGCCCGGCGTGCTCGACCAACTCATCGCACCATGAACACGAACATCCCCGACATCACCCAGCCCGAACTCGCCCAGGCCCTGCGGCGCGCGATGGACAACAAGACCAAGCCGCTGGGCTCGCTCGGCCGCATCGAGGCCCTGGCGCAGCGCATGGGCTTGATCCTGGGCACGGCGCAGCCGCTGCTGCAGGCGCCGCAGATGCTGGTGTGCGCGGGCGACCACGGCCTGGCTGCGCGCGGCGTCTCGGCCTACCCGAGCGACGTGACCTGGCAGATGGTGGAGAACTTCCTCGCCGGCGGCGCGGCGGTGAGTGTGCTCGCGCGCCAGCACGGCATCGGCCTCATGGTGGTGGACTGCGGCGTGAAACACGACTTCGCGGCCAGAGACGGTTTGATCATCAAGAAGATCGCGCACGGCACGGCCGACGCGCTCGAAGGCCCGGCCATGGGCGCGGCGCAGTGCGCGCAGGCCATCGCCAATGGCCGCGAGGTACTGCAGGGCCTGCCCGGCAACGCCTTGCTGCTCGGCGAGATGGGCATCGGCAACACCTCAGCGGCTTCGATGCTGCTCGCGCGCCTGGGTGGTCTGGACGTGGCCGAGGTCACCGGCGCCGGCACCGGGCTCGATGCACCAGCGGTGCATCGCAAGATCGGCATCCTGCGCGAGGTGCTGGCGCGCCACGCCGATGCCAAAACCCCATTGGACGCACTCGCCGCCTTCGGCGGTTTCGAGATCGCCACGCTGGTCGGCGCGGTGCTGCAGGCCGCCGAGGAGCGGCGCGTGATCGTGGTCGACGGCTTCATCGCCACCTCGGCCGTGCTGGTGGCCGCGCACCTGCAGCCGCATGTGTTGCAGCGCTGCGTGTTCGCCCACCGCTCGGGCGAGCGCGGCCACGCCCTCATGCTCGCCCACCTGAAGGCCGAACCGCTGCTGGACCTCGGCCTGCGCCTGGGCGAAGGCTCGGGCGCGGCGCTGGCCTGGCCGCTGCTGGTGAGCGCGTGTGCGCTGCTGCGCGAGATGGCGAGTTTTGAAGCGGCGGGGGTGTCGCGCAGCGACGAGGCGACCCCCGCGCGCGCATGAGCCAATTCGCTCGCCACTTCCTGCTGGCACTTCAGTTCTTCACCCGCATCCCGGTGACGGGCCGCCTGGCTGCGTGGGTGGGCTTCAGCCCGGCCATGCTGCGCGCGAGCGCGGCGCATTTCCCCGGAGTGGGCTGGTTGGTGGGCGGGCTCACAGCGGTGGTGTTGTGGGGGTTGCTCGCGCTGTTGCCTGTGGTGCCCGCCGCGCCCTGGGTGGCGGTCATCGCGAGCACCGTGTTCGGCGTGCTGCTCACCGGCGCCTTTCACGAAGACGGCCTGGCCGACCTCGCCGATGGGCTGGGCGGCAGCGCGGACCGCACGCGCGCGCTGGAGATCATGAAGGACTCGCGCATCGGCAGCTTCGGCGCCATCGCACTCGTGCTTGCGCTGCTGGCCAAGGTGGCGCTGCTCGCGCTGCTGGCGCAAGCCAACGCGTGGCTCGCGGTGGTGGCGCTGTTCGCGGCGCACGTCACCTCGCGCACGGTGCCCTTGCTCGTGATCCGCACGCTGCCGCATGTGGGGGACACCCCGCAATCCAAGAGCAAACCGCTGGCCGAGAGCCTGTCCAACACGGGCCTGCTGGCGGGCCTGCTGTGGTGGGGGCTGGCCATGGCGCTGGTGGTGTGGCTGCTGCCCGATGCGCCGTGGGCGCAGGCCGTGCTCGGCGCATTGATCGGCCTGGCCTGGATGTGGCGCCTGTTGCAGCGACGGCTGCAAGGCTTCACCGGCGACGGCCTGGGCGCCACGCAGCAGGTGAGCGAAGTGCTGTTCTACCTGGGGCTGGCGCTGTCCATCGCATGAAGCTCTGGTTGTTGCGCCACGCGCGCGTGTTGCTGCCCGAAGGCCTGTGCTACGGCGCGAGCGACGTGCCAGCCGATGCCGCGCTCACGCGCCAGGCCGCCCAGGCCTTCGCGCCGCTGCCACCGCCGGGCACGCCGGTGTGGGTGTCGGGCCTGCTGCGCGCGCAGCAGATGGCCGGCGCGCTGCAGGCTGAGCGGCCCGATCTGGGTGCCGCGCGCATGGACACACGCCTGAACGAAATGGACTTCGGCGCCTGGGAACTGCAGCGCTGGGACACCATGCCGCGCAACGCGTTCGACGACTGGATGGCCGACTTCGCGCACCACCGCTTTGGTGGCGCCGAGAGCACACAGATGCTGCTCCACCGCGTGGCCGCCGCGCTGGGCGATCTGCGCCCCGCGACCAGCACCGACGTGGTGTGGGTGACGCACGCCGGCGTGATCCGCGCGGTGCAACACATCGTGACCAGCGGGGGTGTGCACATTCGCGACGCGGCCGAGTGGCCGAAGGATGCGCCTGAGCCGGGTGGGTGGACGTCGCTGTCCTTCTGAAGATCGGCGCTCAGGCCTTTGTCTTGTCCTTGAAATCGCAATACGCAGCCACCGCGCATTTCGGGCACAGCGGCTTGCGTGCCTGGCATACATAACGCCCGTGCAGGATCAGCCAGTGGTGTGAGTCCACCGCGTAGGCGGGTGGCACGCGTTTCATGAGTTGCGTCTCCACCTGCAGCGGGTTCTTGCCGGGTGCCAGGCCGGTGCGGTTGCTCACGCGGAAGATGTGCGTGTCCACCGCCATGGTGGGCTGGCCGAAGGCCACGTTGAGCACCACGTTGGCGGTCTTGCGGCCCACGCCGGGCAGGGCTTCGAGTGCTTCGCGGGTGCGCGGTACTTCACCAGCGTGCAGCTCCACCAGCATGCGGCAGGCCTGCATCAGGTGCCTGGCCTTGCTGCGGTACAGGCCGATGGTCTTGATGTACGCCTCCAGACCTTCCAGACCCAGATCGAGAATTTTCTGCGGCGTGTTCGCCACCGGAAACAGCTTGCGCGTGGCCTTGTTCACACCCACGTCGGTGGCCTGCGCCGAGAGCAGCACGGCGGCCAGCAACTCGAACACGCTGGTGTATTCCAGCTCGGTCTGCGGGTTGGGGTTGGCGGCCTTGAGGGTGGCAAAGAAGATTTCGATCTGGGCGGGTGTCATGCCGGCGAGTCTAGCGCCGCGGATTTGGGGACAATGCGGGCTTGTTCTTTCGCGACCCTGCCCGACGAGACCCCACCATGCCCTTCACCATTCCCTTCGCCGACCGCCTCAACAACGTCGAAACCTCCGCCATCCGCGAACTGTTCAAGCTGCTGGGCAAGCCCGGCATCATCAGCTTCGCGGGCGGCTTCCCCGACAGCGCACTGTTTGATGTGGACGGCATCCGCGAGGCGGTGAACGCCGCGCTCACTGAAGAGCCGGGCGGCGCGCTGCAATACGGCGCGACCGAGGGCTACCAGCCGCTGCGCGAGCAGCTCGCGGCCTTCATGGCGAGCAAGGGCAACAGCGGCGTGAGCGCAAACGACCTCATCGTCACCACGGGCAGCCAGCAGGGCCTGGACCTGCTGGGCAAGACGCTGATCTCACCCGGCGACAAGGTCATCGTCGAGGGCCCCACGTTTCTGGCCACCATCCAGTGCTTTCGCCTGTACGGCGCCGAACTCATCACCGTGCCGGTGGACGGCGAAGGCACGCAGACCGACGCGCTGGAGCGGCTCATTGCCGAACACAAACCCAAGTTCGTCTACCTCATCCCCACCTTCGGCAATCCCAGCGGCGCGCTGATGAGCCTGGAGCGGCGCAAGGCGGTGCTCCAGATGGCGGTGAAGCACGACACGCTCATCGTGGAAGACGATCCTTATGGCGATCTGTACTTTGGCGATGCGCCACCACCCAGCTTGCTGGCCCTGAGCGCCGAGGTGCCGGGCAGCCGCGAGCGGCTGGTGCACTGTGGTTCGCTGAGCAAGGTCCTCTCACCCGGTTTGCGCGTGGGCTGGATGGTGGGTCCTGCTGAACTGCTGGCCAAAGCCACCATGTGCAAGCAGTTCAGCGACGCGCACACCAGCACCTTTGCGCAGGCCACGGCTGCGCAGTACCTCAAGGCCAGTCGCATGCCCGCCACGCTGGCGAAAGTGCGGCAGGTGTACGCCGAGCGCGCCACCACCATGGGCCAGGCGCTCAAGCGCGAGCTGGGCGACGCCATCGAGTTCGTGCAGCCGCAGGGCGGACTGTTCATCTGGGCTCGGCTCACCGGTGCGGGTGGCCGAGTGGCCGACGGCGCCGAGCTGGCAAAGCGCGCGATCGACAAGGGCGTGGCCTTTGTGCCGGGCGCGCCGTTCTACGCCCGCAACCCCGATGCCGCCACGCTGCGCCTGAGCTTTGCCACCGTGGGTCTGGAGAAGATCGAAGAAGGCGTGGGCCGTCTGGCCCAGGCGTTCTGATTCAGTCGGTCGACTCGAACTGCGCCGCGTTCTTGCCTTTGAACGGGGCATAGAACGCCTTGATGGCTGCCATGTCGGCGGCCACATCGCCAGTGGGCTCGAACAGCGGGCCCAGGCCACTGATCTTGCGCTCGTAGTCCATGTAGGCCATGACGATGGGCACCTGGGCTTCGCGGGCGATGAAGTAGAAGCCGGTCTTCCAGTAGCGCGTCTTGCTGCGCGTGCCTTCGGGCGGCACGATGAGTTGCAGCGGGCCGTCGGCGTCGCGGATGGCCTGGGCCGAGGCGGCCACCAGGTTGGTGGACTGCTCGCGGTTGACCGCGATGCCGCCCAGCCAGCGCATGACCCCGCCAAACGGCGCGCGGAAGATGCTTTGTTTGCCCATCCAGCGGATGTTGAGCCGCAGGGCGAAGGCCACCATCAAGGTGTAGGGCAGGTCCCAGTTGCTGGTGTGGGGTGCGGCGATCAGCACGCTCCTGGCGGCGTGGGCGGGCAGGGCGCCCTCAACGCGCCAGCCGGTGATTTTGAGGAAGCCGATCGAGAACGCGCGCAGCAGCGAGTTGACGACGGGCGTGGTGAAGATCGTGCGTTGCATGATGCCCAGTATCGGCGAGAGGGCGCACGGGCGGCGTTACGATGCCTCCGCATGAAACCCGAAGACCTGGAACGCCTGCTCACCGTGGAAATGCCGTTTGGCAAACACAAGGGCCGCGTGATCGCGGACCTGCCGGGCAACTACCTCAACTGGTTCGCCCGCGAGGGCTTTCCCAGAAGCGAGGTGGGGCGACTGCTGCAGCTCATGCACGAGATCGACCACAACGGCCTGGGGGACCTGCTCACGCCGCTTCGCCGGCGCTGACGGGGCCTTCAGCGCAAACCGAGCATCTCAAACACCCGCCCGGCTGCCCACGCGTCATTGGCCGCATACACCAACTGCGCTTCGCTCAGGTGCGGGTTGGCCCAGTTGGAGGTTGCAGCCTTCTTGGACTTGAGAAAGCGCCGGTTGAACAGCACAGCCACTGCACCCTTCACTCCCATGTCCTTGCGGTAGCCGCGTTCTCGAAACACCGTGTTGAGTTCCAGCACCGCAGCGGGCTCCACCGCCAGTTTGGCGACGATGCGTTTCGTGTCGTCGCCCAGGCCAAAGCCCGCCTTGACGTGGTCTGCGTTGGCCAGCAGGGCCGCCACCTGATCACGGCAGCCCGGGTCGAGCAACTGGAACACCCAGGCGCGCTGCAACGTGGCGAGCTGCACGATGTGCGGCCCGTCGGAGACCTGGTCCTTGAAGAAGGTGGGCTTGGACTCGGTGTCAAAGCCCCAGACGGCGTGGTCGGCGAGCTCGGCGCAGGCCTCGCGCGCTTGCGAGGCTGTTTGCACCAGCACGATGCGGTCGAGCCCGAGGCGCTCGAAGGGTTCGAGCAGGGCGATCTCGTCCTTGCTGGGCGTGGGGTGTTGTTCGCGGGTTGTCATGTGCGGTTCAGGATACCCCGGCGCGCATAATCGCGCCCTTCGTACCCAGACTCAGCGCCGCACGCGCGCCCGACCGCCATGAGAAAAAATTTCCCCCTGACCCAAGAAGGCCGTCACCGCGACCGTGTGCTCGAAGCGGTCAAGCACGAGATCCGCAAATACCTCAAGCGCGAGCGCCGTCGCGAACTGCCCGAGGGTGTCGACTTCCTGGACTTCGATTGCCGCTTTGGCCTGACCAAAGAGGTGGCCGAGTCGATTCACCTTTCAGCGCTGATGGGGCACCTGGACACTGTGGCGAAAGAGGGTGCCACCGAGGCCTATGTGGAGATCCTGGCCAAACCTGGTGTTCGCCAGGCGCGCCCGCCCGGCGCCAGCGCCAAAGAAGACCATCCGGCACAATCCGCCGATGCCCCCGATCACACTGCCCACACCTCCGAAGACCCCGCTGCTTGAGGTGGACAACGGGCCACCCGCCGAGGGTGAGTTCGTCCGGTTTCCCGGCTCGCCGTTCGAGCTGTTTCTGCCGTATCCGCCCGCTGGCGACCAGCCCGAGGCGATCCGCCAGCTGGTGGAGGGCGTCAACGACGGCGAAGTGTTCCAGACCCTGCTGGGCGTGACCGGTTCGGGCAAGACCTTCACCATGGCCAACGTGATCGCGCGGCTGGGCCGCCCGGCCATCGTGTTCGCGCCCAACAAGACGCTGGCCGCGCAGCTCTACAGCGAATTCCGCGAGTTCTTTCCGAAGAACGCGGTCGAGTACTTCGTCAGCTACTACGACTACTACCAGCCCGAGGCTTATGTGCCACAGCGCGACCTGTTCATCGAGAAGGACAGCGCGATCAACGAGCACATCGAGCAGATGCGCCTGAGTTGCACCAAGAGCATCCTGGAGCGGCGCGACGTGATCATCGTGGCCACGGTGTCGGCCATCTACGGCATTGGCAAGCCCGAGAGCTACCACCAGATGGTGATGACGCTGCGCGTGGGCGACAAGGTGGGGCAGCGCGACCTGATCGCGCAGCTGGTGCGTATGCAGTACGCGCGCAACGAGCAGGATTTCAGCCGCGGCAAGTTTCGCGTGCGCGGCGACACCATCGACGTGTTCCCGGCCGAGCACTCCGAAATGGCGATTCGCATTGAGCTGTTCGACGACGAGGTCGAGACTCTGCAGCTGTTCGATCCGCTCACCGGCAAGGTGCGGCAGAAGATCCCGCGCTTCACGGTCTACCCCAGCAGCCACTATGTGACGCCGCGCGAGCAGGTGCTCAGTGCCGTGGAGGGCATCAAGCTGGAGCTGTCTGACCGGCTCAAGGAACTGGTGGGCATGGGCAAGCTGGTGGAGGCGCAGCGGCTGGAACAGCGCACCCGCTTCGATCTGGAAATGCTCAGCGAGGTCGGCCATTGCAAGGGTATCGAGAACTACTCGCGCCACCTCTCCGGCAGCCTGCCGGGCGAGCCTCCATCCACCCTGACCGACTACCTGCCCAAGGACGCGATGATGTTCCTGGACGAGAGTCACGTGCTCATTGGCCAGTTTGGCGGCATGTACAACGGCGACCGCGCCCGCAAGACCACGCTGGTGGAGTACGGCTTTCGCCTGCCCAGTGCGCTGGACAACCGGCCGCTGAAGTTCGACGAGTTCGAGCAGCGCATGCGCCAGGTGGTGTTCGTCTCGGCCACGCCGGCCGACTACGAAAAAACCCACGCTGGCCAGGTGGTGGAGCAACTCGTGCGCCCCACGGGACTGGTCGACCCCGAACTGGAGGTGCGCCCCGCTACCCACCAGGTGGACGACGTCTTGCAGGAAATCCGCATCCGGGTGGACAAGAACGAGCGCGTGCTGATCACCACCCTGACCAAACGCATGGCCGAGCAGCTCACCGATTACCTGACCGAAAACGGCGTGAAGGTGCGCTACCTGCACAGCGACGTTGACACCGTGGAGCGGGTGGAGATCCTGCGCGACCTGCGCCTGGGTGCTTTCGACGTGCTGGTCGGCATCAACCTGCTGCGCGAGGGCCTGGACATTCCCGAGGTCTCGCTGGTGGCCATTCTGGATGCCGACAAGGAAGGTTTCTTGCGCTCCGAGCGCAGCCTGATCCAGACCATTGGTCGCGCCGCGCGCAACCTCAATGGCCGCGCCATCCTCTACGCAGACCGCATCACCGAGTCGATGAAGAAGGCGATGGACGAGACCAACCGCCGCCGCACCAAGCAGGTGGCGCACAACCTGGCCATGGGCATCGAGCCGCGCAGCATCAACAAGCGCATCAAGGACCTGATCGACGGCGTCTACAGCGAGAAGGCGGGTAAGGAAGCCGATCGCCTGGCGGCCGAGAGCGCGCACCGCGCCAGCATCGACGAGATGAGCGAGAAGGACGTGGCGCGCGAGATCAAGCGGCTGGAGAAGCTCATGCTGGAGCACGCCCGCAACCTCGAGTTCGAGAAGGCCGCCGGCGTGCGCGACCAACTCGGCCGGCTCAAGGCCTCGGTGTTCGGGGCGCCTGGCATGGACAACATTGCCTGACAGCGGAACGCCGGGTCGTCTGTGCCGTGCCTTGCGCGGCACAGACGACGGCTTTTGTTGTTTTGTCTGAACGATTTGGCGTTGTTCCAAGTCTCACTCGGCAACCCGGTGCGACTGCTCGGTCTCATTCCGGTCTTTTGAGTCAAGACATGTTTGTCTTGGACAAACATGTCTTTTGGTTTAAGATGCCGAGCAAATCACTAGGCTTTTACGCTATACTCGACGAAAACAGTCGGGAAAGCCTTCGATGAAGCGACCCATAGCGGTCAGGGTGGGCGGAGAAGGGGTTCAAGGGGTGATGCCCGTTGAACCAGTCAACGACAGTCAAGCCAACATTTAAGGAGCTTGAAAATGCGCCTCACGACCAAGGGCCGCTTTGCGGTCACAGCCATGATTGATCTGGCCCTGCGCCAGAACAACGGACCTGTCACGCTTGCGGCCATCAGCCAGCGGCAGCAGATCTCGTTGTCCTACCTTGAGCAATTGTTCGGCAAGCTGCGCCGCCACGAACTGGTCGAATCGACCCGTGGGCCGGGCGGTGGCTATACCCTGGGCCGCAAGGCATCCGAGATCACCGTGGCCGACATCATCGTGTCGGTGGACGAGCCGATCGATGCCACGCAATGCGGTGGCAAGGAGAACTGTCTGGGCGAAGGTCACCGCTGCATGACCCACGAACTCTGGGCGGCGCTGAACACCAAGATGGTGGACTTCCTCGACTCCGTTTCCCTGCAATCGCTGGTGGACGAGCAACTCGCCAAGGGCGTGGTGGTGGAAAACGCCCCGATGATCAAGCGAGCCATTTCCAGCGCGCCTGTGGTCAAGCCCATTCGCGTGAACGCGCCCAACTCGGTGTTCGCGCTGGGTGGAGCCGCGTTTTCCAAGTGAACCTGACAGCCCCGGAGCAACGCTCCGGGCAGGTTTAAGGCCTTCGTCAGCCAGTTCCAGCAACATTTCCTCCGCTTCAACAGACCCGCACAGAGACAGCCCGCCATGAGCACTCCTCACTTCCCCATCTACATGGACTACAGCGCCACCAACCCCTGCGATCCGCGGGTGGTGGACGCCATGATTCCCTGGTTGCGTGAGCATTTCGGCAACCCAGCATCGCGCAGCCACGCCTGGGGCTGGGAGGCCGAGAAGGCCGTGGAAACCGCTCGCGAGCAGGTGGCGGCCCTGATCAACGCCGACCCGCGTGAGATCGTCTGGACCAGCGGCGCGACCGAGTCGAACAACCTCGCCCTCAAGGGCGCGGCGCATTTCTACAAGACCAGGGGCAAGCACCTCATCACGGTGAAGACCGAGCACAAAGCCGTGCTCGACACCTGCCGCGAGCTTGAGCGCCAGGGCTTTGAAGTGACTTACCTGGACGTGCAAGCCGACGGCCTGCTCGATCTGGATGTCTTCAGGGCCGCGATCCGCCCGGACACCATCATTGCCTCGGTCATGTTCGTGAACAACGAAATCGGCGTGATCCAGGACATTGCGGCCATCGGCGCCATCTGCCGTGAGAAGGGCGTGATCTTCCATGTGGACGCCGCGCAGGCCACCGGCCGCGTCGACATCGACCTGCAAACCCTGCCGGTCGACCTGATGAGCCTGACTTCACACAAGACCTACGGCCCCAAGGGCATCGGCGCGCTGTACGTGCGCCGCAAGCCGCGCATCCGCATCGAAGCGCAGATGCACGGTGGCGGCCATGAGCGTGGCATGCGCTCGGGCACCCTGCCCACCCACCAGTGTGTGGGCATGGGCGAGGCGTACCGCATTGCCAAGGCCGAGATGCATGAGGAAAACCTGCGTATCAAGGCCCTGCACGACCGCATGGTCGCCGGCCTCAAGGATGTGGAAGAGGTCTTCATCAATGGCCACGAGACGCAGCGCGTGCCACACAACCTCAACATGAGCTTTAACTACGTTGAGGGCGAGTCGTTGATCATGGGCATCAAGGGCCTGGCGGTGTCGTCGGGTTCGGCCTGCACCTCGGCCAGCCTGGAACCCAGCTATGTGCTGCGCGCCCTGGGCCGCAGCGACGAGCTGGCTCACAGCAGCTTGCGAATGACCATTGGTCGCTGGACGACCGAGGACGAGATCGACTACGCCATTGCGACGATCAAGGAGAACGTTGCAAAGCTTCGCGAACTCTCACCCCTGTGGGAAATGTTCAAAGACGGAATTGACCTGTCCACCATCCAGTGGGCAGCACACTGAAGGAGAAAGATCATGGCTTACTCGGAAAAAGTGGTTGACCACTATGAAAACCCCCGCAACGTGGGCTCGTTCGAAAAGGGCGACGACAGCGTTGGTACCGGCATGGTGGGCGCGCCTGCTTGCGGCGACGTGATGAAGCTGCAGATCAAGGTGAACCCCACCACGGGCGTGATCGAAGACGCACGCTTCAAGACTTACGGCTGTGGTTCGGCCATTGCCTCCTCGTCGCTGGTGACCGAATGGGTCAAGGGCAAGACGCTGGACGAAGCGGCTGCGCTGAAGAACAGCCAGATCGCCGAAGAGCTGGCCTTGCCGCCCGTGAAGATCCACTGCTCGATCCTGGCCGAAGACGCGATCAAGGCAGCGGTGGACGACTACCGCAAGAAGCACAGCCACTGAGCTGCAGGCGCCATGTCCATTTCCATTTCTGAAGCCGCTGCGCGGCACGTGACCCGCTACATTGCCAAACGCGGCAAGGGTGTGGGCGTGCGCCTGGGCGTGAAGACCACCGGTTGCTCGGGTCTGGCCTACAAGCTGGAGTACGCCGACGACATCGCTCCCGAGGACGTGGTGTTCGAGGACAACGGCGTGAAGGTGCTGGTCGACCCCAAGAGCCTGGCCTACATCGACGGTACCCAGCTCGACTTTGTGCGCGAAGGCCTCAACGAAGGTTTTCGCTTCAACAACCCGAACGAGCGCGACCGTTGCGGTTGCGGCGAGAGCTTCCGGGTTTGATGCGTTAGAGATTTCCATTCAAGCCGCCCGCGTGTCAGAGCGCCGGCGGCTTTTGCTTTATGAACTTGAACCTGCAATCGAACGATTTCGAGATTTTTGGCATCGAGCCCCGATTTGAGGTGGACCGCCTTGCGCTGGACGCACGCTGGAAAGACCTGCAGCGCGAAGCCCACCCCGACCGCTTTGCCACCGCCGACGCACAAGCTCAGCGCCAGGCCATGCAGTGGTCGGTGCGCATCAACGAGGCCTACCAGCGTTTGAAGGACCCGCTCAAACGCGCGGCGTATCTGTGCGAGCTGCATGGTGCGCCGATCCAGGCCGAAAACAACACCGCCATGCCTGCTGCGTTCCTGATGCAGCAGATGCAATGGCGCGAAGACCTCGACGAGGCCAGCGGGCTGGCGGATCTGGAGCGCATGGCCGATGACGTGGCTGCTGCGCGCCGTGGCATGTTGCAAGGCTTGCAGACCACGGCCGACGAGTTGCGCGACTGGCCCGGGTTGGCGCGGCAGGTCAGAGCCCTTATGTTCGTTGAGCGCTTTGCGCGCGATGTGGAAAGCCGCATCGAACTGCTGGGACAATAGGTGGCTGTTTCCCTTGAACCGATCGTGACCCATGGCGCTTCTGCAGATCTCTGAACCTGGCCAATCTCTCGACCCGCATCAACGCCGCGTGGCGGTGGGCATCGACCTGGGCACCACACATTCGCTGGTGGCCGCCGTTCGCCACGGCATCGCCGAATGCCTGCCTGCCACCGATGGCCGGGTGATCCTGCCCAGCGTCGTGCGCTACCTCGATCCCGTGCAAGGTGGCTCGGGTCGCCAGATCGGTTTTGATGCGCTCGCCGCGCAGGTGCAGGACCCCGCCAACACGGTGAGCTCGGTCAAGCGCCTCATGGGACGCAGCCGCGCGCAGGTGGTTGACGTGGACAAACTGGCCTACACCGTGGTGGAGCAGGACGGCATGGCCGTGGTGGACACCGTGGCCGGTCGCAAGACGCCGATGGAAGTCAGCGCGGAGATCCTGGCCACGCTGCGTTTTCGCGCCGAGGACAGTTTTGACGACGAACTCTATGGCGCGGTGATCACCGTGCCTGCGTACTTCGACGACGCCCAGCGCCAGGCCACCAAGGACGCGGCGCAACTCGCCGGCATCAACGTGCTGCGCCTGATCAACGAACCCACGGCCGCGGCAATAGCCTACGGGCTGGACAACGGCTCCGAGGGTGTCTACGCCATCTACGACCTGGGCGGCGGCACGTTTGACATCTCCATCCTGCGGCTCACGCGCGGCGTTTTCGAGGTGATGGCCACCGGAGGCGATTCGGCCCTGGGTGGAGACGATTACGACCAGGCGCTGGCCGCCTGGGTGCTCGCGCAGCAGGGCGTGGGCGCTGCGCTCAACCCGTCGGAGCGCGCCGCGGTGCATGCCGAGGCACGCCGCGTGAAAGAAGCCTTGACCTCATCGGCGAGTGAAATCTTCCGCGCCAGCGTGGTCGGCCAGACCATCGAGCAGCCGGTGAGCGCAGCCGATTTCGAGACCTGCACCGCCCCGTTGACCACCCGGACCATGACCGCCGTGCGCAAGGTGCTGCGAGATGCCGGCATCGCGAAAGACGAGGTGAAGGGGGTGGTGATGGTCGGTGGTTCGACCCGCATGCCCGTGGTGCGCCGCACCGTGGGTGAATTCTTTGCTCAGGAGCCTCTGACCAACCTCAACCCCGACGAAGTCGTGGCGCTGGGTGCGTCCATCCAGGCCAATGCCCTGGCTGGCAACAGCAAGGACGGAGACCTGCTGCTGCTCGACGTGATTCCGCTGTCGCTGGGCATCGAGACCATGGGCGGTCTGGTTGAACGCATCGTGCCGCGCAACAGTTCGATTCCCACGGCGCTCGCGCAGGACTTCACCACGTACCAGGATGGCCAGACCGCACTGGCGTTGCACGTGGTGCAGGGTGAGCGCGATCTGGTGGCCGACTGCCGCAGCCTGGCTCGCTTCGAGCTGCGTGGCATTCCGCCCATGGTGGCCGGCGCGGCGCGCATTCGGGTGACCTTCACCGTGGATGCCGATGGCCTGCTGTCGGTCAGCGCCAAAGAACAGGGCAGCGGCGTGGAGGCGCGCGTGGACGTGAAGCCCGCTTACGGCCTGAGCGACGAGCAGATTGCCGCCATGCTGCAAGACAGCTTTGCCACCGCCCAGCAAGACATGCAGGCGCGCGCGCTGGTCGAAGCCCGCGTGGACGCCGACCGCATGATCGCGGCCACCCGCACCGCGCTGGCGGCCGATGCGGATTTGCTGACCACCGATGAGCGTCAGGGCATCGATGCGCTGATCGAGGCGCTGCGCCAGTCCATCGGCAGCACCGAGGCCGCCACCATCGAAGCCGCCACCACGGCCCTGGCCAAGGGCACCGAGGCATTTGCCGCATTGCGCATGAACCGCGGCATCCAGCAGGCCCTGGCCGGCAAGAAACTCGAAGAAGTCTGAACCCCATGCCCATCATCAAAATCCTGCCCCACCCCGAATACTGCCCCCAGGGCGCCAGCATCACTGCGCCTGCCGGCACCTCGATCTGCGAGGCCCTGCTGGACAACAAGATCAACATCGAGCACGCCTGCGACATGAGCGCTGCCTGCACCACCTGTCATGTGATCGTGCGCGAGGGTTTCAACAGCCTGAACGAACTCGACGAGACCGAGGAAGACCTGCTTGATCGCGCCTGGGGCCTGGAGCCAAACTCGCGCCTGTCTTGCCAGGCCATCCTGGCGCAGAACGACGTGACGGTGGAAATTCCCAAGTACTCGATCAACCACGCCAAGGAAAATCATTGATGCCCACGCTCCGCCGTGGGGCGGCCCGGCGGCGGATCGTTTTTTTCCGGAGACTTGAACATGCGCCAGATCGTCCTTGACACCGAGACCACCGGCCTGTCCGCCGACAACGGCGACCGCATCATCGAGATCGGCTGTGTGGAGCTGCTCAACCGCAAGCTCACCGGCAACAACCTGCACTTCTACGTGAACCCTGAGCGCGACAGCCACGAGGACGCGCTCAAGGTGCACGGCATCAGCAACGAGTTCCTGCGCGACAAGCCCAAGTTCGCCGCCATCGCTGACGAGTTGCTCGACTACCTGCGCGACGCGGAATTGATCATCCACAATGCGCCGTTCGACATCAGCTTCCTCAACAAGGAGCTGGATCGTCTGGGCCGCCCACCGATCAAGACCGTCATTGGTCAGGTCACCGACAGCCTGGTGATGGCCAAGGAGATGTTCCCAGGCAAACGCAATGGCCTGGACGCCCTGTGTGATCGCCTGGGCGTGGACAACTCGGGCCGAACGCTGCACGGCGCCTTGCTCGACGCTGAGCTGTTGGCCGACGTCTACATCAACATGACGCGTGGCCAGGATGCACTGCTCATGGACCTGGGTGACGCGCCCGACGAAAACGGTCTGACAGAAACGCTGGATCTGAGCAGCTTCGATCTGCCTGTGCTGCAAGCCAATGAACAGGAAACGCAGGCGCACGACGGTGTGTTGGCCGACCTCGACAAAGCCAGCAAAGGAAAAACCGTGTGGCGTTCGTTGGCCGTTGCCTGAAACCGCTGAAAACCTGGCTATAATCTGAGGCTTCCGATCGATCGATGCCTTGTTGCATGATTGAACGATCGGGCGGTTAGCTCAGTGGTAGAGCACTGCCTTCACACGGCAGGGGTCGCAGGTTCGAACCCTGCACCGCCCACCAAAACATCAACCCCCGCTGGCCCTGGCCATCGGGGGTTTTCGTTTCGTGGCCGTGCTCAAGCCATCGGCATCCATGTCTTCATTTCAGTGGTGACTGTTGCTGCTCGAACTCGAGGAACTGCCCTCGATGTTGACCTTGGGCAAGGGTGGCAGGCCGTGATCTTCTTCATCGCTGCTGTACGCGGGTATGTCGACGGGGTCGAAGGGGTTGTCCGGGGTCGGGTCGGCATGGACCGGCAGTGTGAGATCCGGTGCCAGACCCAGGCACTTGCGGGTTTCCTTGATGGCCCGAGTTGCAATGCCTGCGATGCCGTGGATGCCGTGTTCCCACAGCGGCAGACCGTACAAGGTCTTGGCCGTCCAGCCGACGATGGCGGTACAGGCAATCGTGCTGGCATTGAACGAGGCCACCGCCATCTGGTCGGAGGTCAGGCCCAGGGCGTTGAGAGGCGCGGTGACGAGGGTGTCGTTCGGATGGTGGGCGGTCATTTCCCGACCTTCCTGCAGTTGTTGTGCGTAGCTCGTCAGCGACATGCCCAGCAAGATGGCCTGGGTGGCCGTTGCGCCCAGTACGGTCATGTAGCCCAGGACGCGGGAGACGCTGCGGATGCGCATGGGCGCGCCGGTCAACCAGGGCTCCGCTGCGGAACTCTCTCCCACCATTGAAGACATGATCATTTTGGCCGCCACGTTGGCCCGGGCACCGCGCGTGGTCAGGGTATTGAGCTGCTTCTTGGCCAGTCTTGATGCGGCCATGATTTTTCCGAGTGATTCACGCAACTGGCCTTTGGCCGCCATCAGCGTTGCTTCCAGGCCATGGATGTCGTTCCAGTGCACGTCGCTTGCATCGTGGCTCTTTCGGTAGTCGTCGACCCGACCGAGCATGTCCTCGATCTTCTTGATCAACGAAAGCGCGTCCCAATAGCGCTTGCTCCACATGTCCAGCGTGACCCGCGCGGCTTCCTTCTGAGCGCCCAGCACGGCCGGGTGCCCGCCATCGGACAGGTCCACGCCCTGGAACTTGGCTCGCCACACGTTTTGCCATTCGAACATGGACACCATGGCGATGGAGCCCATCACGGTATGGGCGACCATGTCGGGCACTCGCGTCACGGCGCTGCCCATGAAGAGCTTCCAGAACAGGTTGGCAAAGCCAGACATGCCGTTGAGCACGGTGAAGGTGTGCACCGGCACCTCGTCGGTGATGAAGGATCGCGTGCGGGCAGCGCCCACCACCGCTTGGGAGGGGTCGGCGTGTCCGGGCTTGACCGTGCCGTCGGGGTTGCGATCGGGCACGCTGGCATTGGAGCGCAGTCGTCTGGGGATGCGCGAGCTGCCGTCGGGCTTTCTGGCCTGTTCCCGCTTGATCAAGCCGTCAACGATTCCGTTCATGATCTTGCGGTACTTCTCCTCGTCGGCCTTGTTGTCCTCCAGCCAGGCGCGGATGTACAGCGCGTGCGCGGTCTGGTAGTTGATGTAAGCGGCCTGGTCGGGCGAGCCGTAGCTCACACCGGCGCTGCGCAGGGCGCCGCCGTAGGGCTCACCAAAGATCACCTGCGTGAACGGCACCCCCAGCATGGTGAACAGGGGGGCATACAGCGCTGCGGCGGGCAGGCCGCAAGCGACCATCGCCGCACCAAAGGAGTTGCCCACCACCTTGCCCAGCCCGAAGGTCAGCCAGTACATCACCAGTGCCGAGTACAGGCTGGTGCGCCAGCGCCGACCGGCCAGCGCGTTCACTTTGGCCAGCGTGTCCTGGGTGGCCAGGGCCCTGGCGCCTTCCAGGGACGGGACCTCGCTGAGCAACTGCACCTTGTTGTCGTCGCTTAGCTCGGACAGGGCACGCATCTGCACCATCAGCTTGGTGACCCAGGTGGCGCCCTCATTGACCATGCCCTGTGTATCGCGGGGCGTGGGCACCAGCGTGATGTCCAGGCGTGGCGTGGCGGGCCTGGGGCTGTTGGGCGGGTTGTTGCCCAGTGGCCTGGACAGGCTGAGCCGGTCGCGGTGACTCAACTGCGCAAGGCCTTGACCCACGGGGGTCAACGGCAAAGGCGGCATTTCCAGGTCGTCCGGCAAGGTGCCAAAAATCCGGATGAAGGCCCGCAGATCCGGGTCCATGTTCGCCGGATTGCCGGCCTCGTGGCCTGAACTGTGCTCATCGCTGGATGTCGATTTTTCCATAATGAGTTCCTCAGCCGTGGGCTGCTTTGTCGAGCAGCGCATCCCGATCCAGCCACTCCGGGTTCAGCAGGCCCTTGAGCAAGCCGTTTCGCCAGCTCAGCACCAGGTCGGCGAAACCCTGAATGGCCTTGGCCAGCTGGTTGCCCTGGGTGTTGTCGTCGGTGGGCATGCCCACGCTGAACAGCACGCGGTCGTGGCTGGCGTCGTAGCAAAAGAGACCATTGAGGTCGCCCATCCACAGCATCTGCTGGGCCAGCAGCGCCTCGTACACGGCAAGGCGTTCTTTGGGCTCGGGCGCGCCCACCTCGAAGATGACTTGAACGACGGCGGGGAAGGAGGTCTTCATCATCAGCTCCACGTCCACGCCGTAGATGCTGATGGGTTGACCCAGTCCCAGGGCGGTTGTGTCTTTGAGGGCCAGCGCCTTGCTGGCGTCGGCGCAGAGTTGGGCGAAGATTTTGGGGTTCATGGTGATGCTTTTGAACGAGGCGACTGCGCGCGGTGTTGAATTGCCGCGTCGCCTGATGGGATGGATTGCATGGACGACCCCACCGGTGCACCAGTGAGGTCGGTTTGCTCACAGCTTGGGCGCGCGGTTCAGGTAGGGCTGGAAGTTGTGCGTCTTTTCCCAGGGCACCTCTTTGGGCAGCAGCACCTTGGTGGCGATCGTGCGCAAGTCTTCCAGCGATACCAGGCGGGCCTGGTGCTCTTTGGTGGGCGCTGGTTGTTTGGGGTCCAGGTCGTGCGCGCGCTGGGCCAGACCGTAGGCCACGGCGTCCTTGATGGCTTCGCGCACGGCCCACTGCACTTCCGCTGGACGACCGTTGTCCTGCCGAATGTCGATGGCCAGTCCGGCATAGTCCACGCAGTACTTCTCGTACAGCCGAACCTTCCGTCGCGCGCCCACAATCAGCCGTTCGTAGTTGCCTTTTTTGATGGCGTTGGCGGTGTCGAGCTTGAGCAGTTTGAACACCGCGTCATACGCCAGTTCCGTGCCTTGCCAGATGGCCACGCTGTTGGGGCTCAAGGAGTCCGAGCCGAACAGGAAACGGGTGGGAAAACGTTCCAGCAAAGTCACCAGTTGGTTGATCTTGGCGGGATCGGCGAGCTTCTCGTCCTTGTCCATGGTCAGCTGTCTGGCCACGGTGTCCCACGAAAGATCAAAGAAAACGTGGTTCATGTTGGGGTCTGAAAGCACCTTCTCCAGGAGGTCGAGGTGGCCGTCGCGGATGCGCGAGTATTTGCCCAGCCCCCCCGCATGCGCCCAGATGATGGTGGTGTTCTTGCATTCAGTGCTGCGCATGAAGCTGCAGATGTTCTCGAAGTGCGCGGGACCGTTGAACTTCCTGTCCCAGGGCATCACGTCCACATCGCAATGCAGCACCACCGGCATGCCGATCACACCGCAGGTGTTCATCAGTTTGATCAGCGCACAGGCGCGCGACTGCAGGTCGGCCTGCAAGGAGATGCCGACCTTTTCCTGCACCCATTCCTTGTAGACGGTGATTTCACCCACCCCGGTGAACACGCCCTTGTTGCGACGCACCTTGTCCAGCAGCAGCTCGCTGGAGCGCATGTCGCCCAACGGAAGACCGGTCACCATCGGATCGAATCTGGGCTTGTCGTGGTCTTTCAGCGCGCGGAAAGCCTCGGCTGTCTGGTCGTCCACCATGGTGTTGTAGTAGAGCGGGCCATCTTTCTTGATCAGCTCGCCGTACACCTTTTCATCGACCTGAAAACTCTGGCGAATCTTCATGTCGGAGATGTAGTAATTGGGCACATCGTGGATGTCGAGCGAGGTCGAGCCCGTCGCCGGGTTGAATTCGTTCCACAGTGCTTCGCTCCAGGTTCCACCGTTCCAGAGCTTTTCAACCGAGGCCATCTGCTTGGGCGTCAGTGGCTTTGGGTGGTGATCTGCCGCCTCGCAGCTGCCGCATTGCACCAGCAGGTTGGTGGGGATGGGCGAGAGCACGGTGTATTCCATGTGCATGCAGTCCATGGCATCCAGCAGCTCTTGTGGGTTGGATCCTTGCTGGGCGTAGTTCTTGTGGTGAAAGTGCACGTCCGCCTTGGAATACTTGCGCTCCAGTTTCTGGGCGCGCGGCATCTCGATCTTGTCGTGACTCGGCGTGATGTTTGTTTCCATGACCCGCTCCTCACTTCTTGACCGCTGCGGCTGGAAACTTCTGGTGCAGCTCCTGGGCTTGCTGGGCGGCGAAGAGGCAAGTGTTGAGCAGCTGGTCTGCGGTGGCGCCGGCCAGTTCGATGGGTTCCGCATAGAACAGGTGCCCGTTCTTGGGCGAGATGCCGAAGCCCACGCCAGAACCGCTGAAGTTGCTGAAATTGCGCACCAGCAGCTCGTGGTACAGCGCGGGCGGCGTGGTCGGGCTCGTGGGGCCGCAGTCGGCGAACAGGAAGCAATGGTCACCGGTGAGCACGTCGTCGTAGTTCAGCGAGCAGGTGATGCCGTTGGCGTCAAAGGCCTGGCCTGCGATCACCTGGGCCGGCTCGGGCAGTTTGACCAGGGCACAGAAGTCCTTGGTCAGTTTTTCGAATTGTTCGCGCATGCGGTTCTCCATGGAGGTTGGGTGTGTGCGGTGGGCGTATTCCCATCACGGTCCATGGGTGGCGTGTCTGCGCTGTTGGTCTTGATTGCGCGAGTCACTGGGCTGGCAGCCCCAGCGCGAAGGGCCGGGCCATCCGGTCTGGACGGGATTCCGCAGCGCGCGGGCCTCGGCCAGACTGCCCACATGCACTTACCCGATGTCCGAGAAGCGTCCGATGAAGTCCCTGTGAACAAGGCGGCGAAGCCCGGTGGGTCAGGCGGCGCGAGGCCTCCCTTGTCAGAACAGGACTGGCGGGCCTTGGTGACACGTTACGCCGGGGCCTTGCGTTACACGCTGCGTCGGCGCGTGGCGCTGGCCAGCGACGTGGACGATCTGGTGCAGCAGGCGCTGCTGCAGGCGGTGGTGGGCTGGCCCACGTTTCGCGGCGAGGCCGAGGTCTCGACGTGGGTGTTCGGCATTGCCCATAACCTGGCTCGCAACCACGTGACACGCGGGTCTGGCCTGGTGCAGTTCGGCCTGGGCGATGCGGTGGACATGGCCTTGTGCAGCGCACCCGACCCCTGCGAGCGCCTGGCGCAGCGCGAGATGGTCCAACGCCTTCAAGTCGGTCTCAGCAGACTGCCCGCGAAACAGTCCGAGGCGCTGTGGCTCGTCGGGGTGGATGGCCTGTCGTACGACGAGGCCGCGAGCACCTTGCGAGTGAGCGTGGCCGCGGTCAAGCACCGGGTGGCGCGCGCTCGTGCCGCGCTTCGCACCCGGCAGGTTTGATCGAGTGCGCCGATCCGCTGTCTAGGATTTTGTCGGACCTGACCCGGCAACCAGAGCGGCTGCGCGCAGCTTGTCCTTTTTGCTCGGGCGCTTGCCCTTCACGCCACCGCCGGCCTCGCTCACGGGCGCCACCTCGGTGGGCTCCAGCCCGGGTACCACTTCCAGCGGCAGGCTCAGGCCCTGGCGCTTTTCGATCAGGCGCCAATGGGCCTCGGTGGCCGGCGTCACGAAACTCACGGCCAGGCCGCTGGCGCCCGCACGACCGGTGCGGCCGATGCGGTGCACGTAGTCCACGGCCGAGCGGGGCAGATCGTAGTTCACCACCACTGGCAACTGGCTGATGTCGATGCCGCGCGCGGCCAGGTCGGTGGTCACCACCACGTCCCAGCGCTTTTCCTTGAATTCGTCGAGCGCCTGCTTGCGCGCGCCCTGGCTCAGGCCGCCATGGAACGAGGTGGCGTACAGGTCGCCCTGGTGGAGCTTGGAGGCCACGCGCTCGGCCGAGTACTGCGTGGCCACGAACACCAGCACCCGCTGCCAGCCCTGTGTCTTGATGAGCTGGCGCAATAACTGCGTGCGGCGGGTGCTGTCGACCAGGTAGGCCTGCTGCAGCACCACCGCTTCCTCGACCTCAACGCTGGGCACATCAACGCGCTGCGGCTCGCGCAGCAAGGTGTTCGCCAATGCTTGCACGGCGGGCGGGAAGGTGGCCGAGAAAAAGAGGTTCTGGCGCACGGCCGGCAGCAGCGCCAGCACGCGGGCCAGTTCTTCGGCAAAGCCCAGATCGAGCAGGCGGTCGGCTTCATCGAGCACCAGCAGTTCCACGCTGGCAAGCCTCAAGGCGTTGTGCTCGACCAGATCGAGCAGACGCCCCGGTGTGGCCACCACCACGTCGGCGCCGCCGCGCAGGGCCAGCATCTGCGGGTTGATGGAAACGCCGCCGAACACCACGGCGGTTTTCGTCTTTGTGGGCAGATGCTGCGCCAGGCTGCGCATGACCTCGCCCACCTGAGCCGCCAGTTCGCGCGTGGGCACCAGCACCAGTGCGCGCACGCGCCGAGGCGTGTGGCCGGGGCCGGCCATCAGGCGCTGCAGCATCGGCAGCACGTAGGCGGCGGTTTTGCCTGAGCCGGTCTGCGCCGTGGCGAGCACGTCTGCACCGCTGAGCACGGCGGGCACAGCCGCCTCCTGAATGGGCGTGGGGGTGGTGAAGCCGAGTTCGGCCGCGGCTTGAGCGAGGGTGGGCGCTAGGCCCAGGGCGTGGAATGGCATGGCGTTGGAATGTTTCGGGCCAGTGTACCGGTCGCGCATGCCCAAGCGGGTGGAGCGCGCTACGATCCAGCCCCATGAAAAACAAGCTCTCCACTGGCGGCCTGGTGTATTCCACCGAAGCCGGCCGCATGTGCCCGGTCTGCCGCCAGCCAGTGGCGCAATGTGTGTGCAAGCAGGCCACGGCCGTGCCGGCGGGCGACGGCGTGGTGCGCGTGTCGCGTGAAACCAAAGGGCGCGGTGGCAAGGCCGTGACCCTGGTGAAGGGTGTGGCCTTGGATTCGCAAGTACTGGCCGCATTGGGCAAGCAGCTCAAGGCGGCATGTGGATCGGGCGGCACCGTGAAAGACGGCGTGATCGAGATCCAGGGCGATCACATGGAGAAGGTGATGACCTCGCTCAAGGCGCAGGGCCACACCGTCAAACGCGCGGGCGGCTGAGCGACCGCGCCCGGTTCAGAATGGTTTGCGTCCGCTGATCAGGCGCAACAGGATCATGACAACGGCGATCACCAGCAGCACATGGACGAAGCCGCCCATGGTGGTGGATGTGACCAGGCCAAGCAGCCAGAGAACAAGCAGGACGACGGCGATGGTGTAGAGCATGGTGTTTCCTTACTTCAAGTGGGCGATCTGTGATGTGGCCGTGTGTTTTCGGAACTGGGTCCACCAGACAACTGTGCTGATCACCACCAAGGTGGCCAGTGTGAGCAGCGGCCGGCGTCGCAGCAGGCCCAGGCTCGTGTTCAGTGCCAACACGCTCGTGACAGGCGAGTGCGCCTGGCGCGGCTTCATCCACCATCGGGTGACCGCGCCCAGCGCCAGACTGGCCAGCGGATGACCGCCGAGGCGACGGATCCACGGCAGTCCTGCGAACTGGCCAAGGCTGCTGTCGGCGAAGGCGTTGCGTCGAGTCAGGTCTTGGTCGAGCCATTGCCCTGCCTGAGCTCGGCTGCGCGCGAGGCGTTGCACAGCCGTTTCAGATGGGTTCATGGCGCGGTCGACCTGCGCAACAACGCAGCGTCCTGCGCAAACTGCTCGCGCAGCGTGGCAAACGACGGGGGCGCTTTGTGGTTGGCGGCCAGCCCAAGGGCCATCATCCCCAGTGAGGCAGGTACCAGCGGTATGAACCACAACAGCCAGGGCTGCTGCAGCGAAGCCAGAGGCAGCGATGCCCACAGCAACACCGCCACGCCACCCAGAATGCTGGAGACCATGATGCTCAAAAGCCCGACGACCTGCAGCGTGAGGAGGCGTTTGAGGTGCACGCCAGTGCTGGAGACCTCCTCGACCAGCAAACCGGCATAACCCGCCGCATGCTCAGCCAGCATTTGCGGTTGTGATGCCGCGAGGCGGAACACAGGGTGAAGCATGGCCGTGGCGACCGCGATCAGCGGCCGGTGTGGCCGTTGCGGCTGAACAGCGCCACCAGCGCCATCAGGCCAGCACCCACGGCGGCGGCCATGAGCACCGACTTCATGGGTTCGTGCTGGATGTAGGTGGACGCCGCGTCACGGGCGACCATCGATTTGTCGCGCAACTGGCCCGACGCGTCGCGCACCTTGTCCAGTCCGCGGTGCAGCAGGGCATCGGATTCGGAAGCCAGCTGGCGCAAGGCATTGCCGGTTTCCGAACGCGCGTGTTCCAGCCCGTTGGACATGTCGTGCAGACCTTGACCAATGCCGTTGCGTGCCGTGCTGGCGGCGCGTTCAGCGGTTTGTGCGAGGTTGGAGAATTCGTTCCCGACGGTTTTGTCAGTCGTGATCATGGTCGTCCTTCGTGAAGTGGGAGAAACGAACCGAAAGCCGGCCGAAGCCGGCCTCGGTCACTTGCCGACCTGGTTGCCGATCAGGCCACCGATGGCGGCACCGCCCAGCGTGCCGATGGTGCTGCCACCGGTCAGAACTGCACCACCCACGGCACCAGCACCTGCGCCGATGGCGGTGTTCTGGTCCTGGCGGGTCATGCCGCTGCAGGCGGTCAGGCCCACCAGCAGGGCAATGGAAGCGGCAACGGTGATCGAGCGGGTTTGAATCGATTTCATGATGAAGTCCTTGAAGAGATGAGTGGGTGAGAGGCAAGCCGGCGGCTTACTTCAGGCGCATGTCGTTCTTGACCGACTTCACACCAGACACGCCTTGTGTCACGGCCACAGCGCGCTGGATGTCGGCTTGCGAGTTCACGAACCCGCTGAGCTGCACTGCACCCTTGAAGGTCTCGACGTTGATTTCGGCGGACTTGAGTGTGGCGTCGTTGAAGATCGCGGCCTTCACCTTGCCGGTGATGGCGGTGTCGTCGATGTACTGGCCGGCGCTTTCCTGCTTGGGGCTGGAGGTGCAGCCGGCCAGGGTCATGACCGAAGCAGCCACGGCGAGCATGACGATGGGGAAGAGTGAGCGTGTTTTCATGAGGTTTTCCTTGGCTTGGTTGGTGGGCGTGGCCCAACATCTTTGCAAGGTCACCGCATGGTCCGGGGAGTGATCCCCGAAGCCAATGCCCAGACTCTAAAAGGACGATTGCGCACCGTCTGTGCGCTGTCGCACCCTCGTTCGGGTGCCCGTGACGACTCAGCGCAGGACGCTGAGCAAGCGGTCCAGCCCGCCTTCGTTGATGGCCACCATGGCCTGCGCGCGCACTGCGGGTTTGGCGTGGTAAGCCACCGATAGGCCAGCCACGCCCATCATCGGCAGGTCGTTGGCGCCATCGCCCATGGCGATGCATTGCGAGGGCTCGATGCCCAGCAGCGAGGCCACCTCCAGCAGCGTGCGGCGCTTCTCGGCGCCGTCGCAGATGTCGCCCCAGGGCTGGTCAACCATGCGGCCGGTGAGCTGGCCGCAGTTGGGGCCGCTCTCCACTTCGAGCACGTTGGCGCGCGTGAAGTCGATGCCCAGCGTCTGGCGCACGCGCTCGCTGAAGAAGGTGAAACCGCCCGAAACCAGCAGCACCTTCATGCCCGCGGCCTTGCAGGCCGTGATGAGCTCGGCCGCGCCGGGGTTGATGCGCAGGCGCTCGGTGTAGACCTGCTCCATGTCGGCCACCGTCACGCCGCGCAACAGGGCCACGCGCTGGCGCAGGCTGTCCTTGTAGTCGGCGATCTCGCCGCGCATGGCCGCTTCGGTGATGGCGGCCACCTCGGTTTTCTTGCCCACGGCGTCGGCAATTTCGTCCACACATTCAATGCTGATGAGCGTGGAGTCCATGTCGAAAGCAATCAGCTTGAAGTCGCTGAGCTTGAGCGGTGGCGCGAAGCCTTGAACGGTGAGGCCGGGGGCGAATTCGGTGGCGGTGGTCATGGTCATGGTCTGGGTGGGCTTCGACAGGCTCAGCCCGAACGGTCAAACAGTTTCAGGATTCTTGTGGGGCTGACCGAGCGAGCGCAGCACGTCGCGCACCAGCTGCACGCGGTCTTTGACCTCGGGCAGGGCGCGCTCGATGCGCAGCTTTTCGTTGCCAGCGAGCTTGATGTGGCGGTTCTTCTGGATCAGTTCGATGATGCGCATCGAATCAAACGGCGGGTTGGGGCGGAAAGTGATCTGCACCACGCCCGGCGCTGCGTCGACCTTCACCACGCCGTAGGGCGCACTCAGCACCCGCAGGCGGTGCACGTCCACCAGCGTCTGAGCCTGCGGTGGCAGTTTGCCGAAGCGGTCCACGATCTCTTCGAGCAGCCCGTCCACCTGATCGGTGGTCTGCGCGGTGGCGAGCTTCTTGTAGAACGACAGGCGCAGGTGCACATCGCCGCAGTAGTCGCTGGGCAGCAGCGCTGGCGCATGCAGGTTGATGTCGGTCGTGACCGAGAGCGGCGAGAGCAGGTCGGGTTCACGCCCGGCTTTGAGGGAGCGCACGGCTTCGCTCAGCATCTCGTTGTAGAGCTGGAATCCCACCTCCAGCATGTTGCCGCTCTGGTTCTCGCCCAGCACCTCGCCCGCACCGCGGATCTCCAGATCGTGCATGGCGAGGTAGAAGCCGCTGCCGAGTTCTTCCATCTGCTGGATCGCGTCCAGCCGCTGCGCAGCCTGCTTGGTCAGGCCCTCGATGTCGGGAACCATGAGGTAGGCATAGGCCTGGTGGTGGCTGCGGCCCACGCGCCCGCGCAACTGGTGCAGCTGCGCCAGGCCGAACTTGTCGGCGCGCGCCATCACGATGGTGTTGGCCGTGGGCACGTCGATGCCGGTTTCGATGATGGTGGAGCACAGCAACACGTTGAAGCGCTGCGCCACAAAGTCGCGCATCACGCGTTCCAGTTCGCGCTCGGGCATCTGGCCGTGGGCGATGGCAATGCGCGCCTCGGGCAATATTTCTTCGAGCTTCTGCCGGCGGTTTTCGATGGTCTCAACCTCGTTGTGCAGAAAGTACACCTGACCGCCGCGCTTGAGTTCGCGCAACACGGCTTCGCGGATCACGCCGTTGCCCTCGTTGCGCACAAAGGTCTTGATCGCCAGGCGGCGCTGCGGCGCGGTGGCGATCACGCTGAGATCGCGCAGGCCTTCGAGCGCCATGCCCAGCGTGCGCGGGATCGGCGTGGCGGTGAGCGTGAGCACGTCGACCTCGGCGCGCAGCGCCTTCATCTGCTCCTTGTGGCGCACGCCGAAGCGGTGTTCCTCGTCGATGATGAGCAGGCCCAGGTCCTTGAACTTCACGCTCTCGCTCAGCAGCTTGTGCGTGCCGACCACGATGTCCACCGAGCCATCCGCCAGGCCCTTGGCAGCGGCGGTGATTTCTTTCGCGGAGCGGAAACGGCTCATCTCGGCGATCTTCACCGGCCACTTGGCGAAGCGGTCCACCAGCGTCTGGTAATGCTGCTCGGCGAGCAATGTGGTGGGCGCGAGCAGCGCCACCTGGCGTCCGCCGGTCACGGCCACAAAGGCGGCACGCAACGCCACCTCGGTCTTGCCGAAGCCCACATCGCCACACACCAGCCGGTCCATCGGGCGCGGGCTGATCATGTCTTGAATGACGGCGTGGATGGCCGCGCGCTGGTCGGCGGTTTCCTCGAAGCCGAAGTCGTTGGCGAACACCTCGTAGTCTTGCGCCGAGTAGCGGAAGGCGTGGCCCTGGCGCGCGGCGCGGCGGGCGTAGATGTTGAGCAGCTCGGCCGCGGCATCGCGCACCTGCTCGGCGGCCCTGCGCTTGGCCTTCTCCCACTGACCGCTGCCCAGGCGGTGCAGGGGCGCCTCGTCGGCGCTCACGCCGGTGTAGCGCCCGATCAGTTGCAGCTGGCTCACCGGCACGTAGAGCACCGCCTTGTCGGCGTATTCGAGGTGCAGGAACTCCATCAGCGCGGGCGTGCCGTCGGCGTTCTTCTCACCCATGTCCAGGTTGATCAGGCCGCGGTAGCGCCCGATGCCGTGCGCGATGTGCACCACCGGGTCGCCCAGGTTGAGCTCGGAGAGGTCCTTGATCAGCGCGTCAACGTCGCTGACCTGTTCCTGCTTCTTGCGCCGGCGGGTGGTCGGGCTGGCGGCGAAGAGCTCGGTCTCGGTGACGAAGTCGATGCCGTCTTCCAGCCATGAAAAACCGGTCGAGAGCGCGGCGGTGGCAATGCCGAGTTTTTCGCTGCTGGTCTGAAACTCCAGCAGCGAATCGAAGGCTGGCGGGTTGACGCCGCTGGCGCGCAAGAAGTCGAGCAGGCTCTCGCGCCGGCCGTCGCTCTCGGCCAGCAGCAGCACGCGCTGCGCGGTGTTGCGGATGTGGCCTTGCAGGCGCGAGAGCGGGTCTTCGGCGCCACGCACCACCGAGAGGTCGCCCAGCTTTTGCGCGAAGGCGCTGTGCTCCTGCTCGGCCTGCACCGGGCGCACAGAAAGCTGCGCGTGCTCGTTGGCCCGCGCATAAAACTGCTCCACGCTCAGGAACAGCGAATCGGGCGGCAGCACCGGGCGCTCGGGGTCGCCGTGCACCAGGCGGTAGCGGTCTTTGGTGTCCTGCCAGAAGCGCTGAAACGCGGGCTCCAGGTCGCCGTGCAAAACGACAGTCGCTTCTGCGCCGAGGTAGTCGAACACCGTGGCCGTGTCGTCAAAGAACAGCGGCAGGTAGTACTCGATGCCGGCGGTGGCCACGCCGTTGCCCATGTCCTTGTAGATGCGGCTTTTGGTCGGGTCGCCATCGAGCAGTTCGCGCCAGCGGCTGCGGAATTTCGCGCGCGCGCCGTCGTCCATGGGGAATTCGCGCCCGGGCAGCAGCCGCACCTCGGGCACCGGGTACAGGCTGCGCTGGCTGTCGGGATCGAAGGTGCGGATGCTGTCGATCTCGTCGTCGAACAGGTCCACGCGGTAGGGAACCAGGCTGCCCATGGGGAAGAGGTCGATCAACCCGCCGCGCACCGCGTACTCGCCCGGGCTCACCACCTGGGTCACGTGCTGGTAGCCCGCCAGCGTGAGCTGGCTTTTCAGGCGCGCTTCGTCCAGCTTCTGTTTGACCTTGAACTGGAAGGTGTAGCCGGCGAGAAACGCCGGCGGCGCCACGCGGTACAGCGCGGTGGTGGCGGGCACCAGCACCACGTCGGCGCCGGTGTCCTTGTCGCGCTGCGAGATTCTCCAGAGGGTGGCGAGGCGCTCGCTGATCAGGTCCTGGTGCGGCGAGAAGGTGTCGTAGGGCAGGGTTTCCCAGTCGGGAAACAGCGCACAGCGCAACTCGGGCGCGAAGAACGCCATTTCGTCGATGAGGCGCTGCGCGTCGTTGGCGTCCGACGTGATGATGGCCGTGAGCCGGCCTGCGGCCTTGTCGCGCGCGGCGAGCTTGGCCAGCAACAGCGCGTCGGCCGAGCCGCCGGGGTGGGGCAGGGTGAAGCGTTTGCCGGGGGTGAGTTTGGGGAGATCCATGACGGGCGGTGTTTCCATGACGAACACCCCCGGTCCAGGCGAACAGGGGGTGTGTGAGCCGTGATTTTAGAATGCAGCCACCCATGCCCGATGCCGTCCACGAATTGACCCCCCACCCTTCTCAAGAGGTCGGCATCCGCTGCCACGCCTTGCTGCCCTGCGCCGGCACCGGCTCGCGGGCCGGCACCGAGATTCCCAAGCAGTACCAGCCCATCCTCGGCTTGCCGATGGTGTTGCACACCTTGATGGCCTTGCGCTCGGTGTCGCGCCTGGAACGGATTGTGGTGGTGGCCGCTCCCGGTGACGATTTCTGGACCACGGGTTACCCCGGCGTCGAGGCGCTGCGCTGCGGCGGCAGCACGCGGGCCCAGAGCGTGTTCAACGGATTGCAGACCTTGCTGGACGAAGGCACGGATCCGACCGACTGGGTGTTGGTTCACGACGCTGCGCGCTGCCTCGTCACCGCATCCCTGGTCGATGCGCTGATCGACGCCTGCCAGCACGATCCCGTGGGAGGCCTGCTCGCCATTCCCTTGCCCGACACCCTCAAGGCCGAGGCCGATGGGCGGGTGACTGCCACGGTGGACCGCTCGGGCAAGTGGCTCGCGCAAACGCCCCAGATGTTTCGCCTGGGCGCGCTGCACGCTGCGCTGGCCGCCACCGCAGCGCAGGGCTTTGCCGGTGTCACCGACGAGGCCAGCGCCATGGAGATGGCCGGGCACCGCCCGCTGCTGGTGCAAGGCAGCGCGCGCAACTTCAAGATCACCTACCCCGACGACTTCGCCCTGGCCGAAGCCATCTTCAGGAGCCGCGCATGAACACCGCCCCCCCGTTTCGCATCGGCGAGGGCTGGGACGTGCACGCGCTCGTGCCCGGTCGCAAGCTCATCATCGGTGGCGTGCACGTCCCGCACACGCAAGGCCTGCTGGGGCATTCCGATGCCGACGTGCTGCTGCACGCCATCACCGACGCCTTGCTGGGTGCGGCTGCGCTGGGCGACATTGGCCGCCACTTTCCCGACACCGACGAGCGCTTCAAGGGCGCGGATTCCAGCGTGCTGTTGAAAGAGGCCGCACGCCGCGTGCGCGAGGCGGGTTTCGAGATCGGCAACGTGGACAGCACGGTGATTGCCCAGGCGCCCAAACTGGCACCACACATCCCGGCGATGGTGGACGCCATCGCGCGCACGCTGGGTCTGGCGGTGGGTCAGGTCAACGTGAAAGCGAAGACCGCCGAGAAGATCGGTCCGGTGGGGCAGGGCCTGTCCATTGAGGCGCGGGCCGTGGCAATGCTCTTCGTGCGGGCCTGAGCACCGACGGCATCAGGCGGGAGCGCGCTGCAGTTTGAGGTGGGCCGAGAGGCCTCCGGTGCTGCTGTTGGCCAGTGCGAAGCGGCCGCCCATGCGGGCGATGGCGCGGTCCACGATGGCCAGTCCCAGGCCCGTGCCGGTGGCCGAGGTGCGCGAGACATCGCCCCGGAAAAACGGTTGTGTCAGTTGCTCCAGGATCTCCGGGTCCACGCCTTGTCCATGGTCGCGCAGCTTGATCAACACCCAGTCGTCCTTGGGCTTGGCGGCAATCTCCACCCGCACCACGCCGGTGTTGGGGTCGCGCCCGTAGCGGCAGGCGTTCTCCAGCAGGTTGGCAAACACGCGCTGCAACTCCACCGCGTCGCCCATCACCACCGTGTCCGGCGGGATGCTGGTGGTGAACACGTTGCGTTCGTCGTCACCCAGCGCAAACACGGCCGCGTCGACCACCTGGTTCAGGCTCACCCGCTCGGGCTTGATGTGGTCGGGGCGGGCGTAGTCGAGGAACTTGTCGATGATTGAATTGACCTGTTCGATGTCCGCCGCCATGTGCTCGCGCGCGTCGGGATCGGCCACACTCATCTCGGTCTCCAGGCGCAGCCGCGAGAGCGGTGTGCGCAGGTCGTGGGAGATACCCGCGAGCATGAGGGCGCGGTCCTGCTCGATCTTGGAGAGTCGCTGCGCCATGCGGTTGAAGCCGATGTTGACCTCGCGGATCTCGCTGGTGGCCACGGTTTCGTTGAGCTGGCTGGCGTTGAAGTCACCTTCGCGCACCCGGCTGGCCGCGAACGACAACTTCTTGAGCGGTCGGTTGATCAGGCGGGCGATCAGCGCCGCGCCGGTGAGCGAGAGCAGGGCGGCGGTGCCCAGCCAGATCAACCAGGTGGTGCCCGCCACGGGGCCGATGCGCGAGGGGTCGGTGAGCAACCAGTACGGGTCGCCGTCGATGTTGAAGCCAATCCACAGACCCGGTGTGCCATTGACCTCACGCGCCACCAGGGTGCCGGGCCCGAGGCGTCCGCTCAGACGCTCGGCCACGTTGCGGCTGAGCACATCTGTGTTGTAGAGGCGGTAGGTGTCGTTGGGCTCGCGTGGCGCGATGCGCAGGCCTTCTTCATCGGCCAGTGTCTTGATGAGTGAGACACGGGCGATCGAATCCGAATGCACCAGGGCCGCGCGACTCAGGTTGACGAGCGAGGCCAGCTGGTTCGCGCTCTGCAGGGCGCGGGGCTCGTACTCCAGCGCGCGAAAGGTCTGCAACCAGGCCACGATGCAGCCCACCAGCAGCAGGGCCAGAAAGAAGAAGGTGCGCCAGAACAGGCTGAAGCCCCGACTGGGCCGCAGCTCCAGCGGGGCGGGTGCGGTCTCCAGTGAGGTGGGCTGGGTCTCGAACGGAACCCGCGACTCGTCGTGCATCAGGCGTTGCCGTCCGGCACAAACACGTAGCCCACACCCCAGACCGTCTGCAGGTAACGCGGCGACGCGGCGTCTTCCTCGATCAGCTTGCGCAGTCGGGAAACCTGCACGTCCAGGCTGCGGTCAAAGGGCTCGAACTCGCGTCCGCGGGCCAGCTGGGCCAACTTTTCGCGCGACAGCGGCTGGCGCGGATGGCGCACCAATGCCTTGAGCATGGCGAATTCGCCGGTGGTCAGCGGCAGGTCGGCGCCTTCCTTGCGCAGCGTGCGAAGGCTCAGGTCGAATTCGAACGGACCAAAGTTCACGACTTCCTGGTCCTGTGAGGGCGCACCGGGCACCTCGGTGGGAGGGCGGCGGCGCAGCACGGCGTGGATGCGCGCCAGCAGCTCGCGGGGATTGAACGGTTTGCCGAGGTAGTCGTCGGCGCCGACTTCCAGGCCGACGATGCGGTCGACATCTTCACTTTTGGCGGTGAGCATGATGATCGGGGTGCGGTCGCCGTTGGCGCGCAGGCGGCGGCAGATGGACAAGCCGTCTTCGCCCGGCATCATGAGATCGAGCACGATCAGATCCACCGAATCGCGCTGCAGAACCCGGTTGAGCGACTTGCCGTCTTCGGCCAGCATGACCTCAAATCCCTCCTGCATGAGATAGCGGCGCAGCAGGTCGCGGATGCGGACATCGTCATCGACCACCAGGATCTTGTTGGGGCGTGCGTTGGTTTGTGGCATGTAGGCAACTTCCTGAATATGTAACAAACTCGATTGTGGCAGCGCCAAGTGCTTGTCAGCACTGGATTTTTATTTTCCTGACATGCTGTTACAGATGTTGCCCGCACGCTCGAACCGTTCACGGCGCGCACATCCCACAATGACCGGATTGTTGATACTCGAGCGGACCATGAAAACGCATTTGCCCTTGGGCTTGATCATGTTGACACTGGGTTTGGCACATGCCGGACCGGGTGATCAGCGCACCCATCCGATGCCGTCCAACGCATCGGTGATGGTGATGCCCATTTCGGTGGATGAGGGTGAGCCTCGCAACGTCATGCGCCTGCGAGACGTGCTCAAGCAACCCTTTGACGACATGGAGGACAACGCCAAGCCGTATCGCTTGTCCGTTGAAGAGCGTCAACGACTGCGCGAACAGCTTCGCGGCCAGTCGCCTCATGAACACAGATTCAAACCATGACCTTGTCAGCACCGCGCGCCATTCAACTTCCCCGATTCCGCTCCTTCCTTCTCTCCTCGCTCATTGCCCTTGGCTCACTGGCGCAAGCCCAGGTTGTTCAGCCTCCACCCCTCAACGTCGTCAACCTCTCGGCCAGCGGCTTCCTCGAAGCGCCGCAAGACTGGCTGAGCATGAGCCTGAGCACCACGCGCGAGGGACCTGACGCGGTCACCGTGCAGAACCAGCTCAAGGCGGCGCTCGAAGCCGCTTTGGCGGTGGCCCGCGCCAGCGCTCAACCCCAGCAGCTGGAGGTGCGCACCGGCCAGTTCAGCCTGTACCCGCGCTACACCGACAAGGGCAAGATCAGTGGCTGGCAAGGCAGCACCGAGCTCGTGCTCGAAGGCCGCGACTTCGCCCGCATCAGCACCACCGCCGGCAAGATCCAGACACTCACCATGAGCAACATGGGCTTCTCGCTCTCGCGTGAAGCGCGGTTGAAGCTGGAGTCCGACGTGCAGGCGATGGCCATCGAGCGTTTCAAGTCGAAGGCGGGTGAGGTGGCCAAGGGCTTCGGTTTCGCTGGCTACAGCCTGCGCGAAGTGGCAGTGAGCTCGGCCGACCAGGAAGGTCGCCCGTTCCAGCCGCGTGCGATGGCCATGGAAGCCAAGGCCGCCATGTCGGATGCGGCGGTGCCCGTGGAGCCGGGCAAGTCCACGGTCAACGTGACCGTGTCTGGCTCGGTCCAGCTGCGCTGATTGGCCACCCGCTGCGCCATGCAAAAGGCCCGCTTGAAGCGGGCCTTTTGCATGTGGGCGGAGCAGGCTATTGGGCCGTCCAGCCGCCGTCCATGTTCCAGGCCACGCCGCGCACGTTGTTGCCCGCTGGGGAGCAGAAAAACACAGCCAGTTCACCCAGTTCGTCGGGCGTGGTGAACTGCATGGAAGGCTCCTTTTCGCCCAGCAGCACCTTCTTGGCTTCTTCGTTGGAAATGCCCAGCGCGGCGGCTTTGGCGTCCACCTGTCTCTGCACCAGCGGGGTGAGCACCCAGCCCGGGCAGATGGCGTTGCAGGTCACGCCGCTGGTGGCGTTTTCCAGGGCCGTCACCTTGGTGAGTCCCACAACACCGTGTTTGGCCGCCACATAAGCCGATTTCTCAGCCGAACCGACCAGCCCATGCACCGAGGCCACGTTGATGATGCGACCCCAGTTGGCCTTTTGCATCGCCGGCAGGGCCAGGCGGCTGGCATGAAAGGCGCTGGTGAGGTTGATCGCGATGATGGCGTCCCAGCGCTCGACGGGAAAGTCCTCAATGCGCGCCACGTGCTGGATGCCGGCGTTGTTCACCAGGATGTCGACCTGCCCGAACGTGGCGGCGGCAAAAGCCATCATGGCTTCGATCTCGGAAGCCTTGCTCATGTCCGCCCCGTGGTACGCCACCTTTGCGCCCAGTGCGGCGATTTCGGCCTTGGGACCTTCGGCATCACCAAACCCGTTGAGCACGATGTTGGCTCCCTGGCGCGCCAGCGCCTTGGCAATGCCCAGGCCGATGCCACTGGTGGAGCCGGTGACGAGGGCGGTCTTGTTGGAAAGCATGTGAAATCCCCACTTCCATTACGATTGTTGAACGGTGTCAGCTTCATTATCACGGACACCTCCGCCTCTCAATCTCTTCGCATCATGCAAGTACCCCAACTCCAGCATCTCACCGTGGGCGGCGCGGCCGCGACGACGGGGGCACCGCGCCGCCTGGCTTACTGGGACTGGTCCTGTCAGGCCGCTGAACACCGCAGTGTCGTGATCTGCGCGCACGGCCTGTCGCGCCAGGGCCTGGACTTCGATACGCTGGCCCAGACGCTGCGCCAACGCTCACGCGTGATTGCCGTCGACGTGGCCGGTCGCGGCCACAGCGACTGGCTGGCCGATCCCATGGGGTACCAGATTCCCACCTACGCGGCCGACATGGTGGCGCTCGTGACGCAGTTGCGCACCGATGCGCCCGACCTCCAGATCGACTGGATCGGCACCAGCATGGGCGGCCTCATCGGCATGGCGCTGGCGGCCCAGCCTCAGATGGCGCTGCGTCGGTTGGTGCTCAATGATGTGGGGCCCGTGATCCAGTGGGACGCGCTGCTGCGCATCGGCACCTACCTCGGCCTGAACCCCTCGTTTGACAGTGAGCAGGCCGCCGTGGCTTACCTGGCCTCCATCTCGGCCGGCTTCGGTCCCCACACGGCCGAGCAATGGCTGGCACTTTCACGTCCATTGCTGCGCGAGCGCGAAGGGCGCTGGTGGTTGCACTACGACCCAGCGATCGCGGTGCCGTTCAGGGCCATGACAGCCTCGAACGATGCGGCGGCCGCCCAGCAGATCGTGCGGGCGGGGGAAGCCGCCCTCTGGGGGCTGTACGACGCGATCCAGGCCCCCACCTTGCTCCTGCGCGGTGAGCAATCCGATCTGCTCAGGCCTGAGACAGCGGAGCAAATGACGCAGCGTGGGCCCAAGGCCTCCCTGATCACCTTCAGCGGCGTGGGCCATGCGCCCACGCTGGTGGCCGAAGACCAGGTGGCGACCGTGCGGGATTTCCTGTGGTCGATCTGACGGGTCCATGGACATGAAGCGATCTTCTTCCACGGGGCAAGCCGAAGCAGCCGAGGGGCCTTCGGTCGTGCCGTCGGCGATCGTGGCGGCCACCGCCGACAGCCTGCCGCACCAGGCGCAGGCTTTGCAACGAGCCCGGGCATTTGCCGAGCCACTGCTGTCTCAAGAAGAGCTCGACACTGGCGAGAACATCCTGGCGCATGCAGATGCTGTGGCGAATGTGCTGTCCGACATCGGTGGCTCCGAGGCCATGCAGGCTGCTGCCTACCTGGTTTATGCCTGCCAATACCTGAACCGGCCTCAGGAAGTGATCACCAAGGCTTTCGGCGAAAACTTTGCCGCACTCGCCCTGGAAACCACCAAGCTGGTGCAGCTGCAACGGCAGGCGCGCATCAAGACCGCCGAGGTGCAGGCCAAGAAGGAAGAAGAACGTCTGGCCGCGCTGGACCTCACGGCGGCAGCGCAAAACAAAGGACCCGTGTCTGAGTTGGCGGCCAGCCAGACCGAAAACGTGCGCAAGATGCTGCTGGCGTTCTCGCGTGACCTGCGTGTGGTCATGCTGCGCTTGGCGTCTCGCCTGCAGACGCTGCGCTACTTCGCCGCGAGCAAGGGCGATCCGGGTCAGGCGCTCGCCAGCGAATCGCTGCACGTGTTTGCACCCCTGGCCAACCGGTTGGGCATCTGGCAGATCAAGTGGGAAATGGAAGACCTTGCGTTCCGTTTTCTGGAGCCGCAAACCTACAAGAACGTGGCCCGGCTGCTGGACGAGAAGCGTGCCGAGCGCGAAGCCCACGTTGAGCAGGTGCGTCAACAACTTGAAAACGATCTGCAGCAACAAGGCGTTTCGGCCTCGGTGCAGGGGCGACCCAAGCACATCTACAGCATCGTCAAGAAGATGCGCGGCAAGTCGCTCGACTTTGATCAGGTGTTCGACATCCGCGCGCTGCGTGTGATCGTGCCGCAGGTGGACGACTGCTACGCCGTGCTGGCGCATGTGCATGCCCAGTTTGTGCCGGTGGCTGACGAGTTCGACGACTACATCGCCAAGCCCAAACCCAACGGCTACCAGTCGTTGCACACCGTGGTGCGCGACGCTCAAGGTCGAGCGTTCGAGATCCAGATCCGGACGCAGGCGATGCACGACCACGCCGAGCACGGTGTGGCCGCGCACTGGGCCTACAAGGAAGCCGGCTCCAAGGGCTACGCGGGTGTGTCGGCCAGCTCCGACTACGACGCCAAGATCGCCGTGTTGCGCCAGCTGCTGGCGTGGGAGCGCGACCTCAGTGGGGCAGCCCAGGGGCTGTTCGATGATCGAATCTACGTGCTCACGCCAGACGCTGCCATCGTCGAACTGCCCCAGGGTGCGACCGCGGTGGACTTCGCCTACACGGTGCACACCAGTTTGGGTCATCGCTGCCGTGGCGCCCGTGTGGACGGGGCCATGGTCACCCTCAACACGCCGCTGCAGAACGGCCAGACCGTGGAGATCACGGCGGCCAAGGAGGGTGGACCATCGCGTGACTGGCTCAACGCGGAGTTGGGCTATCTGGTCAGCCACCGCGCCAAGAGCAAGGTTCGGGCGTGGTTCAACGCGCAGGCCATGGAAGAGACGGTGGCGCGTGGGCGCGAGGCGGTGGAAAAGCTGCTGCAGCGCGAGGGCAAGACCGCCCTGAAGTTCGACGATCTCGCCGTGGCCATGGGACTGGTGTCGGCGCAGGAATTGTTCGAGCAGGTGGGCAAGGACGAGCTCTCTCTGCGCGCCATCGAACTCCATTTGCGCCCGCCCGAAGTGGCCCCGCCGGACGACATGCCCGTGTGGCTCAAGAAGCCACGCAAGAACTCCGGCGCATCGGCAGGGGGCGTGCTGGTTGTTGGCGTGGATTCGCTCATGACCCAGCTGGCCAAGTGCTGCAAACCCGCGCCGCCCGACGAGATCGGTGGGTTCGTCACCCGTGGCAAGGGGGTGAGCATCCACCGCGCCGACTGCACCGACTTTGCGCACCTGCAGCGCAAAAGCCCGGACCGCGTGATCGAGGTGCAGTGGGGCGGCCAGGCTGGTGCTGGTCGGGACGGACAGGCCGCGGTGTACCCGGTGGACGTGGGCATCGAGGCGCAAGACCGGCAGGGCTTGCTGCGCGATATTTCGGATGTGTTTGCTCGCGAGAAGATGAACGTCATCGGGGTGCAGACGCAGTCGGTGCGTGGCGTGGCGTGGATGACTTTCACCATCGAAGTGGCCGATGCGCGGCAGGTGGCCAGGGCCATGGCGGTGGTGGGCGATGTGCCTGGCGTGCGTGTGGTTCGTCGTCGCTGAAAAGGGGCCTCGCAGTGCTGCTATACTTCGCAGCTTCGAATCGTTTGTAGGCGCGTAGCTCAGCTGGTTAGAGCACCACCTTGACATGGTGGGGGTCGTTGGTTCGAGTCCAATCGCGCCTACCAAACCTTTCCCGGATGCAAGGCATCCAGCAACCAAGCCCGGCCCTGAGTCGGGCTTTTTTGTGGCCGCTTCGGTTTGTTCTCCGGAAAAGCGTGGAGATCGTTAGCATGCACAGGGAAAACCCATGCTGCGGGGGCGTTCAAGCGTTTCTAGAATGGCTCAGGAACCCCTGGCTCTATCCGGTGGTTCATTCCCTTCTTCCAGAAAGATCCATCAGTGCAAAAAAACAAGGCCGAGGGTGGTAGTCCGCCCGCTGTGCGCGTCATCAAGAAGTACCCGAACCGGCGTCTGTACGACACCGATACGTCGTCGTACATCACGCTGGCCGAGGTCAAGACGCTCGTGATGGACAACGAACCCTTCGTGGTTCGTGACGCCAAGACCAACGACGACCTCACGCGCAGCATCCTGCTGCAGATCATCCTGGAGGAGGAAACTGCGGGCGTGCCCATCTTCACCGAGCAGGTGTTGGCCAACATCATTCGCTTCTACGGCCATGCCATGCAGGATTTCATGGGCGCCTACCTCGAGAAGAACGTGCAGATCTTCATGGACCTGCAGCACAAGATGACGGAGCAATCCAGCGGCGCGAATCCCGAGGCCTGGAAACAGTTCATGAACGTGCAGTCGCCCATGATGCAAGGGATGATGGGGACCTATCTGGAGCAGTCGCGCAGCGCGTTCACCCAGATGCAGGAGCAGATGCAGAAGAACAGCGAGCAGATGCTCGCAGCGCTGGGGCTCAAACGCTGAGACCTGAATCTGCGTCTTCGGTGCAGGTCTGAGACAATCGGGCGATGTCTGAAACGCTTGTCCCGGTCGCCCATGCGGCCCCCAAAGTCGGATTTGTCAGCCTGGGTTGCCCCAAGGCGTTGACCGACTCCGAACTCATCCTCACGCAACTCAGCGCCGAGGGTTACCAAACTTCCAAGACGTTTGCCGGTGCCGACCTGGTGATCGTCAACACCTGCGGCTTCATCGACGATGCCGTGCGCGAGAGTCTGGACACCATTGGCGAAGCCCTTGCCGAGAACGGCAAGGTCATCGTCACCGGCTGCCTGGGCGCTCGCGAAGGCGAGGGCGGTGGCAACCTGGTGCGCCAGATGCACCCCAGCGTGCTGGCCGTGACCGGCCCGCATGCCACGCACGAGGTGATGACCGCGGTGCACCAGCACCTGCCCAAGCCACACGACCCCTTCGTGGATCTGGTACCACCCCAAGGCATCAAGCTCACGCCGCGCCACTACGCATATCTGAAGATCAGCGAAGGCTGCAACCACCGCTGCACCTTCTGCATCATTCCGTCGATGCGTGGTGATCTGGTGAGCCGTCCGATCGGCGATGTGCTGACGGAAGCGCGCAAGTTGTTTGAATCCGGCGTCAAGGAGCTGCTGGTGGTCAGTCAGGACACCTCGGCCTATGGCGTGGATGTGAAGTACCGCACCGGCTTTTGGGACGGCAAGCCGGTGAAGACGCGCATGTTCGATCTGGTTCGCTCGCTGGGTGAGCTGGCCAGGGGTTACGGTGCCTGGGTGCGTTTGCACTATGTGTACCCGTACCCACACGTGGACGAGATCATTCCGCTGATGGCCGAAGGTCTGTGTCTGCCGTACCTTGATGTGCCGCTGCAGCACAGCCATCCAGATGTGTTGCGCCGCATGAAGCGGCCAGCCAGCGGCGAAAAAAACCTCGAGCGCATTGCGCGCTGGCGCGAACTGTGCCCCGAGATCGTGGTGCGCAGCACCTTCATCGCGGGCTTCCCGGGCGAGACCGAAGCCGAGTTCGATCACCTGCTCGATTTCCTGCGTGAGGCGCGCATTGACCGTGCGGGTTGTTTTGCCTACTCGCCCGTGACGGGTGCCGTTGCCAACGAATTGTCCGATGCTGTGCCCGACGCCTTGCGCGAAGAGCGCCGCGCGCGCTTCATGGCGGTGGCTGAAGCCGTGTCGGCCGACAAGCTGCAGCAGCGTGTGGGTGCGACCATGCAGGTGTTGGTGGACTCGGCGCCGGGCATGGGCAAGAAGGGCGGCATCGGTCGGAGCTATGCAGATGCGCCCGAGATCGATGGGTTGGTGCGCTTGCTTCCACCCGAGAAGATCAGCAAGACCTTGAAGGTGGGCGAGTTCACCAAGGCGCGGGTTGTCGCGGCGCAGGGACACGACCTGTTGGCGGTCCCGATTTGATGGCGGTTGCCTGTCACTTGGTGGCCCCAAGCGGCGTGGCAACGGCCCAGCAGCGCGTGCTTCGAATTTCGGAGCGCTTGATCAGCGCGTCAGCAGGCGGTCATCCGCTTGTTTGCGTTGAGACAAAAGAAAAAGGCTTGCAAACATCACGTTTGCAAGCCTTTATGATTGGTGCCCAGGAGAGGACTCGAACCTCCACGCCTCTCAGCGCTAGTACCTGAAACTAGTGCGTCTACCAATTCCGCCACCTGGGCATTTCAGGAAAAACACAATTATAGCAGAGAAAAAGTGAACGAAAAAAACAGCCTGTTGGCCGAATATGAAGGTGTCGTCTCCGGTCATCGGGACGGCCATGGTTTTGTGATCCGCGACGATGGTCAGGCCGATATATACCTGCCTTCCAACGAGATGCGGGCGGTGTTGCACAAGGACCGGGTCAAGGCCCGCATCGTGCGCTTGGACCGCAAGGGCCGGCCCGAGGGACGCGTGACGGAAATCGTCGAACGCTCCGACTCCCCCATCATCGGTCGCCTGCTGCAAGAGAGCGGTGTGTGGCTGGTGGCGCCCGAAGACAAACGCTATGGGCAGGACGTGTTGATCCCCAAAGGCGCCACCGGTTCGGCCAAGCCGGGCCAGGTGGTGGTGGTGCAACTCACTGAGCCACCTGCGCTGTATGGGCAGCCGGTGGGACGGGTGAAGGAAGTGCTGGGCGAGATCGATGACCCCGGCATGGAGATCGAGATTGCGGTGCGCAAGTACGGCGTTCCGCACGAGTTCTCGGACGCCGCCATGGCGCAGGCCCGTGCGCTGCCGGACCACGTGCGCGCCTCTGATCACAAAGACCGTGTTGATCTGCGAGATGTGCCCCTGGTCACCATCGATGGTGAAGATGCGCGCGACTTCGACGATGCGGTGTACTGCGAGCCGGCCAAGGTCGGCAAGGGCAAAGGCTGGCGTTTGCTGGTGGCGATTGCCGATGTGAGCAACTATGTGCAGACCGGCTCGGCCATCGATGTGGATGCCTACGACCGCGCGACCTCGGTGTATTTTCCGCGCCGCGTGATTCCGATGCTGCCGGAAAAGCTCTCCAATGGCTTGTGCTCGCTGAATCCGGGCGTGGAGCGGCTGTGCATGGTGTGTGACATGCTGGTCAACGCCAAGGGCGAGGTGCACGCATACCAGTTCTATCCTGCGGTGATGTTCAGCCACGCGCGCTTCACCTACACCGAAGTCGCCGCCATTCTGCAGAACACGCGTGGCCCCGAGGCGAGTCAGCGCAAGGCGCTCGTCCCTTATCTGCTCAACCTGCACGACGTGTACCGCGCGCTGCTGGCGGCGCGCGGCGAGCGCGGTGCGGTGGATTTCGAGACCACGGAGACGCAGATCGTCTGCGATGAGTCGGGCCGCATCGAGAAGATCATTCCGCGCACCCGCAACGACGCCCACAAGGTGATTGAAGAGGCGATGCTGGCTGCCAACGTCTGCTCGGCCGATTTCATCAGCGAGGGCAAACACACCGGCCTGTTCCGCGTGCACGAAGGCCCCACGCCCGAGAAGCAGGAGATCCTGCGCAACTACCTCAAGGCCATGGGCGTGTCGCAGACCATTGGCGACAACCCCAAGCCGGCCGACTTTCAGAAGATCGCGGCCGCGACAAAAGACAGGCCCGAGTCCCAGCAGATCCACACCATGCTGCTGCGCTCCATGCAGCAGGCCATCTACACGCCGATCAACAGCGGCCACTTCGGTCTGGCGTTCGAGGCCTACACGCACTTCACCAGTCCGATCCGCCGCTACCCGGACTTGCTGGTGCACCGCGTGATCAAGGCGATCCTGGCGCGCAAGCGTTACGAACTGCCGGCTCTGCCCACGCCGGGTGAGGCCCATGCCAAACTGAGCAAACGCCTGGCCAGCCGCGCCAAGCCATTGGCGGTGGGCGAGGTGGTGAAGAAGCCTTCGGTTGATACGCTGGCCTGGCAAGCAGCCGGCCTGCACTGCAGCGCGAACGAGCGCCGCGCCGACGAGGCCAGCCGCGACGTGGAAGCCTGGCTCAAATGCAAGTACATGCGCGAGCACCTGGGCGAGGAGTTCAGCGGGGTTGTGAGTTCGGTCACCAGCTTCGGCCTGTTTGTCACGCTCGACGCCATGTACGTCGAAGGCCTTGTGCACATCACCGAGCTCGGTGGCGAGTACTTCCGCTTCGACGAAGCTCGGCAGGAGTTGCGTGGCGAGCGAACAGGTATCCGCTATGCACTGGGCACCCGTGTGCAGGTGCAGGTGAGCCGGGTGGACCTGGATGGTCGTCGCATTGATTTCCGCCTCGTGAGTGGCGACGACGATCTGGTGCTGCGGGCCATGCGCGACAAGACGGGTCAAGCGGGCCCGGCGGACGGCCCAGCGGGAGCTGGGCGTGGCGGCAAACCCCACCGGGGTCGCAGTTCTGAGGGCGCGCCCTCGGGTCGTCAGGAACGTGCGCCACGCGCTCCGACGATGGAGGTGAAGGCGGCTGTCAAGAAGGCCGCTGGCAAGAAGTCGGACCGGGGTGGCGCGCGCAGCACCGCCAACCAGCCTCGCAAGAGCCGCCGCTGAAGGGTTTGCACGCCGTGAGCGCCGAGCCCCGGAAGACGCCCGCCAGGTCCGCTGCGCTGGAAGCCCCCTCCACCAGCCGTGCGCGGTCTCGGCCGGTGAAGATCGCCGACTCCAGGGTCCCGCCGATGCCCACCGAGCGGCCACTGCGCATTGGCGTGTCGGCGCGGCTGCTGTACCAGGTGCCCTCGGAGCTGGGGTTTCGCAACAAGAACCTGCAATACATCGAACAGTCGCTGGCGCACTGGATCATGGAGCATGGGGCCATTGCCTTCATGGTGCCGGCAGTCGCCCACGACAGCAAACACGCTGCGCGCCACCTCAAGGTGGAGCATGTGGTGCAGGAACTTGATGCGCTGGTGTTGCAGGGTGGCGCCGATGTGGCGCCTCAGACTTACGGGCAGACGCCGATCGACCCGCGCTGGCACGGCGACGTGGTGCGGGACAGATACGAACTGGCCTTGCTCAGGACCTTTCTGGCGCAGAAGAAACCGGTGTTGGGGGTGTGCCGTGGCGCGCAGTTGCTCAACGTCGCGTTTGGCGGCACGCTGTACCAGGACATCCCCACCCAGTGCCCGGCGGCCCACGCCCACGTGGACACCGATCTGTACGACCAGCTGGAGCACGACGTGACCTTTTTGCAAGGCACGGTCCTGACCAGGCTGTACCCCAACGCCTCGCAGTTGCGCGTGACCAGCATCCACCACCAGGCGGTGGCTGAGTTGGGCAAGGGCATGGTGGTGGAGGCGGTCTCGACGCTGGACGGCATGGTGGAGGCGATCCGCTGGACCGGTGACACCTATGCTCGGGGCGTGCAGTGGCACCCGGAGTTTCACCACGGGAGGCATGCGCTGGCCGACAGTTCGCCGATCATGCTGGACTTTCTCGAAGCGTCTCGCACGGCAGCCATGGCGCGACTGGCCGCAGGCGGTGAACCCGATCCACGAGTGCCTCGCCCGCCCTTGAGGCTGGCAGGCCACTGAACTTCAATTTCCAGGCGGCCGGCAGCCTGTACCCACAACACGTCAGCAACGCATGCGCATCGTTTTCTTCCTGCTCGAAACCCTGTTCTTTTTTCTGATGGCGATGGCCTTGTTGCGCGCCTGGATGAACCACTTGCGCGTACAGATGTCGGGCCAGCCTGGTCGATTTGCCATTGCTGTAACGGATTGGCTGGTTCAGCCGATGCGCAGAGTCCTGCCGCGTGCATGGGCGCAGAGCCGCATCGATTGGGGAAGTCTTCTGTCGGCCATCGTGCTGGCATTGGCCTATGGCGGCATCTGGTTGGTGCTGGCGGCCAGCGTGTCGGAGGTGTCTGCCTCGCCTGCCACCTGGGTGGTCACCATCCTGACCATGGCCTTGCGCATTCTGGTGCGTACGCTGCTGCAAGGCCTGATGATCCTGTTGATCGGCTATGCCATCCTGTCCTGGGTGCAGCCGCATTCGCCGGTGATGGCCACGTTGGACCGACTGTGCGCGCCTTTGTTGCGCCCGATCCGCCGTGTGATTCCGCTGGTGGGTGGTGTCGACCTGTCGGTGCTGGTGCTGATCATCTTGTTGCAGGTCGGATTGATGATCCTGGGCTGATAGCCCGTTCCCGCGTCAGACGATGGGTCTGGCGCGCTGGGCCAGTTCACCCGCCATCAGTGATGTGCGCTGTGCGACTTGCTGACCGTCATTCCAATGGTCCGCCAGCCAGCCGTGCTGGAACACGGCGCTGACCACCCGATCCAGCGCGGTCGCGGTCGACGAGACCGGTTGCGCCAGGGCACTGCCGATCATGCCCGCCAGCACATCGCCGGTGCCTGCCGTTGCCAGGGCGGCATTGCCGGTGGAGTTGATGCGGGGGATCCCGGTCGGCGCGGCGATCACCGTGCCCGACCCTTTGAGCACGCAGATGGCGCCGAACCGTGTGGCGATCTTGTGGGCCGCTTGGAGGCGGTCTGACATGATCAGGGCGGTGTGGGTGCCGAGCAGCCGCGCAGCTTCAAGGGGATGCGGTGTGAGCACGGTGATCCAGCCACGTCCCTGGCGGTGCGTCAGTTGTGCTTGCAGGCTGGTGTCCTGTGCAACGGCGTTGAGCGCATCGGCGTCCAACACCAGCGTGGCGGCCTGGGACAGCACCCGCGGCAGCATGGCGGCCACCAAAGCGCCACCCCCACAACCACAGACCACGCTGGCCCGCCGTAGCAATGGGGTGTCCAGCAGGGTTTGTGGCCGGCGAAACATGACTTCGGGGCACACGGGGTCCCAGGTGGTTTCGTTCAGAGAGCCTGCCTCCAGCAGGCCGACGAACACCCTTCCCGCGCCAGCGTGCAACGCCGCGCGCGCTGCCAGCACCGCTGCACCGGTCATGCCCGCACCGGTTGTGGCCACGCCCTGGCCGCCGACCACCACCACATCGCCAAAGCTGCCTTTGTGGCTCCCGTGCGGCATGGTCACTTTTGCGTTGGCATGTGTTGCCTGACCAGACAACCAGGCCGTCACGGGCACGTCGGCGGCAGGCGTCGCGCCCAGATCGTCGAACCAGACTTGCCCCGCCGCGTCCCGACCTTGCCCGGTGAACAGACCCGGCTTCAAGCTCAGCAGCGACAGGGTGTGGCGCGGCCCGGCCTGCGTGGCGGCGGCGCTTTCGCTCGTGTCATGCTCGGTCCCGGCCAGCGCACCAGTGTCAGCATGCAGTCCGCTTGGCAGGTCAACACAGAGCACCGGCTTGGCGCTGGTCCGCAGCATGGCCAGCCAGGTGGCGAGCGTGCCCGTCAATGGCCGGATGGCACCAATACCCAGCAACGCGTCGATGGCCAAGTCGGCGTCGTCTGGCGGGCCGGTCTGAAACGTGACGCCCGCTGCCTGCGCGCTGGCCAATGCCTGGCGCGCGTCAGGGGGCAGTCGCGAAAGGGCATCACCTTCGGCTACCGCATGCGTGACCACGACCCGGAGGGCGCTGCCCGACTTCTGCGCCCACGTGTGCAGATGTGTGGCCGCCACCAAGCCGTCGCCCCCGTTGTTGCCCGGGCCACAAGCCACCCAGATGCAACGGGCATGCGGCGCCAGTGCCTGCGCCAGTCGTGCCACCGCCAGACCCGCCCGCGCCATCAGGGTATGGTGTGGCAGGGCGGCCTGGGCGGCCTGCTCGATGGAGCGCGTGGCCGCCGTGTCAAAGAGAGGCTCAAGTCGATCGGCGTTGATGATTCGCATGGGCCCCAGTCTGGCTCAAAGTCCGTACCGTTGGGGCGAACAGGCGGCCATATCGATATCTGGTGAGCGTCCGTCGATGCGATCGGCCAGCGCCCTGGCGGCACCACAAGCCACGGACCACCCAGCTTGTCCGTGGCCCAGATTCAGCCAGACACCGGGCAGCCGACTCGCGCCGAGCAGTGGCATCCCATCGGGCACGGTGGCCTGAACACCGCGCCATTCCTGCACGCTGCCGGCCGGGCCGCCCAGGCGCACAGCGCCCGGAAACCAGTCGGAGAGCACGCGGTACAGGCGTTGCAGGGATGCTTTTGACGGTGAGCCGGATTCGCGGCCCCACTCGGCTCCGCCGGCCACGCGCACGCGCTGGCCCAGACGAGCAATTGAAATGCCGTGCCTCCCATCGAGCACCGCCGACTGCGGTGCATCCATGGGCTCGCGAACCGCGGCGCTCAGCGAATGGCCGACCACCGCTTGCAGTGGCAACTTCAATCCCAGCGGTGAAAGTATGCCGACGGCGGCCACGCCGGCGCAAACCACCACCGCATCGAAGCGCTGGGCGGAGCCATTCGTGGCTTCGCCGGATGGGTGAGTCGCGGTGTGGGTGAGCGTCAGGTTCACCCCCGCATTCAGTTGGGGCTCGATGCGGCTGACGATGGTGTTGAACTCGAAGCGGCAGCCCAACCGTTGGGCCTGGGCTCTCAGCAACACGGCGAATTCCCTGCAGTTGGCCACGGCTTCTCCGCCGAGCTCAATGGCGCCGTGCAGCGGCGTCTCGGTGTTGAGCGAGGGTTCCAGCGCGCGAGCCTCGTCGGCCGATAGCAACTTGGCTGTCAGACCGAGGTCGCGCAGTTGCTGCCACGGGGCTTGAGCCGCTGCGGCCTCCGGCTCGCTGCGCAGCAGCACCAACATGCCGTGGCTGCGATCGTGTTCAAACTGGTACCGATCAGTGATCGCCTGCTGGCGCTCCTGGCTGTAACGCACCCATTGATGAACCTGCGCGTGGTTTGACAACATTTGTGGACCCTTGCCGGCACGTCGCCACTGCCACAGCCAGCTCCACTCGCCTCCGCGGGGCAGCCGCGACACCTGCAGACCAGCGCCGCTGGCGGACCAAGGCCATGCGAGTCGCCCGTGGTCGTGTGCCCAGGGCGCCGTCCAGCCAGGAGCAATGAGCGCCCCGTTGGCAAAACTGGCCTCTTCGGCCACCGTGCTGCGCCGCTCGAAGACCGTGACCTCATGGCCGTCCTGAGAAAGCTCATGCGCGCAGGCAATGCCCACGACACCAGCTCCAACGATCGCGATTTTCAAACCTGGCTCCCTGAAAACTGCATTGTGCCGTTGAGCGGCAGGCGCCATTCGATGCTCAGGGAGGTGGACAGGGTGTCAGACATGGGGAACGCACGCAAAACCCCCGGGCATGTTCTAAATGGCACGCCCGGCGAAGATGGCTGAAGGAAGGGATCGGGCTGCTATAATCGACAGGCTTTGCGGGTGACGGACAAGACAAAGGTCTTGCTGCCTCGCAAGGAAAATCGCAAACCAGCCCAACCGGGTGTTGTCTGTAGCCACCGAATCAGTCTTGATGGGGTGGCCAGCAGGTGATCGGGGCTGGATTTTAGACTCAACCTCTGGAAAGTTAACTCATGTCTATCTCCATGCGCGAAATGCTGGAAGCTGGTGTCCATTTCGGTCACCAAACCCGCTTCTGGAACCCCAAGATGGCTCCGTACATCTTCGGTCACCGCAACAAAATCCACATCGTCAACCTCGAAAAGACGCTGCCTCTGTTTGAAGATGCAGCCAAGTTCGTGCGCCAACTCTCCGCCAACCGCGGCACCATTTTGATGGTGGGTACCAAGCGCCAGTCGCGCGACATCGTGGCCCAGGAAGCCCGTCGCGCTGGCGTACCTTTCGTTGACCAGCGCTGGCTCGGCGGCATGCTCACGAACTTCAAGACCGTCAAGACCTCGATCAAGCGTCTGAAGGACATGCAAGCCCAGAAAGAAGCCGGCCTGGACAGCATGACCAAGAAAGAGCAGCTGACTTTCTCCCGCGAAATGGAAAAGCTGGAAAAAGACATCGGCGGCATCCAGGACATGACGGCCTTGCCCGATGCCATCTTCGTGATCGATGTGGGCTTCCACAAGATCGCCGTGCTCGAAGCTCAGAAACTGGGCATCCCGCTGGTGGGCGTGGTTGATACCAACCACTCGCCCGTGGGCATCGACTACGTGATCCCCGGTAATGACGACTCGGCCCGCGCCGTGGCGCTGTATGCCCGCGGTATCGCCGACGCGATCCTTGAAGGTCGCAGCAACGCAGTCAACGACGTGGTCAAGGCTGTCTCCGCTGAAGGCGCCGACGAGTTTGTCGAAGTCAAGGAAAACACGGCCGCGTGAAGGCTTTGCTCCCATGGAAGAGGGGCTCGTGAGCCCCTTTTTCACACCGAAAACCGATCAATGAACATGGCCGATCTCACGCACCAGCATGAGGCGGCGCCAAGGAGAAAACAGATGGCAATTACCGCAAGCATGGTCGCTGAACTGCGCGCCAAGACCGACGCTCCCATGATGGAGTGCAAAAAAGCCCTGACCGAAGCCGATGGCGACATGGCCAAGGCCGAAGAGCTGCTGCGAGTCAAGCTGGGCACCAAGGCCGGCAAGGCCGCCAGCCGCGTGACCGCCGAAGGCGTCGTGGCCAGCTTCATTGAAGGCACCACTGGCGGCCTGATCGAAGTCAACTGCGAAACCGATTTCGTCACCAAGAACGACAGCTTCCTGGCCCTGGCCAACGCTGCGGCGCAACTTGTGGCCAAGCACCAGCCGGCCGATGTCGCAGCGCTCGGCGCGCTGCCGTACAGCCAGGACGGCTTCGGCCCCACCCTGGAAGACGTGCGCAAGGGCTTGATCGGCAAGATCGGCGAGAACATGTCGTTCCGCCGCTTCAAGGCCTACAGTGGCGCGACCAAGCTGGCCGGCTACCTGCACGGCACCCGCATCGGCGTGGTGGTGGAGTTCGACGGTGAAGAGGTTGCAGCCAAGGACGTCGCCATGCACGTGGCCGCCATGAAGCCTGTCGCACTGACCAGCAACGATGTGCCGGCGGAGTTCATCGAGCGCGAACGTTCGGTGGCCACGGCCAAGGCCGACGAAGCCAACAAGGAACTCGAAGCGGCTGGCAAACCTGCGCAGAGCGCCGAAATCGTTGCCAAGCGCATCGACGGTGCCGTGCAGAAGTACCTGAAAGAAGTATCGCTGTTCAACCAGCCCTTTGTGAAAAACGACAAGCAGACCGTCGAGGCCATGCTCAAGGCCGCTGGCACCACCGTCAAGGGCTTCACCCTGTATGTGGTGGGTGAGGGCATCGAGAAGAAGGTGGACGACTTTGCAGCCGAAGTGGCCGCCCAGGTCGCTGCAGCCAAGGGCGCCTGAGCGTCTTCTGGTGGCAGCCGTTGCTGCCCTGAACAAGACAACGGGCCGCAAGGCCCGTTGTCTTGTGTATCACCGGCACTGAAGGCGTCGCCGCTCCTCGGTACACTTGCCGGCTGAATCTTGTGTTTTCGCTTCCTGAAAGTTGTCACATGCCTGCCTACAAACGGATTCTGTTGAAGTTGTCGGGGGAAGCCCTCATGGGCGACGACGCCTTCGGCATCAATCGGGCCACCATCGTGCGCATGGTGGAAGAAATCGCAGATGTCACTCGCCTGGGCGTACAGGTGGCCATCGTTATCGGTGGTGGCAACATCTTCCGCGGTGTGGCTGGTGGCTCGGTCGGCATGGACCGCGCCACCGCAGACTACATGGGCATGCTGGCCACGGTGATGAACTCACTGGCGTTGGCTGACACCATGGACAAGGCCGGTCTGGTGGCTCGTGTGATGTCGGCCATTGCCATCGAGCAGGTGGTCGAGCCTTATGTGCGCCCGAAGGCGCTGCAGTATCTGGAAGAGGGCAAGGTCGTCGTTTTTGCAGCTGGCACGGGCAACCCCTTCTTCACCACCGACACGGCTGCGGCCCTGCGCGGTGCAGAGATTGGCGCCGAGATCGTTCTCAAGGCAACCAAGGTGGACGGTGTGTACAGCGCCGATCCGAACAAGGACCCGACCGCCACCCGATATGCCTCAATCACGTTTGATGAGGCCATGAACAAGAACCTTCAGGTGATGGACGCCACCGCGTTCGCCCTGTGCCGAGACCAGAAACTGCCGGTCAAGGTGTTCTCCATCTTCAAGCCTGGTGCACTGCGCGATGTGGTGATGGGCAAGGACGAGGGCACGCTGGTTCATGTGTGACGCCCGCTGGCGCGCACCACTTGCTGAAATGAGGAGTTTTCATGAGCGTTGATGACATCCGCAAGACCGCCGAGCACAAGATGATGCAGTCGGTTGAAGCGTTCAAGAACGGACTGACCAAGATTCGCACCGGTCGTCCCAACCCCGCGCTGCTCGATACCGTGCACGTGGATTACTACGGCTCGATGCTGCCTCTGTCGCAGGTGGCCAACCTGACGCTGCTGGATTCGCGCACGATTGGCGTGGCGCCCTGGGAAAAAGGCATGGGTGCGAAGATCGAGAAGGCCATCCGCGAGTCCGACCTTGGTTTGAACCCGTCCAGCCAGGGCGATTTGATTCGCGTGCCCATGCCCCCCATGACCGAAGAGCGCCGCAAGGAGCTGACCAAGGTTGTGCGTGGTGATGGCGAAGCCGCCAAGATCGCCATTCGCAATCTGCGGCGCGATGCCAACGAGCAGGTGAAGAAGCTGGTGAAGGAGAAGCTGGCTTCCGAGGACGACGATCGCCGGTCGCAGGAGGACATTCAAAAGCTCACTGACCGCGTCATCAACGAGGTGGATCGTCTCGTGGCTGGCAAGGAACAGGACATCATGGCGGTCTGAGCGCCGACCCGTCCGCAATTCCACGCACCGCGCACATGCCCCAGTCCAACTCCATGCCAGACGCATCCGCGGCATCGTTGCCTCGCCACGTCGCCATCGTGATGGACGGCAACGGCCGGTGGGCGCAGAAGCGCTGGCTGCCCCGCGTGGCAGGGCACAAGCAAGGTGTTGAAGCTTTGCGCCGTGTGGTCAAGGCCTGCCTGGAGCGTGGTGTGTCCGTGCTGACCGTGTTTGCCTTTTCTTCGGAGAACTGGAGCCGCCCAGTGGAGGAGGTGTCCAGCCTGATGGATTTGCTGGTGCTGGCGCTCTCGCGCGAGGTTCCATCACTGAGTGGCAATGGCGTGCGCCTGCACTTTCCGGGTGATCGCCGCGGCTTGTCCAATCGCGTGGTGCAAGGCTTGATGGCTGCCGAGCGCGAGACTGCACACAACCACAAGCTCGTGCTGAACGTCTGCTTCAATTACGGTGGCCGCTGGGACGTGGCACAAGCCGCTCAGCGGCTGGCCGCACAAGGGCGCGAGATCACCGAAAAGAGCCTCAGCAGCGAGTTGGCCTTGGCCCATGTGCCCGACCCGGACCTGATGATCCGCACTGGTGGTGAACTTCGCATCAGCAACTTTTTGCTCTGGCAGGCCGCCTACACGGAGCTGGTGTTCACCGAATGTTTGTGGCCAGACTTTGACTCAGCGGAGTTGGATCGTGCCCTGCTGGAGTACGCCAACCGCGAGCGCCGCTTCGGTCAGACGTCAGAGCAAGTCGGCCAAGCCGAGCCCATGCTCGCGGTGAGTGGCGACCGACATGCTTAGACAGCGTGTCATCACCGCCCTGCTGCTGCTGGCGGTTCTATTGCCCGCGCTGTTTTATCCCTCCATCGAACCGTTCGCCACGCTCACGCTGTTGCTGATCGTGGCGGCCGGCTGGGAGTGGGCGCGCCTCAATGGAGTGGGCACGAGCCTCGCGCTCGCATTTGGCCTGGGTCTGGGCGCGGTGCTGGCCGCCATCTGGCTCTCGGGCGGTCTGAACCAGTCCTGGCGCACCTTGTGGATCGGCGTGGGGGCCATCTGGGTGGTTTTGTCAGTGGCCATGCTCGCGCGTGGCGTGCCGGGCTGGAGTGCATGGCCAGCTGGCCTGCGCCTGTGGTTGGGATTGGTCCTGATCGGTTGTGCGTGGCTCGCGATGGTGCAGGCCCGCCTCATGGGACTGGGTTTTTTGCTGTCGGTGCTGCTGCTGGTGTGGATGGCAGACATTGCTGCCTATTTCGGAGGCAAGGCGTTCGGGCGACGCAAGCTGGCTCCCACCATCAGCCCGGGCAAGTCGTGGGAAGGCGCCATCAGCGGTTTCATCGGTGTCTTCGTGCTGGCCGCAGCCTGGCTCTGGGCCGACGCGCAAGGTATGGGCGACGCAACCAGCCTCTATGCCCGACTCTGGGCTTTCGGGCCATTGCTCGCCATGTTGTCGCTGGCCTTCATGGTGGCCATGAGCGTGGTTGGGGATCTGGTGGAATCTCTGGTCAAGCGCAGCGCCGGTGTGAAAGATTCCAGCAATCTGCTGCCCGGCCATGGTGGTGTGCTCGATCGTGTTGATGCCTTGCTGCCCGTACTGCCTTTGGCGATGATGCTCACCACACTCTGATTTTCATGAACGTCACGCAGTCCATCACCATCCTCGGATCCACCGGCTCCATCGGCAAAAGCACGCTCGACGTGTTGGCTCGCCATCCGGACCGCTACCGTGTGTTTGCCCTAACGGCTTCTACGCAAGTCGATCTGATGCTTGCGCAATGCCAGCAGTTCGCGCCGCGTTACGCCGTGATGGTGAGTCCGTCGCACGCGAAGCAACTGGACGAACGCGTGCGCGAGCTGGGCTTGACCGTGCAGGTGCTCTCGGGCGCGCAGGCATTGAGCGACGTTTGCACCGATGTCGAGGTTGACGCGGTCATGGCTGCCATCGTGGGCGCAGCCGGCCTGGCACCCAGCCTGGCAGCCGCGCGCGCGGGCAAAAAACTGCTGTTGGCCAACAAGGAAGCCCTGGTGGTAGGTGGCGCGCTGTTCATGCAGGCGGTGCGCGATGGTGGCGCCACGCTGCTGCCCATCGACAGCGAGCACTCCGCCGTGTTCCAGTCGTTGCCTGAAGATCCGGCTTCGTGGTCACGCCGCGTGGAGAAGATCGTATTGACGGCATCGGGTGGACCGTTTCGCACGCGAGACCCCAAGACACTCGGGCAAGTGACCCCCAATGAAGCCTGCGCGCACCCCAACTGGGTGATGGGGCGCAAGATATCGGTTGACTCGGCCACCATGATGAACAAGGCGCTCGAAGTGATCGAGGCCTGCTATCTCTTTGGGGTGGCGCCGGCGCAGATCGAGGTGGTGATCCACCCCCAGAGCGTGATCCATTCAATGGTGCAGTACAACGACGGCTCGGTCGTCGCGCAGCTGGGCACCCCTGACATGCGGGTTCCGATCGCTTACGGCCTGGCCTGGCCCGAGCGCATGGCATCGGGTGCCGCGGCGCTGGACTTCAGTTCCCTGGGGGCACTGACGTTCGAGAAGCCCGACGACCAGCGTTTCCCGGGGCTCCGGCTGGCCTGGAATTCCCTCAACGGACCGGTCGGGACAACTGCGGTGCTCAACGCGGCCAACGAGGTCGCTGTGGCTGCATTCCTTGATCAGCGGCTGCGGTTTGACCAGATTCACGCCGTCAACGATGCAACTTTGCAGGCGCTGGTGCCCTCCAAGCCTGGCGACCTGTCCGATTTGCTGGCCATCGACCAGCAAGCGCGGCATCTGGCACAAACCCAGGTCGAACGCCTGGCGCGCTGATCCTGGCGGCGCACGGGCGCTGAAGCACACGTTTTCAACTTCACGGCGCGAACTCCATGCTCACACTTGTTGCCTTTGTGGTCGCTCTCGGCGTTCTGATTGCGGTGCATGAGTATGGTCATTACCGCATTGCGGTGGCCTGCGGTGTGAAGGTGCTGCGTTTCTCGGTCGGTTTCGGCAAACCCTTGCTGACCTGGCACAAAAAAGGCAGCCCGACCGAGTTCGTGCTGTGTGCGTTGCCGCTGGGCGGGTATGTGCGCATGCTGGACGAGCGCGAGGCGCCGGTCGATGCGACTGAGCGCCACCTGGCCTTCAATACCCAGCCCCTGCGCTCGCGCGCAGCCATCGTGGCCGCAGGCCCCGCGGCCAACCTGTTGTTGGCGGTGATGCTGTACACCGTGGTGAACTGGAGTGGTGTCGAAGAACCCAAGCCGGTGCTCGCAAGTCCGACGGTCGGCTCGCTGGCCGCGGGGGCCGGATTGCGCGGTGGCGAATGGGTGTCTCAGGCCGGAGCCGATGAAGACAGCCTCACCGATGTGGGTTCTTTCGAAGATCTGCGCTGGCGCCTCACCCAGGCGGCGCTGTCCGGTGAGGCCATCACCCTGAGGGTCAGCAACCAGGAGGGAGGTTCGCCTCGCTCGGTTCTGCTGCCCTTGGCCCAACTCGATGTGCGCGAGGCCGATGCCAGCCTGTTTCAGAAGATCGGCATCACCGGACCCTGGACGCAGCCCGTGGTGGGTGAGGTGATGGAGGGGGGCGCTGCTGCCGCCGCCGGGTTAAGGGCTGGCGACACCGTCCGCAGTGTGGATGGCGCTTCGGTGGCCGATGGCCAGAGCCTGCGGGCGTTGATTCGTGCTTCCACTGGCGCTGCCGGTGAGGCCCGCGAACAGCAGTGGATCGTGGAGCGCAACGGGCGGGCCACCCAATTGAAGGTCAAGCCGCTCCCCGAGTTGCAGGGCGACGTGTGGGTGGGGCGCATTGGCGCCTACATCGGCGCGGCGCCCGAGATGATGACGGTGCGCCACGGGCCTTTGGATGGTTTGCTCAACGGTGTTGTGCGCACCTGGGAGGTGTCGTGGCTCACGCTGAAGATGATGGGGCGCATGTTGATCGGCGAAGCGTCGGTCAAGAACCTCAGCGGTCCACTGACCATCGCCGACTACGCGGGCAAGTCGGCCAGCCTGGGCATCACCTCTTACATCCTGTTTCTGGCCCTCATCAGCGTGAGTCTGGGAGTCCTGAATCTGCTGCCGCTGCCGGTCTTGGACGGGGGGCACCTGATGTATTATCTTTGGGAGGGTGTGACCGGTCGCAGCGTGTCTGACGTTTGGATGGAGCGCCTGCAGCGTGGTGGTGTCGTGGTTCTCATGGCGCTCATGTCCGTTGCCTTGTTCAATGATGTGGCCCGCTTGGCTGGCTGAACACTTTTCCTCATGACAAAAAACAAAAACGGTCTGCGTGGCCTGACCCTCTCAGCGCTCGCGGCCGCCTTGCTGAGTGCCTTGCCTGCATGGGCCGCCGATCCCTTCACTTTGCGTGACATCCGCGTGGAAGGCTTGCAGCGGGTTGAACCCGGCACGGTGTTCGCATCGCTGCCGTTTCGCATCGGTGATCAGTACAGCGACGACAAAGGCTCCACAGCGATCCGTTCGTTGTTTGGGCTGGGTCTGTTCAGCGACATCCGCCTGCAGATCAATGGCGACGTGTTGGTTGTGATCGTGGAGGAGCGGCCAACGGTGGCCGATGTGAGTTTCTCCGGTATCAAGGAATTCGACAACGAGGTGCTGACCAAGGCATTGCGCGACGTTGGTCTGACCGAAGGCCGCCCGTTCGACAAGGCACTGGCCGATCGTGCCGAGCAGGAACTCAAGCGCCAGTACATCAGCAAAAGCATGTACGCCGCCCAGGTGGTGACCACCGTGACGCCGGGTGAGCGCAATCGGGTCAACCTCAATTTCAGCGTGGTAGAGGGTGATGTAGCCAAGATCAAGGACATCCGGATCGTGGGCAACCAGGCCTTTTCCGAATCCACCTTGCGCAATCTGTTCGACCTCGACACCGGTGGCTGGCTGAGCTGGTACACCAAGTCCGACCGGTACTCGCGCGCCAAGCTCAACGCCGACATCGAAACGCTGCGCTCGTATTACCTCACCCGCGGTTACCTCGAGTTCCGCATCGACTCCACCCAGGTCGCCATTTCGCCCGACAAGCAGGAAATGTCGATCACGCTGAACATCACCGAAGGCAATCGCTACGTGGTGTCGTCGGTGACGCTGGAGGGCGAGTACCTGGGCAAGGAAGAAGAGTTCAAGTCCCTGGTGACCTTGCGCGCTGGTGAGGCTTACAACTCAGAAGACGTCACCAGTACCGTGAAGGCCTTCACCGATTACTTTGGCGCCTTCGGCTACGCGTTCGCACAGGTGGAAGCCACGCCCGAAATCGACCGCGTCAACAAGCGCGTTTCGTTCGTGGTGCGCGGTCAGCCTGCCCGGCGTGTGTATGTGCGCCGCATCAACGTCGAAGGCAACAACCGCACGCGCGATGAAGTCGTCCGCCGCGAGTTCCGCCAGCTCGAATCGGCCTGGTATGACAGTGATCGCATTCGCTTGTCTCGCGACCGGGTGGACCGCCTGGGCTTTTTCACCGAGGTCGGTATCGACACCCAGCCGGTGCCGGGTTCCCCTGACCAGGTCGACCTCACCATTTCGGTGGTGGAGAAGCCCACCGGCAACCTGTCGCTGGGCGCGGGTTATTCGCAGGCTGAGGAACTGTCGATCATTGCGGGTATTCGCCAGGAAAACGTGTTCGGTTCGGGCAACTACCTCGGCATCGACATCAACACCAGCAAGTTCAACCGCCAATTGGTGGTCAGCACGGTGGACCCGTACTTCACGCCCGACGGCATCTCTCGCAGCATCGACGCTTACTACCGTACCACACGCCCCTACGACACCCAGGCCACCACCGAAACGGGTGACTACCGGTTGATCACCAAGGGCCTGTCGCTCAAGTTCGGCGTTCCGTTCACTGAAGCCGATACGGTGTTTTTCGGTGCGGGCGTCGAGCAGACAACGATTGAATCCGGAATTTTTCTGCCAGACGCCTATCGCGACTACGCCAGGGATTTCGGAGAGACCAGCAACACCGTGCCGTTGACGGTTGGCTGGTCTCGCGATACCCGGGACAGTGCCCTGGTGCCCACCCGTGGCCGCCTGCAGCGTTTCAACACCGAACTTGGTGTGGCGGGAGATGCCCGCTATGTCAAGGTGAACTACCAGTTCCAGCAGTACTTCCCGTTGAGCAAGCAGTACACCCTGGCGCTGAACAGCGAATTGGGCTTCGGTAAAGGACTGGGTGGGCGCCCTTACCCGGTGTTCAAGAACTTCTTTGGCGGCGGACTGGGCTCGGTTCGCGGTTTTGAGCAAGGCACACTCGGCCCGAGTTCACCAGTCACAGGTTCCTTGACGGGCGAGGGCATCAACATCGGTGGCAATCGCAGCATCGCCCTCAATGCCGAGTTCATCACCCCATTCCCCGGTGCCGGCAACGACCGCAGCCTGCGCATGTTCGGCTTCGTCGACGTGGGCAACGTTTTTGGCGAAAACGATACCCGTGCCAATGCGAAAGACTTGCGCGCCTCCGTGGGTGTGGGCTTGAGCTGGATCTCGCCTGTCGGCCCGCTCAGATTCGCCATTGCCAATCCCATCCGGAAATTCACCGGCGATAAAATCCAGAAATTCCAGTTTCAGATCGGAACCTCCTTTTGATGAAGACACTTTCCAGCCTGTTCAATCGCAAGACGCTCGTTGCCGTGGCCTTGGGGCTTGCAACGCTTGGCGTTGCCGCGCAAGACCTGCGCATCGGCTTCGTGAATCTGGAGCGCATCCTGCGCGACTCCAACTCGGCCAAAGCCGCCCAGACCAAACTCGAGCAGGAGTTCTCCCGCCGCGAAAAGGAAGTGCAGGCGCTGGCGGCCCAGCTCAAGACGGCGTCAGAAAAGTTCGAGCGCGAAGCTCCCACGCTGCCCGAGGGCCAACGCACCACGCGTCAACGTCAACTCGTTGAGCAGGATCGCGACTTCCAGCGCAAACAACGCGAGTTTCAGGAAGACCTGAACATGCGCAAGAACGAAGAACTGCAAAGCGTTCTGGAACGCGCCAACCGCATCATCAAGCAGGTGGCTGAGGCAGAAAAGTTTGACCTGGTCATCCAGGAAGCGGTCTACATCAACCCCAAGCACGACATCACCGACAAGGTGCTCAGCGGCTTGAACGGCAGCAAGTAAGCCGCGGGATCCGGGAGTGTCGAAACCACTGGGCTCCATTGTCGAAGCCCTCGGTGGTGAACTCGTCGGCGCATCCGACTTGGTCATTCGTCGACTGGCCCCTTTGGCCACGGCCGAGTCCGACGCGCTGGCGTTTGTTTCACATGTTCGCTATGCCCCGCAAATAGCCACCACCCGCGCCGCGTGCCTGATTGTGTCGCCAGTGCTGCGCAGCGCCGCCAGTGAGCGCGGTGCGTGCATCGTCACCGACGATCCTTACCTGTATTTCGCGCGCCTCACCCAGTGGTGGAAACGCGAGCATGCGTCCGCAGCACTGACTGGTGTTCATCAGACAGCAGCGGTGCATCCCACGGCCGAGCTGGCACCGGGCGTCGATATTGGCGCGTTTGCGTTCATTGCTGCGGGCGTTCGGATTGGCCCAGGCGCCCGCATCGGGGCGCACTGCGTACTCGGCGAGCACGTGCAGGTCGGTGCGAACACGCTGTTGCACCCCCGCGTGACGGTGGGAGAGCGCTGCATGCTGGGCGAGCGTTGTGTGGTGCACTCGGGTGTGGTGATCGGAGCAGACGGCTTCGGCTTTGCTCCTCACCAGGGCCAGTGGATCAAGATCGAGCAACTGGGCGCCGTGCGGATCGGCAACGACGTGGAGATTGGCGCCAACACTTGTATTGACCGTGGTGCGCTGGACGACACCGTCATCGAAGACGGCGTGAAGCTCGACAACCTGATCCAGATCGGCCACAACGTGCGCGTGGGTGCGAACACAGCCATGGCCGGGTGTGTGGGGGTGGCTGGCAGCGCCACCATCGGCGCGGGCTGCACCATCGGTGGCGGTGCCGTGGTGTTGGGCCACCTGACGCTGGCCGAAGGTGTGCATGTGTCGGCGGCTTCGGTGGTCACGCGCTCGCTGCTTAAGCCAGGCCACTACACCGGCATGTTCCCCATCGACGACAATGCGAGTTGGGAAAAAAATGCTGCATCCCTCAAGCAGCTCAACCGCATCCGCGAACGCCTCAAGGCGGCGGAACACGCGATCGAACAAGCCCTCCAGAACAACACAAAGCCATGATGGACATTCACCAGATTCTCAAACAACTGCCCCACCGCTACCCGTTTCTGCTGGTGGACCGGGTGCTGGAGCTCGACAAAGGCAAGAGCATCAAGGCGCTCAAGAATGTCACCATCAACGAGCCGTTTTTCGTGGGCCACTTCCCGCACCGCCCGGTGATGCCGGGTGTGCTGATGCTGGAGGCCATGGCGCAAGTCGCGGCCCTGCTGGCGTTCGACACGCTGGGCGTGACGCCCGACGACAAGACGGTGTACTACTTCGCCGGTATCGACGGTGCGCGTTTCAAGCGCCCGGTGGAGCCCGGCGATCAGCTCGTGATGGACGTGACGCTGGACCGCATGAAGGCCGGCATCTTCAAGTTCAAAGGCATCACCCGCGTGGGCGAGCAGGTGGCGTGTGAAGCCGAGCTGATGTGCACCATGCGCACCATCGCCTGACGCTGGGGGAGGGCGCCTCGTGTCTCTGATTCACCCCACCGCACTGGTGGACCCGGCCGCAGAACTCGACAGCTCGGTCGCGGTCGGCCCCTATACCGTGATCGGTCCGAATGTGAAGGTGGGTGGGGGCACCACCATCGGCGCGCATTGCGTGATCGAAGGCCACACCACCATCGGTCGAGACAACCGGATCTTCCAGTTCAACTCGCTGGGTGCGGTACCGCAGGACAAGAAGTACGCTGGTGAGCCCTGTGAACTCGTCATCGGCGACCGCAACACCGTGCGTGAGTTCTGCACCTTCAACATCGGCTCCCCCGGAGACCGTGCTGTGACCCAGGTTGGCAACGACAACTGGATCATGGCATACGTGCACCTGGCGCACGACTGCGTGGTGGGCAACCACACCATCTTCGCCAACAACTCGCAGCTGGCGGGCCACGTGGTGGTGGACGATTGGGTGATCCTCGGCGGCTTCACGGTGGTGCACCAGTTCGTGCGCGTTGGCGCTCACGCCATGACGGCCATGTGTTCGCTGCTCTTTGCCGATTTGCCGCCGTTCGTGATGTGCCAGGGCCAGCCCGCGCAGGCTCGCTCGATGAACTTCGAAGGCCTGCGCCGCCGCGGCTTTTCGCCCGAGCGCATTTCGGCCGTGAAGGCCATGCACAAGGCGCTCTACCGCGAAGACCTCAAGCTGGATCAGTCGGTGGAACGCATTCGCGCCCTGACCGGGAAGACGCCCGAAGCCGCGCCCGATGTGGCCATGATGTTGGACTTCCTCGGGCAGGTGTCGCCCCAGCGCGGCATCGTTCGCTGAACTCGGCATGAACCCCTCCAAACGTTTTGCCCTGGTGGCGGGCGAGACGTCGGGCGATCTGCTCGCAGGCTTGCTGCTCGGTGGTGTGCGTCAGCGCTGGCCCGATCTCCAGTCCTTCGGCATTGGCGGCCAGCAGATGGCGGCGCAAGGGTTCGAAGCCTGGTGGCCCAGCGAGAAGCTCGCGGTGCGCGGCTATGTCGAGGTGCTGCGGCACTACCGCGAGATTGTCGGTATCCGCGCCCAACTGCAGCAGCGCCTGTTGACCACCGACCGGCCCGACGTGTTCATCGGTGTGGATGCCCCCGACTTCAACCTGCACCTCGAAGCCAACCTGAAGGCGAGTGGCGTGCGGACCGTGCATTTCGTGTGCCCGTCCGTTTGGGCCTGGCGCGCGGAGCGCGTTGAGAAGATCCGGCGCAGTGCCGACCACGTGCTGTGCATTTTTCCGTTTGAACCCGACCTGCTCGCCCGGCACGACATTGCCGCGACCTACGTGGGCCATCCGCTGGCCAACGTGATTCCGCTGGAGCCGGATCGGGCCGCCGCCAGGGTGGCCCTGGGGCTGCGCGACGAAGACACCGTGGTGGCCATCCTGCCAGGCAGTCGTGCCTCCGAAGTGCAGTATCTCGCCCAGGTGTTTTTTGAAGCCGCCAAGCGCCTGCGAAGCGAACGACCCGGCACCCGGTTCGTGGTGCCGGCCGTGCCGGCGCTGCGCGAGCGCATCGAGGCGGCCGCCCGCAGCGCGGGCCTGGGCGGCGAACTGCAGGTGATCGCAGGCCAGTCGCACACGGCGCTGGCCGCCTGCGACGTGACCCTGATCGCCAGCGGCACCGCCACGTTGGAGGCGGCGCTGTTCAAGCGCCCCATGGTGATTGCGTACAACATGAACTGGTTGTCCTGGCAGATCATGCGGCGCAAGCAACTGCAACCCTGGGTGGGCTTGCCCAACATCCTGTGCGGTGACTTCGTGGTGCCGGAGTTCCTGCAAGAGGCGGCTTCGCCTCGGGCGCTGGCTCAAGGCGTGCTGGACTGGCTCGACGCGCCTGAGAGAATCGCTGCCCTGCAGCAGCGCTTCACCGCGCTGCACCACACCCTGCGGCGCGATACCGCCCAACTGGCCACCGATGCGATCGAAAAAGTTCTTGAGAGCTGAACAGGCCCACCTCGCCTGGGATGTCCCCGGTCTGGTGGCAGGCGTGGACGAGGCCGGTCGTGGGCCGCTGGCCGGTCCGGTGGTGGCCGCGGCTGTGATCCTGGACGACCGCTCACCCATCAAGGGACTGGCCGATTCAAAGCAGCTCTCTGCCTTGCGCCGTGAGCGCCTGTACGACGAGATCCGCGCCAAGGCGCTCTGCTGCAGCATTGCACAGGCCTCGGTGGAGGAAATCGACCAGCTCAACATCCTGCAGGCCACGATGCTGGCCATGCGCCGCGCGGTGCAGGGCCTGCGCCTGAAGCCGACCAAGGTGCTGGTGGACGGCAACCGCCTGCCCGCGCTGGACGTGTTGGCCGAGGCCATCGTGTCGGGCGATGCGCTGGTGCCCTGTATTTCGGCCGCGTCCATCCTGGCCAAGGTCACGCGCGACCGGCTGTTGTGCGAACTGCACCTGCAGCACCCCGAATACGGCTTCGACCGCCACAAGGGTTACGGCACGGCCGAGCACATGCGGGCGCTGCAGGAACACGGAGCTTTGCCCATGCACCGGCGGTCCTTTGCACCCGTGGCGCGGGCGCTTGCCCGAATGAACCCAGAGAACGGGCCGAGCGCATGAATCCACCCAGCCCCATCACCTCGCGCGACAACCCGTTGCTCAAGCGCCTGCGCGTGCTGGCGCAGGACAACACCGCCTACCGCAAGCAGGGGCAGGTCTGGCTTGAGGGCGACCACCTTTGCCGTGCCCTGCTGGCGCGCGGCCACAGGCCTGCCATGGCCGTTTTCACCGACGACTTCTGGGTGCAAGCTCCGCACGACCTGCGCGACGCGTCCGATCGCACCGTGACCGTGCCGCGCGCCCTCATGGCCTCCATCAGTGGGCTCGAATCACCAGCCGGCGTGGGCTTCGTGTGGGACTTGCCCAAGGCCGTGGGTCTGGCGGCAGGGCAGCCCGCCGTGGTGCTGGACTGCTTGCAGGACGCCGGCAACGTGGGCTCGATCCTGCGCAGCGCGGCGGCCTTCGGCTTCGGTCAGGTGCTCGCGCTCAAGGGCACGGCCGCGCTTTGGTCGCCCAAGGTGTTGCGCGCCGGCATGGGCGCGCACTTTGCCTTGCGACTCGTTGAAGGCCTGTCGGTGGGCGATCTCGCCGCGTTGGAGGTCCCGTTGCTGGTGACCAGCTCCCATCAGGGCGATCTGCTGCACCGTGCGGCGCTGCCTTGGCCGTGTGCCTGGGTGCTCGGACATGAAGGGCAGGGCGTGAGTGCGGCGTTGGAATCCCTGGCCGCGCAGTCGGTTCGCATTGCGCAGCCCGGTGGTGAGGAGTCGCTCAACGTGGCGGCTGCGGCGGCCATCTGCCTGCATGCGAGCGCGACGGAGCGTGGCGGCAGCATATAATTCCGGGGTTTACCCGCAATCAGCGCGACGCGCGCTCACCCCGGTTCCACACCCCAGGTTTTAGTCTGTCCGGGCCCCTCAGCTGATGTGGGGGCAGGGCGGGTGCCAAGCCTGCGCGGCACCAACCGCCGGTGGCCTGCGTTTCGCCCCACTTCTGGAGTCCCATCCGTGCTTCCCGTCCATCCGAAAGCCCTTCTCGCGCTCGCCGACGGCACGGTCTTTACAGGCGTCTCCATCGGCGCCACCGGTCAGACCACGGGTGAGGTCGTGTTCAACACCTCACTCACCGGCTACCAGGAAATCCTCACCGATCCGAGTTACTGCCAGCAGATCGTGACCCTCACGTATCCGCACATCGGCAACACTGGCATCAACGCCGAAGACGTCGAAGCCCGCCGCATCCACGCCGCCGGCCTGATCATCAAAGACCTGCCCCTGCTGGCCTCCAACTTCCGCAGCACCGAAACGCTCTCGCACTATCTGCAACGCGAAGGCACGGTGGCCATTGCCGACCTCGACACCCGTGCGCTCACCCGTCGCCTGCGCACCCACGGCGCGCAGAACGGCTGCATCGTGGCCCTGCCCGCGGGCGAGGTCATCACCGAAGCGCACCGCGCTGCGGCCGTGGCTGCCGCCAAAGCCGCTCCCAACATGGCCGGGCAAGACCTGGCCAAGGTGGTCTCGGCCACCGAGCCTTACGCCTGGACACAGACCGAGTGGCAACTCGGCTTCGGCTACGGCGAACAGATCGCACCGCGTTTCCATGTGGTCGCCTACGACTTCGGCGTGAAGTACAACATCCTGCGCATGTTGGCGCAGCGCGGCTGCAAGATCACCGTGGTGCCGGCGCAAACGCCCGCCTCCGACGTGTTCAAGCTCAAGCCCAACGGCGTGTTCCTCTCCAACGGCCCCGGCGACCCGGAGCCTTGCGGCTACGCGATCGCCGCCACGCGCGAGATCATCGAAGCCGGCGTGCCCACGTTCGGCATCTGCCTGGGCCACCAAATACTGGCGCTGGCCAGCGGGGCCAAGACCTTCAAGATGAAATTTGGCCACCACGGTGCCAACCACCCGGTGAAAGACCTGGACAACGGCCGCGTCTCCATCACCAGCCAGAACCACGGCTTTGCGGTGGACGAGAAGAGCCTGCCGGCCACGCTGCGCGCCACACACGTGAGCCTGTTCGACGGCACGCTGCAGGGCCTGGCCCGCACCGACAAGCCAGCGTTCTGCTTCCAGGGCCACCCCGAGGCTTCTCCCGGCCCGCACGACATCGGCTACCTGTTCGACCGTTTCATCGACCTGATGCAGGCCCGCGTGCCCGCCACCGCCTGAGCCGGCGCACACCCACCGCGAACCATGCCCAAAAGAACCGACATCCAAACCGTCCTCATCATCGGCGCTGGCCCGATCATCATTGGCCAGGCCTGTGAGTTCGACTACTCCGGCGTGCAGGCCTGCAAGGCCCTGCGCGAAGAGGGATACAAGGTCGTGCTGATCAACAGCAACCCCGCGACCATCATGACCGACCCGGCCACGGCCGACGTCACCTACATCGAGCCGATCACCTGGCAGACGGTGGAGAAGATCATCGCCAAGGAGCGTCCGCTGGCCCAGGGCGGCTTCGCCATCCTGCCGACCATGGGCGGCCAGACCGCGTTGAACTGCGCGCTGGACCTCTGGCGCCACGGTGTGCTGGCCAAATACGACGTGGAGCTGATCGGCGCCACGCCCGAGGCCATCGACAAGGCCGAAGACCGCCTGAAGTTCAAGGACGCCATGACCAAGATCGGTCTGGGCTCGGCGCGCTCGGGCATCGCCCACAGCCTGGAAGAGGCCTGGGGCGTGCAGAAGACCGTCGGCTTCCCTGTGGTGATCCGCCCGAGCTTCACGCTGGGTGGCACCGGCGGTGGCATTGCCTACAACCCGGAAGAGTTCGAAGTGATCTGCAAGCGTGGCCTGGAAGCCTCGCCCACCAATGAGCTGCTGATCGAAGAGTCGCTGCTCGGCTGGAAAGAGTACGAGATGGAAGTGGTGCGCGACAAGGCGGACAACTGCATCATCGTGTGCTCGATCGAGAACCTGGACCCCATGGGCGTGCACACCGGCGACTCCATCACCGTGGCCCCTGCGCAGACGCTGACCGACAAGGAATACCAGATCCTGCGCAACGCCAGCCTGGCCGTGCTGCGCGAGATCGGTGTGGACACCGGTGGCTCCAACGTGCAGTTCTCGATCAACCCAGCCGACGGCCGCATGGTGGTGATCGAGATGAACCCGCGCGTGTCGCGCTCGTCCGCACTCGCCTCCAAGGCCACCGGTTTCCCCATCGCCAAGGTCGCGGCCAAGCTGGCCATCGGCTACACGCTGGATGAGCTGCGCAACGAGATCACCGGCGGTGCCACACCGGCATCGTTCGAACCGTCGATCGATTACGTGGTCACCAAGATCCCGCGTTTTGCATTCGAAAAATTCCCCACCGCCGACAGCCGCCTGACCACGCAGATGAAGAGCGTGGGCGAGGTCATGGCCATGGGCCGCACCTTCCAGGAGTCGTTCCAGAAGGCCCTGCGCGGCCTGGAAGTGGGCGTGGACGGCATGAACGAGAAGACGCAGGACCGCGAGACGCTGGAGCGCGAGCTTGGCGAGCCCGGCCCCGACCGCATCTGGTATGTGGGCGACGCGTTTGCCGCCGGCTGGACCATGGACGAGGTGCACCAGTTCACCAAGATCGATCCGTGGTTCCTGGTGCAGATCGAAGAGATCGTGAAGATCGAACTCGCGCTGGAAAAGACCAGCCTGGAAGCCATCGACGCCGACACGCTGCGCGGCCTCAAGAAGAAAGGCTTCTCAGACAGGCGGCTCGCGAAGCTGCTCAAAACCAACGAGCAGTCCGTGCGCGAGCGCCGCATCGCCGAGAACATCCGCCCGGTCTACAAACGTGTGGACACCTGCGCGGCCGAATTCGCCACCGATACCGCTTACCTGTACTCCACGTACGAAGGCAACGGCGACGGTGAGTGCGAAGCCGAGCCGACGACCAACAAGAAGATCATGGTGCTGGGCGGTGGCCCCAACCGCATCGGCCAGGGCATCGAGTTCGACTACTGCTGCGTGCACGCCGCGCTTGCCATGCGCGAAGACGGGTACGAGACCATCATGGTCAACTGCAACCCTGAGACTGTGTCGACCGACTACGACACCAGCGACCGTTTGTACTTCGAGCCGCTCACGCTGGAAGACGTGCTGGAAATCGTGGACAAGGAAAAACCGCTGGGCGTGATCGTTCAATACGGCGGCCAGACGCCGCTGAAGCTCGCGCTCGGCCTGGAAGCTGCGGGCGTGCCCATCATCGGCACCAGTCCCGACATGATCGACGCGGCCGAAGACCGCGAGCGCTTCCAGCAGCTGCTGCACACCCTGGGCCTGCGCCAGCCGCCCAACGCCACCGCGCGTGCCGAGCCCGAGGCGCTTGAAAAGGCCGCCGCGCTGGGTTACCCGCTGGTGGTGCGCCCGAGCTACGTGCTGGGCGGCCGCGCGATGGAAATCGTGCACGAGCAGCGCGACCTGGAGCGCTACATGCGCGAAGCGGTCAAGGTCAGCCACGACTCGCCGGTGTTGCTCGACCGCTTCCTTAACGACGCGATCGAGTGCGATGTGGACGCGATCCGAGACGCCACGGGCCGAGTGTTCATTGGCGGCGTGATGGAACACATCGAGCAGGCCGGCGTGCACAGCGGGGACTCCGCCTGTTCGCTGCCGCCGTACTACTTGGCCAAGGCCACGGTGGACGAGCTCAAGCGCCAGACCGCGGCCATGGCCGAGGGCCTGAACGTGATCGGCCTGATGAACGTGCAGTTCGCCATTCAAGAGGTGGACGGTCAGGACGTGATCTTCGTGCTCGAAGTGAACCCACGCGCCTCGCGCACCGTGCCTTTCGTTTCCAAGGCCACCGGCATCCAGCTGGCCAAGGTGGCGGCGCGCTGCATGGCCGGTCAGTCGCTGGACGACCAGGGCATCGGCGCCGAAGTCACGCCGCCGTACTTCAGCGTCAAGGAGGCCGTGTTCCCGTTTGTGAAGTTCCCCGGCGTGGACACCATCCTTGGTCCCGAGATGAAATCCACCGGTGAGGTGATGGGCGTGGGCAAGACCTTTGGCGAGGCTTTCGTCAAGAGCCAGCTGGGCGCCGGCACCAAGCTGCCCCGGCCAGGCAAGGCCGCCAACGGTTCAACCGGCAAGGTGTTCCTGACCGTGAAGAACGGTGACAAGCCGCGCGCGGTGGAGATTGCGCGCCAACTGGTGGACATGGGCTTCGAGCTGGTCGCCACGCGCGGCACGGCCGCTGCCATCAGCGCGGCAGGTGTGGCGGTGCAGATGGTGAACAAGGTCACCGAAGGCCGCCCGCACATCGTGGACGCCATCAAGAACGGCGACATCGTGCTGGTGATCAACACGGTGGAAGAGCGCCGCAACGCCATCACCGATTCGCGCGCCATCCGCACCTCGGCGCTGTTGGCACGGGTGACCACCTTCACCACGATTGCAGGGGCTGAGGCGGCGGTGGAAGGCATGAAATACATGGACAGCCTGGGCGTCATCTCGGTGCAGGAAATGCACGCGCAGCTCACAGCTTGATCCGGGTTCATCCCGGTTGAGCACAGGCTCGAGCGGGGCATAATTGGTTCCAGTACACCGCCGACCGGCAACGCTCGGCGGTTTCCTTTTGTATTGACGCAGACGCACAGACGGCTGCATCCCGAATTCCGGAGCACCCCATGGCCACCCTACCCATCACCAAGCGCGGCGCAGAAAAGCTCAAGGAAGAGCTGCATCGCCTGAAGACCGTGGACCGCCCCTGGGTGATCAACGCGATTGCCGAGGCGCGTGCCCAGGGCGACTTGAGCGAGAACGCTGAATACGACGCTGCCAAAGATCGCCAGGGCTTCATCGAAGGTCGCATCGCCGAGATCGAGGGCAAGCTCTCGGCCGCGCAAATCATCGACCCGACCGCGGTGGACGCGGGGGGCAAGGTGGTGTTCGGTGCCACTGTGGAGCTGGAAGACGAAGCCAGCGGCGCGGCAGTGACGTACCAGATCGTTGGCGAGGACGAGGCTGATCTCAAGCTGGGGTTGGTGAACATCGGCAGTCCGATTGCACGAGCGTTGATCGGCAAGGAAGAGGGCGATGTGGCCGAGGTTCAGGCACCCGGTGGTACCAAGCGCTTCGAGATCGTGGCCGTGCGCTACGCCTGATGCCGCAGCAAAGGCTGGCTGTTGTGGTTGCTGCCCTGTGGTGGGGTGGCATCACAGCGTTGAGTTTTCTGGCTGTTCCGCTGCTGTTCATGACCCTGGACAGCCCTGCGATGGCCGGACCGGTGGCGGCGAAAATCTTCTCACTGCAATGCTGGGCTGGCCTTGGACTGGGCCTGGCGCTCCTGATGATCCTGCGCCGCTGGCGTGCCGAGGGTGCCAGCATCGCGCCCGTCGCACTCACCACCATGGGATTCGTGTTGTTCGCGATGCTGCTGGCGCTGGTGCAGGAATTCGGCGTGGCTCAGAACATCGTCACCGCCCGCGCCAGCGGCGGCAATTTGCGCCTGTGGCATGGCGTGGGCTCCGCGATGGTGCTGGGGCAGTGGTTGTGCGCGGGATGGGTGCTGTGGCGCCTGACGCGCCAGTCCGATGCGGCTTAGCTCGCCAGCCGTTCTGCGGACTCGAGTGTGTTGACCATCAACATGGTGATGGTCATGGGGCCCACACCACCGGGCACGGGCGTGATGTAGCTCGCCACCTCCTTCACACCGTCAAAGTCCACATCCCCGCAGAGCTTGCCTTCGTCGTTGCGGTTCATGCCCACGTCGAGCACCACCGCACCGGGTTTGACCATGTCGGCCGTGAGCACGTTGCGCTTGCCCACGGCGGCCACGATCACGTCGGCCTGCAGCGTCATGGCCTTGAGGTCTTGGGTCCCGCTGTGGCAGATGGTGACGGTGGCGTTCTGCTGAAGCAGCATGAGAGCCATGGGTTTGCCCACGATGTTGCTGCGGCCGATCACCACCGCATGTTTGCCCTTGAGCTCGTAGCCGATGCTCTCCAGCATCTTCATGCAGCCATAGGGCGTGCAGGGCCAGAAGCCCGGCATGCCGGTCATGAGGGCGCCGGCGCTGGCGATGTGGAAACCGTCCACATCCTTGGCGGGTGAGATGGCCTCGATCACCTTCTGCGCGTTGATGTGCGCGGGCAGCGGCAGCTGCACCAGGATGCCGTGGATGGTGGCATCAAGGTTGAGGGCGTCCACACGCGCCAGCAGTTCGGCCTCGGTCATGGTGGCGGGCCAGCGCTCCAGCACCGAGTGCATGCCGGTGTCCTCGCAGGCCTTGACCTTGTTGCGCACATAAACCTGCGACGCCGCGTTCTCGCCCACCAGGATCACCGCCAGGCCCGGCGTGATGCCACGCGCCTTCAAGGCGGTGACCCGTGCGGTCACGTCGGCGCGAAGTTGGCGGGAGAGGGCGTTGCCGTCGATGAGTTGTGCGGTCATGGGGTGGGCGGGATGCGGTTGAAATGGAAACGCCCGCCGGGAAGGGCGGGCGTTGATCGGTTGTGTGGGAGCGGTGTGTCAGGCCTTGGCCGGGGTCTGTCCCAGCGCGATCTTGAGCAGGTCGGCCACGGTGTTGGCGCCGAGTTTTTCCATGATGTTGGCGCGGTGCGCCTCCACCGTCTTGATGCTGATGCCCAGGTCGTCGGCGATCTGCTTGTTCAGCCGGCCGGCCACGATGCGCTCCAGCACCTGGGCTTCACGGCTGGTGAGTTTGGAGAGCAACGCATCGCGGCTCACCGCCTGCTGGTGGGTGGTGAAAGCTTCACGCGCGCGCTCGAGCATGCGTTCGACCAGCGTGACGAGCTGGTCTTCCTTGAACGGCTTCTGGATGAAATCGAGCGCACCCTTTTTCATCGACTCCACCGCCATCGGCACGTCGCCGTGGCCGGTGATGAAGACGATGGGCAGGGGAGACTGGCGTTCGATGAGTCGCTCTTGCAACTCCATGCCGGTCATGCCGCCCATGCGGATGTCGGCGATCAGGCAGGCCACTTCTCGGGCGTCGTAGCGGCTGAGGAATGCTTCGGCCGATTCGAAGCAGCGGACCCGGAAGTCCTTGCCTTCGAGCAGCCATTGCAGTGAGTCGCGTACCGCTTCGTCGTCATCGACCACATACACGGTGCCTTTTTTCGGGATCAAACTCATCTCGCTCTTTCTGTGTCCGTCACCGGCTCTGTGGCTGGTCCGGTTGATGCGTCGCTGACCTTCAATCTGGAGACCACGGGAATCCAGAAACTGAAGCAGCAACCCACAACCTCTTCGCCATTGTAGATGTTGTGCACATGCATCCTGCCGTGGTGCGATTCGACGATGCTGCGGCACAGCTTCAGGCCAATGCCCATGCCTTCACTCTTGGTGCTGTAGAAGGCTTCGTAGATGCGCTCGATCATCTCGTCGGGCACCCCGTTGCCGGAGTCGCGCACCGAGAATTCGACCACATCCAGATCGTCCTGGCGGCGTGGTCCGACGCGCAGCTCCACGTAGCGTTCGCCCGGTGCACGGCCCGCCTGCATGATGGCCTCGCCCGCGTTCTTCAACAGATTGATGAGCACCTGTTCGATCAGGATGGGGTCAACCATCAGGCTGGGCAGGCGAGCTGCCACGTAGGGCGACAGGCGCACCTGATGGCGGCGCAGTTCGATGTCGGCCAGCTCGATCGCATTGCTCACCATCTGCGCCACGTCGGAAGGCGCCGGGTTGGGTTCACTGCGTTTCACGAAGGCCTTGATCCGCTGGATGATCTGCCCGGCGCGCTGCGCCTGGCGCGCGGTTTTCTCCAGCGCGCCCAGCAAGTCTTCGGTGCTGATCCGGTTTTCGTTCACGCGCGAGATCATGCCGTTGCAATAGTTGCTGATGGCGGTGAGCGGCTGGTTGAGCTCGTGCGCCACGCTTGACGCCATCTCGCCCATGGTGATCAGGCGGCTGGCGGTCTGCGCGCGCTCGGCCTGCCGCGAGGCCTGCTCTTCGGCGTAGCGGCGCGGTGTGATGTCGCTGGCAATCACCATCTGTGCCAGGCGTCCGTCGACCCAGGTGAGGTATCGCGTGCGCACTTCCAGCCAGCGGTCGAGCTCTTCCACGAACACCTCGGCGTTTTCCGCGCCAGCGTCCGTCAAGGTCTCGGTGGGCATGCCCGCAAAGGCGTCCACCGCATCGCCGTCGTCCGGGCTGGGTGTGGGTTGGGTACCCGCCAGATCCACCAGGTGCCGGTGGCCCTGGCCACGCGTGCCGAACCACATGCGGTACATCTTGTTGGCAAACAGCATCTCGTCGCTGCCCAGAGGCGCCACCGACACGGCCGAGTCCAGGCTCTCCAGCACGGTGGTGAAGCGCTCATAGGATGCGGAGAGTTCTTCGCGGATGCGCTTGGGCTCGGTGATGTCGGTCATCGACGTCATCCAGCCGGTCTGGTGACCTTTGGGATCGATCAGCGGCGACACGTACATGCGCGCGTCGAAGATGCTGCCGTCGCGCCGCTGCACCCGCACCTCGAAGCCACCAGGTGTGGAGCGACCACGGAGTTCGTCTTCCAGACGTGCCGAGAGCTGGTCGAAGTCTTCGTCTGGCCAATAGGGGAAGGGAGCGGTACGGCCCACCAGCTCGCCTTCGGTCCATCCCGTCATGGAGCAGAAGGCCGGGTTCACGTAGGTGATGCGACCCTGCATGTCGAGCGCGCGCATGCCGGTGAGCATGGAGTTTTCCATGGCGCGTCGAAAGTTGGTCTCGGACACCAGGGCTTGCTGTGCCTGAACGCGCCGGCGTGTGTGGCGCCAGGTCCCGAGCAACATCCACACCGTCAGCGCCGAGAGCGCACCGATCACCCAGAAGAAACCGCTGCCCACGATGTCCTGCGAGGTGCGGTAACCCTGCGCTTTCACGATCAGTCCGTTGCCCACCGGTGAAACCGGCACCTCGTGTTCCAGCGGCGGGTTGGACCAGGGCAGCAGGCGCAGCACGGAGGTGGGCGTCTGCAGGCTGCCTGCAAGCACCTGGCCCCGGTCGTCGACCAGGGCCACGGCATAACGCGCCATGATTTCAGGCGGCATGCCATAGCGCATGAGGCCGTCGATGGCGTATTCACCCATGACGGTGCCGGCAAACCGGCCCTGCTCGCTCAGCGGCACATGCAGCATCAGCGTGGCGTTGCGCGGATCCTGTGTTTCCAGCGGGCGCGAATAAGTGGGCTGGCGCAGGTCGCGGGCGAGGTCGAAGGTGCCGTCGGTTTCGTTGGGTGAGAGGGTGCTGCCGGTGGGGCGCATCAGCCTGGGTGGGGCACTGGGAGACGCGTAGCTGGCGAGCACGTTGCGCCGGGCATCCACCCATGTCACCGCGAGCAATTCGGGGAACTGGCTGACCAGTGCCTCGACCTGGAAGACGAACTCCTCTGTATCGATGTCCCGGTTGTCGATTTCGCGGGCCAGGCGCATCAGCTGTTCCTGGCGCTCCAGCAGGCGCAGGCGCAGGCGCTGCTGCGCGTACTCCACATCGCGCGTCACGGCTTCCTGTTCGCGCTCAAGTTCTTCGAATCGCAGGTAGGTGATGGCCACCACGATGGCCGAGAGGAACAGCAACACCGACAGCAGCGGTGCCAGCGTGGCAAACCGGTCTTGCCGCGACGGTGGCAAGCGCCGCCACCAGCGTTTCCACCAAGGTGCTTGCCCGGGGTTTGGCGGTGATGATGCGGGTGTGGAAGGCGCGGAACTCATAGCCTGCCGAGTCTACGTGAGCAGGTGCCGCTTGCTTCGATTTGTGGAGCGCCGGTGTGCCGTATCTCCGTCTTTTGCACGCCAACAAAATTTCACAATGTAGAAAAGAAAAGCACATATTGAAATCTAGAAAACATTGTGGGAAACTCCGTGACAGCGCGGAATGCCCCCCGTAAGCTCGATTTCAACCAACAGGAGACAGACATGGCAGCGAACAACGCTCAGGACGGCCGCGGCGCCGGTGACCTGGATACCCAGGAAACGCGCGAATGGATGGAGGCGCTGGGCGCCGTGATCGACCGGGAAGGCCCGGAGCGCGCCCACTTCCTGCTGGAGCAACTGCTTGAAGAGGCCCGCCAGCACAGCATCGACCTTCCGTTCTCGGCCACCACGGGCTACGTGAACACCATCGAGCCCAACCAGGAAGAGCGTTGTCCCGGCAACATCGAGATCGAAGAGCGCCTGCGTGCCTACATGCGCTGGAACGCCATGGCCATGGTGGTCAAGGCCAACCGCCACAACCCCGAAGACGGCGGCGACCTGGGAGGCCACATCGGCTCGTTTGCTTCGCTGGCCCACATGTTCGGCGCCGGCTTCAACCATTTCTGGCACGCCGAGAGCGAGAACCACGGTGGCGACTGCCTCTACATCCAGGGCCACGTCTCGCCCGGCGTTTACGCCCGCGCCTACCTCGAAGGCCGTCTGACCGAAGAGCAGTTGCTCAATTTCCGCCAGGAAGTCGACGGCAAAGGCCTCTCCAGCTACCCGCACCCCAAGCTGATGCCCGAGTTCTGGCAGTTCCCCACGGTGTCCATGGGCTTGGGCCCGCTGATGGCGATCTACCAGGCGCGCTTTCTGAAATACCTGCACGCCCGCGGCATTGCCAACACCGAGAACCGCAAGGTCTGGGTGTTCTGCGGCGACGGTGAGATGGACGAGGTCGAATCGCTGGGCGCCATCAGCCTGGCCGCGCGCGAGAACCTCGACAACCTGATCTTCGTGGTGAACTGCAACCTGCAGCGCCTGGATGGTCCGGTGCGCGGCAACGGCAAGATCATCCAGGAGCTTGAAGGCGAGTTCCGTGGCTCCGGCTGGAACGTGATCAAGCTGCTGTGGGGCAGCGAGTGGGACTCGCTGCTGGCGCGCGACAAGGACGGCGCGCTTCGCAAGATCATGATGGACACGGTCGATGGCGACTACCAGTCCTTCAAAGCCAACGACGGCGCCTACGTGCGCAAGCACTTCTTCGGCCGCGACCCCAAGACGCTGGAGATGGTGGCCCATCTCAGCGACAACGACATCTGGAACCTCAAACGCGGTGGCCACGACCCGCAGAAGGTCTACGCGGCGTACCACAAGGCGGTCAACCACAAGGGCCAGCCGACCGTGCTGCTGATCAAGACCGTCAAGGGCTTTGGCATGGGCAAGTCGGGCGAGGGCAAGAACACGGTGCACCAGACCAAGAAGCTCACCGACGAAGACATCAAGATCTTCCGCGACCGCTTCAACCTGCCGATTCCCGACAGCGAACTCTCGAAGATCCCGTTCTACAAGCCGGCCGACGATACCCCGGAAATGCGTTACCTGCACGAGCGCCGTCAGGCCCTGGGCGGGTACTTGCCCAAGCGCCGTGTGAAGGCCGACGAGAGCTTCACCGTGCCTTCGATGGAGACCTTCAAGGCCGTGATGGAGCCCACCGTGGAAGGCCGCGAGATTTCGACCACGCAGGCCTATGTGCGTTTCCTCACCCAGCTGCTGCGCGACCAGGCCCTGGGTCCGCGCATCGTGCCCATCCTGGTGGATGAGGCGCGCACCTTCGGCATGGAAGGCTTGTTCCGCCAGATCGGCATCTACAACCCCGCAGGGCAGCAGTACACCCCGGTCGACAAAGACCAGGTCATGTACTACAAGGAAGACAAGGCCGGTCAGATCCTGCAGGAAGGCATCAATGAGGCCGGCGGCATGAGCAGCTGGATCGCGGCGGCCACGTCCTACAGCACGAGCAACCGCATCATGGTGCCGTTCTACGTGTACTACTCCATGTTCGGCTTCCAGCGCATCGGCGATCTGGCCTGGGCTGCCGGCGACATGCAGGCGCGCGGCTTCCTGCTCGGCGGCACTTCCGGGCGCACCACGCTCAACGGCGAAGGCTTGCAGCACGAAGACGGCCACAGCCACATCCTGGCCGGCACCATCCCGAACTGCATCAGCTACGACCCGACCTTCGCGCACGAAGTGGGCGTGATCCTGCACCATGGCCTCAAGCGCATGGTGGAGAAGCAGGACAACGTCTTCTACTACCTGACCTTGCTGAACGAAAACTACGCGATGCCCGGCCTCACGCCCGGCACCGAAGACCAGATCATCAAGGGCATGTACCTATGCAAAGAGGGAGCGAAACTGACACCGCGCGTGCAGCTGCTGGGCTCCGGCACCATCCTGCGCGAATCGATTGCCGCACAGGAACTGCTGGAGAAAGACTGGGGCGTGGCCGCCAACGTGTGGAGCTGCCCGAGCTTCAACGAACTGACCCGCGATGGCCAGGACGCCGAGCGCTGGAACCTGCTGCACCCCACCGAGCCGCAGCGTGTCTCGTTCGTGGCCAAACAGCTGGAAAAGCACACCGGCCCGGTGGTGGCATCGACCGACTACATGAAGAACTACGCCGAACAGATCCGGCCCTTCATTCCCAAAGGCCGCACCTACAAGGTGCTGGGCACCGACGGCTTCGGCCGCAGCGACTTCCGCAGCAAGCTGCGTGAGCACTTCGAGATCAACCGCCACTACATCGTGGTGGCGGCGCTCAAGGCTTTGAGCGAAGAGGGCACGGTACCGGTGGCCAAGGTGGCCGAGGCCATTGCCAAGTACGGCATCAAGGCCGACAAGATCAACCCGCTGTACGCCTGATACGGCGAGGAGACAACAACATGGCACTCATAGATGTGAAGGTCCCGGACATCGGCGACTTCGACGAGGTGGCGGTGATCGAACTGCTGGTCAAGGTGGGCGACACGGTCAAGGCCGAGCAGTCGCTGATCACGGTGGAGTCGGACAAGGCATCGATGGAAATTCCGTCGAGCACGGCCGGCGTGGTGAAAGAGCTCAAGGTCGCGCTGGGCGACAAGGTCAAGCAGGGTTCGGTGGTGTTGGTGGTGGAGGCTGCGGGTGAAGCCGCTGCTCCCGCGCCGGTGGCTGCAGCTCCCGCAGCGGCTGCCGCACCCGTGGCCGCTCCCGCCCCTGCCCCTGCCGCAGCGGCGCCCGCTGCCAGCGGCCCGGTGCAGGTGCTCGTACCCGACATTGGCGACTTCAAGGACGTCGCGGTGATCGAGGTGCTGGTCAAACCGGGCGACAAGATCGCGCTGGAGCAAAGCCTGATCACGGTGGAGTCCGACAAGGCGTCGATGGAGATTCCGTCGTCGCACGCCGGTGTGCTCAAGGAGCTCAAGGTCAAGGTCGGTGACACGGTCAACATCGGCGATTTGTTGGCGATTCTGGAGGGGTCTGTGGCGGCGAGCCCCTCACCCCAGCCCTCTCCCCAGGGGGGCGAGGGAGCCAAGCCCGCTCCTGCTGCAGCCGCTCCAGCCGCTGCGGCTGCACCGCAGGCGGCCAGCGTTTCTGCGCCTGCTGCTCCCGCGCACAACCCCACCGCAACTGCCCCCGTCGGCCTGCCCCACGCCTCGCCCTCGGTGCGCAAGTTCGCTCGCGAGCTCGGCGTGCCGCTGGCCGAAGTCAAAGGCTCGGGCCTCAAGGGCCGCATCACCGCCGAAGACATCCAGTCGTTCACGAAGTCGGTGATGGCTGGTGCGGTGCAGACCGTGGCACAGGCGGCCAGGGCGCCAGCATCCAGCGGCCGTGGCGGCTCCGAGCTGGGGCTGATCCCCTGGCCCAAGGTGGACTTCGCCAAGTTCGGCCCGATCGAGCGCAAGGAGATGGGCCGCATCAAGAAGATCAGCGGCGCCAACCTGCTGCGCAACGCGGTCATGATCCCGGCCGTCACCAACTTCGATGATGCCGATATCACCGACCTGGAGGCCTTCCGCGTCTCCACCAACAAGGAGAACGAGAAGAGCGGCGTGAAGGTCACCATGCTCGCTTTCCTGATCAAGGCTTGTGTGGCCGCGCTCAAGAAATTCCCCGAGTTCAACAGCTCGCTGGATGGTGACGCGCTGGTCTACAAGCAGTTCTGGCACATCGGCTTCGCCGCCGACACGCCCAACGGCCTGATGGTCCCGGTGATCAAGGATGCCGACAAAAAAGGCGTGCTGCAGATCAGCCAGGAAATGGGCGAACTCGCCAAGAAGGCGCGAGAAGGCAAGTTGAGCCCGGCCGAGATGAGTGGTGCGACGTTCACCATCTCCAGCCTGGGCGGCATTGGCGGGCGCTATTTCACGCCCATCATCAACGCGCCCGAGGTCGCCATCCTCGGTGTGTGCAAGAGCAATATGGAACCGGTGTGGGACGGCAAAGCGTTCGCGCCACGTCTCATGCTGCCGCTCTCGCTGACCTGGGACCACCGGGTGATCGACGGGGCTGCGGCGGCGCGCTTCAACGCGTATCTGGGTCAAATCCTCGGCGACTTCCGTCGCGTTCTTCTTTAAGGAATGGCGATGGCAATCATTGACATCCAGGTCCCCGACATCGGCGACTTCGACGAAGTGGCGGTGATCGAGCTGCTGGTCAAGCCCGGTGACACGGTCAAGGCCGAGCAGTCGCTCATCACGGTGGAGTCCGACAAGGCTTCGATGGAGATTCCGTCATCTGCTGCTGGCGTGGTGAAGGAGCTCAAGGTCAAGCTGGGCGACAAGGTCAAGCAGGGCAGCGTGGTGCTCACGCTGGAGGCGGCCGGTGAGGCCGCTGCGGCGCCTGCACCCGCGGCTGCCCTGGCGCCCGTTGCCGCGGCACCGGTCGCAGTGCCTGCTGTGGCGGCTGCGCCCACAGCGGCCAGCTTCGGCGGCAGCGCCGACCTCGAGTGCGACGTGCTCGTGCTCGGCGGTGGCCCCGGTGGCTACAGCGCGGCCTTCCGCGCGGCCGACCTGGGTCTCAAGGTCGTGCTGGTCGAGCGCTACGCCACCTTGGGCGGCGTCTGCCTGAACGTGGGCTGCATTCCGTCCAAGGCACTGCTGCACGTGGCCGCCGTGATGGACGAGGTCAGCCACATGGCCGATCTGGGCGTGGACTTCGGCCGGCCGGTGGTGAACATCGAGAAGCTGCGTGGCCACAAAGAGAAGGTGATCGGCAAGCTCACCGGCGGGCTGGCCGCCATGGCCAAGATGCGCAAAGTCACCACCGTGCGCGGCTACGGCGCCTTTGTCGGTGCGAACCACCTTGAGGTGGAAGAAACCAGCGGCGCGGCGCAGGACAAGAACGGCAAGAAGCAGGTGATCGCGTTCAAGAAAGCCATCATCGCGGCCGGTTCGCAAGCCGTGCGTTTGCCCTTCATGCCCGAGGACCCCCGCGTGGTGGACAGCACCGGCGCACTCGCGTTGAAAGAAGTGCCCAAGCGCATGCTGATCCTGGGCGGCGGCATCATCGGCCTGGAGATGGGCACGGTGTACAGCACCCTGGGTGCGCGCCTGGACGTGGTGGAGATGCTCGATGGTCTGATGCAGGGCGCCGACCGCGACCTGGTGAAGATCTGGCAGAAGATGAACGCCAAGCGCTTCGACAACATCATGCTCAAGACCAAGACGGTGGGGGCCAAGGCCACGCCGGCGGGCATCGAGGTGACGTTTGCCGCGGCCGAAGAGGGCGGCACGGCGCCACCCCCGCAGACCTACGACCTGGTGCTGCAGGCCGTGGGCCGCACGCCCAACGGCAAGAAGATCGCGGCCGACAAGGCCGGTGTGGCGGTGACCGACCGGGGCTTCATCAACGTCGACATCCAGATGCGCACCAACGTGCCGCACATCTTCGCCATCGGCGACATCGTGGGCCAGCCCATGCTGGCGCACAAGGCGGTGCACGAGGCACACGTGGCGGCCGAGGTGATCGCCGGTGAACTGCAGGGCAACCAGGAACTGGCCAGCGCCGCGTTCAACGCGCGCGTGATCCCCAGCGTGGCCTACACCGACCCTGAGGTGGCCTGGGTGGGTCTCACCGAAGACCAGGCCAAGGCGCAAGGTATCAAGGTCAAGAAGGGTCTGTTCCCCTGGAACGCCTCGGGCCGAGCCATTGCCAATGGGCGCGACGAGGGCGTGACCAAGCTGCTGTTCGACGATTCACCCGAGGCGCATGGCCACGGCAAGATCCTGGGCGGCGGCATGGTGGGCACACACGCGGGCGACATGATCGGCGAGATCGCGCTGGCCATCGAGATGGGCGCGGACGCGGTGGACATCGGCAAGACCATCCACCCGCACCCCACGCTGGGCGAGAGCATCGGCATGGCGGCCGAGATCGCGCACGGCAGCTGCACGGACGTGCCGCCAGCCCGCAAATAAATCGGGTCACCCAACAAAAAGCCCGCAGGTTGCATCAACCTGCGGGCTTTTTTGGGGTTGTCTGGTTCACGGCGACGTGGGCACCGGGCCACTGGCTCCCACGATGGGCACGCGCCGCGCACCGTTGAAGCGTGTGCTCCAGTAGGCCATGCGCATGTCCTCCACGCGCACCTGGGAGCCAGAACGGGGTGAGTGGATGAACTTGCCGTCACCCACGTAGATGCCCACGTGGCTGAAGGCTCGGCGCATGGTGTTGAAGAACACCAGATCACCGGGTTTGAGTTCGCTTCGGTCGATTTCCTGGGTGGCAGCGGCCTGCTCGTCGGAGCGGCGGGGCAGGATCTTGCCCACCGACTGTTCGAAAACGGCCCGCACGAAGCCGCTGCAGTCGAAACCGGTGTCCACCGAGTTGCCACCGTATTTGTAGGGCACGCCGAGAAAGGCCATGGCGTTGATGACCAGGCCCGAAGCCTGCACGCTCACGCTGTCGCGCGCATGCTGGATCTGGCTGCCCAATCGGGACATCAGTCCCTTTTCCGCCAGCAATGCGTCCATGTCTTCGAAGGCGGCGTCGGGGGGGGCGGCTTGGGCCGCGGCCGCGAGGCTGAGCAGGAGGACAGGGAGGATTCGACGCATGGCTCGCAGGTTATCGGCGATACCCCGTGAAGTCAAGCGAGAAATACCATGCAAACCATTGATTTTGTTGAATTTTGTACCATTCGTCAGCCCAATCCACCGTCAGCTTGGCCGACGTGAGGGCAGGGTGCCTTGCACCGTGGGCAGATCGACCATGACCGCCTGGCCCGGCGTGGTGCAGCCGGTGTCGCAGCATTGACCGGGTTGGCGGTTTTTCGTGATGGCGCGGGCCGGGTCGTGCGGGGCCGCAGCAGCGCTGCCGTCGGCGGCGATGCCACGCTCCAGCAGGCGCTCGACCAGCTCGACCTTGTTGCCCACCGGGTAGTTGCGCCAGATTTCCTGCTTCATGGCGGCCGGTGAGCCGCCGCCGTGCAGGCTGATCACGCTGTACCAGCCGCCCTGGTAGCCGGCCGTCAGGTCCTCGATGAAGCGCGCGGTTTCGATGCGCTGTTCGTACGGCACGTCGGGGTTGGCGCGCAACACCTCGCTGAGCTTGGCGCCGGTCTCGGGGTTGTGGTCCTCGTCGGGCCCGGGCAGGGTGACGATGAGACCGCCGCTGACGTAGTGCGCGATCCGGTGCATGTCGTAGATTTTCGTGGCCAGCAGCAGCTTGCCGATGTTGGCAAACACCGGGTCGGGCATGAAGGTCTGGCTGTGCTCGTCGGCCTTGCCGTAGACGCTGGCCGCCACTCCGCAGGCATAGAAGCCTTCGGTGATGGTGATCAGCTCCACCATTTGCTCGCGCAAGTGCGTTTCCTGGCCCGGGTCGAAGCCATTGGCTTCGCACATCAGGGCGCCTGCGCCAATGAGCAGGTCGCCAAAGCCCGCGCGGGCTGCGATGCAGGTCTGGCGGTGGTGGGTGGCGTAGCTGTAGGTGAGGTGGCCCGAATGCTCCCACTCGCCAGCGAAGAACACGCTGTCCCAGGGAACAAAGACCCGGTCGAAGATACAGACGCCGGTGCTCTGGCCGTACTTGCGGCTGAACAGCGCGTCGCCATGCTCCAGTTTTTCGCCCGGCCGCCCGGCGGGCCGGGCCACGATGGTCAGGCCGGGCGCGTCGATGGGCACGGCGCAACACACGGCGAAGTCGGCATCTTCCCGGCCCATGTTGCGGCACGGCATCACCAGCAGTTCGTGCATGTAGGGCGCGCCAGTGACGATGGCCTTGGTGCCGCTGATCACGATGCCGCGCATGCCGTTGTGGACGGCGTTGCGTTCGACCACATGCACGTAGCTGTCCACATTGGCCTGCTCGTGCGGGCGGCGGCTGCGGTCGCCCTTGGCGTCGGTCATGGCCACGCCCAGGGTGAGGTCCTGGTCCTGGATGCGGTGCAGGTAGTGGTGAAAGCGATCGGTGTGCTCGGTGGTGCCTCGCGCGTCGTCGATGCGCGCGCTGACCTGTGCGATCGCGTTGACCGCGTCGTGGGTGAGGTAGCGCTGAGCGCAGCCGGTTTCCTGGCAAATCAGGCGCACCGCTTCCAGCTTGTTGAGCAGGTCGCCACTGCTGGTGCTCAGGTGGCTGAGCCGGTTGACCGTGCGTCCGCTGGTGTGCTGCACCGCCGTCATCAGTGGCGCATATCGGGCCTCGAGGGCAAAGTCGTAGGTCAGGCCCACGGCATTGATGCCCGGCTGGAACGCACGCTCGTCGGCAACGCTGTCGACGAGACGCCCTTCAACGAACACCCGGGGTTTGTAGCGGCGCAGGGAATCGCGGTAGTCCTGAGCGCTCATGAGCAGCGGGGTTTTGTCTGTGGTGTTCATGGCATTGAGCGTGGGCGAATGAATTGAACGTGGCCGTGTTTATTTGTCTTTGGCCAATTATTTGAACATCGTTCAAATTTATATGCAAATGTTCAAATTTTTGATCAGGACGGTTCGCCGAGGCTAAACTGCCGCGATGGAAGTCCAGTTGCACGAACTCACACCGGTCCTGTCGGCCGCCGACCAGGAGGCGTTGGAGCGCCAGCAACAGCAACGCCAGCAGCGCCAGGTGGCCATGTCGGACACGCGCCGCGCCCTGGTGCTCGACGCCGCGCGCAGCGTGTTTGCTGAAAAGGGCGTCGAGGGCGCGAGCATCCGCGAGATCGCGCGCCGCGCTGGCTACACACCGGGAGCGATTTACAGCTATTTCGACAGCAAGGAGGCGATCTATGCCGCCTTGTTGGCCGAGTCGCTGGAGCGGCTCAACGCCGAGGTGGCGGCTGCTCGGGCGTTCAAGTTGCAGCCGGAATTGACCCTGGCGGCCAAGGCACAGGCCTGGTTCGGCTTTTATGCCCGCAACCCGCGCGACCTGGACCTGGGCTTCTACCTGGTGCAGGGCCTGGCACCCCGGGGCCTGACCAGCGAACTCAACCAGCAACTCAACGGCCGCCTGCAGGACGCGCTGCGCCCGTGCGAGGTGGCGCTGCAGGCGATGGGCCTGTCGCCCGACCTGGCCTTGCGTGAAAACACCGCGCTGTTCGCGCACGGCGTGGGCTTGCTGCTGCTGCAGCACACTGGGCGCATCCGGCTGTTTGGTCAGTCGGCGGAGTCGTTGTTCGCGGCGTATGTGGAGCAGTTGGTGGAGCGCCTGCGTCCGGGTGCATCCGCGGCTTCGCGGGCGGTGGATCAGCCAGATCTGTTCGGCCTCTGACAGGCAGCCGGCGCTGACGCCATCCGCGCTGCGAAAATCCGGCATTCGAACGATTTGAACAAACAACGCAACAAGGAACGATGAGCATGCTGCTGGACGCTGACGACTCCCAACTGGTGCTGGTGGATTACCAGGCCCGCCTGATGCCCGCCATTTTTGAAGGCCCCCAGGTACTGGCGAACGCCGTGCGCTTGGCCCGCATGGCCCAACTGCTGGAGGTACCGGCCTGGGGCACCGAACAGAACCCCGAGAAACTGGGGCTCAACCCGCCGGAATTGCGTGAGTTGTGCCGCAGGACGCTGGCCAAGATGCACTTTGGCGCGGTGTCCGATGGATTGGGCGACTGGTTGCGCCCCCCCGCGCGGCCAGCTCAGGGTGGCGGCAACGCGCGCAGTCTCCCGAAGCATCTTCAGAAGCCCGCTGCAGCGCCGGCGGCTGAACGCCAGACTGTGGTGGTGGCCGGCTGCGAAGCCCATGTGTGCTTGATGCAGACCGCGCTGGAGCTGATCGAGCAGGAGTTCGACGTGTGGGTGGTGACCGACGCCTGCGGTTCGCGCACTGAGCGCAATCGCGACGCGGCGTTTGACCGCCTCGCCGGTGCCGGGGCAGAACTGGTGACGACCGAGATGGTGGCCTTCGAGTGGCTCCGTACCGCTGAGCACCCGCTGTTTCGCGACGTGCAGGCGCTTATCAAATAAAGCCGATGGGACATGCGCGGGGACTTCCCGGCGCATGTCAGCCTGTCGCAAGCCCGGCGACCATAATTATGAATTCAGTTTGCATGCAGCCAACCCCACACCGCCACAGCAGGAGAAGTTCATGAGTCAAGCCCTGGGTTACGCCGATTTCTACCGCCGTTCCATCGAAGACCGCGATGCCTTCTGGACGGAGCAGGCCACCCTGGTGGACTGGAAGAAGCCGTTTGACCGGGTCTGCAACCACGACAACCCGCCGTTTGCCCGCTGGTTTGAAGGGGGGCTCACCAACCTGTGTCACAACGCGGTGGACCGCCATCTGAAGGATCGTCCGGACCAGAACGCGCTGATCTTCGTTTCCACCGAAACCGAGGTGGAGCGCACCTACAGCTTTCGCGAACTGCACGCCGAGGTGCAGCGCATGGCCGCGGTCTTGCTCAGCCTGGGGGTGAAGAAGGGCGAGCGCGTGTTGATCTACATGCCGATGGTTCCGGAGGCCGCTTTTGCCATGCTGGCTTGCGCGCGCATCGGTGCCATCCACTCGGTGGTGTTCGGCGGCTTCGCCAGCCATTCACTGGCCAGCCGCATCGAAGACGCTTCTCCGGTAGCCATCGTGAGCGCCGACGCCGGCTCGCGTGGCGGCAAGGTGGTCGAGTACAAGCCGCTGCTCGACGAGGCCATCCGTCTCTCGGCCCACAAACCTTCCAAGGTTTTGATGGTGAATCGGGGACTGGCTCCGATGAAGCTCACGCCCGGACGCGATGTGGACTACGCCAGCGCACGAGAACAGCATCTGCAAACCGTGGTGCCTTGCGAATGGGTGGATGCCACCCACCCGAGTTACACGCTCTACACCAGCGGCACCACGGGCAAACCCAAGGGTGTGCAGCGCGATACCGGTGGCTACGCCGTGGCGCTGGCCGCCAGCATGAAGCACGTGTTCATGGGCGAGCCGGGCGAAACCTACTTCTCCACCAGTGACATCGGCTGGGTGGTGGGCCACAGCTACATCGTCTACGGTCCACTGATCGCCGGCATGGCCACCATCATGTACGAAGGTCTGCCGATCCGCCCGGACGCTGGCATCTGGTGGGAGCTGGTCGAGAAGTACAAGGTCAGCGTCATGTTCAGCGCGCCCACGGCGGTGCGGGTGCTCAAGAAGTACGACGCCTCCTTCATCAAGGACCACGATCTCTCCAGCCTCAAGGCCTTGTTTCTTGCTGGCGAGCCGCTGGACGAGCCCACCGCGCAGTGGATCGCCGACGCGCTGGGCAAACCCATCATCGACAACTACTGGCAGACGGAAACCGGCTGGCCCATCCTGTCGTTGTGCAACGGCGTGGAGCCTGCCAGCAGCAAGTTCGGCTCGCCCGGGCGCGCGGTGTACGGCTACAACGTCAAGCTGCTGGACGACCAGACCGGAGCCGAGCTCACCGAGCCCGGGCAAAAGGGCGTGGTGGCCATCGAAGGCCCTCTGCCACCCGGCTGCATGCAGACCGTGTGGCGCGACGACGAACGCTTCGTCAAGACCTACTGGTCCAGCGTGCCGGGCAAGATGGTCTACAGCACCTTCGACTGGGGCATCAAGGACGAAGACGGGTACTTCTTCATCCTGGGCCGCACCGACGACGTGATCAACGTTGCGGGCCACCGCCTGGGCACGCGCGAGATCGAGGAGAGCATTTCCAGCCACCCGCGCATCGCCGAGGTGGCGGTGGTCGGCGTGGCCGATCAGCTCAAGGGCCAGGTGGCCATGGCCTTTGCCGTGGTCAAGGACGCTTCAACGCTGACCGACGACGCCTCACGCCTGAAGCTTGAAGGCGAAGTGATGAAGGTGGTGGACGAGCAGTTGGGTGCCGTGGCGAGACCTGCCCGCGTGCGTTTCGTGGCGGTGTTGCCCAAGACGCGCAGCGGCAAGCTGCTGCGCCGGGCGATCCAGGCGGTGTGTGAAGGGCGCGACCCCGGCGACCTCACCACCATGGACGACCCGGCCGCGTTGCAGCAGATCAAGGATCTGCTGGCCTGAGGTGCCCGCCTGCGCCCGTCTGAGAAGTCGGGCGAATGGTCGCTCCGAAGCTTTCTAAGTATGATCCATGCTTATATTCACACGAGCGACAGGCACCATGGACAAGATGATTGCATCCGAGGCGCAGGTGGAGCGGGTCCGGGTCTTTGAACTCGCCGCGGAACTCTTTGGCGTCCTGGCCACGCCCATGCGCCTGCGCATCCTCAGCGCCTTGTGTGACCGCGAAAAATCGGTTTCCCAGTTGCTGCAGGAGATCGACACCACCCAGCCCAACCTGTCCCAGCACCTGAACCTGCTCTACCGCTCGGGCGTGTTGGCCAAGCGCAAGGAAGGCACGCAGGTCATCTACCGGGTGCAAAGTGAGAAGGCGGTCATGTTGTGCCGCACCGTGTGCACACAGATCGCCATCGAGATCGACGAGCCCAGTGCCGTGCCGGCTTCCGAGCGGCTTTCACCCCGGGTGACATCCTGATGTCCTGGCGCTGACGCCGAAGTTTTTTCTATCGCGCGTTCCAAGGTGGCACAATCCCGGGCTGCAGTCAGGTCCTTCCACAGTCACTGTCGCATCCGCATAACGGTTCAGCCGGGCAGCGGAAGGTTTTTCTAACCAGCTAATGTTTCCTGCAGGGAAACGGAGGTCAGCGGATTTATGAGCGATTCCCAAGCCAATGGGGGCAACGTCTATGTTGCCTACAAGACCAACTCGTACCTCTTCGGTGGCAACGCGCCGTATGTGGAAGAGATGTACGAGAACTACCTCGCCAACCCCGGCAGCGTGCCGGACAACTGGCGTGGGTACTTTGATGCACTTCAAAACGTCCCCGCCGGCGATGGCTCTGACGCACGCGATGTGCCGCACCAGCCCGTCATCAATGCCTTTGCCGACCGCGCCAAGCAGGGCGGCACCAAGGTCGTCATCGCCACGGGCGCTGATTCCGACCTCGGCCGCAAGCGCGTTGCAGTCCAGCAACTGATTGCCGCCTACCGCAACGTGGGTGCCCGCTGGGCCGACCTCGATCCGCTCAAGCGCGCCGAGCGCGACAACATTCCCGAGCTCGATCTGGCGTTCTACGGCTTTGCCGACGCCGATCTGGAAATCATCTTCAACACGAGCAACACCTTCTTCGGCAAGGAGACGATGTCCCTGCGCGAGTTGCTCAATGCCCTGCGTGAAACCTACTGCGGCTCCATCGGCGCCGAGTACATGTACATCACGGACCAGAGCCAGAAGCGCTGGTGGCAGGAACGCCTGGAGAGCACCCGCTCCAAGCCGGCCTACAACGCCGAGAAGAAGAAGCACATCCTCGACCGCCTGACCGCAGCAGAAGGCCTGGAGCGTTTCCTGCACACGAAATACGTGGGCCAGAAGCGCTTCTCGCTCGAAGGTGGTGAGAGTTTCATTGCATCCATGGACGAGCTGATCCGCCAGGCGGGCCAGGTCGGCATCCAGGAAATCGTGATCGGCATGGCCCACCGCGGTCGCTTGAACGTGCTGGTCAACACCCTGGGCAAGATGCCCAAGGACCTGTTCGCCGAGTTCGACCACACCGCCCCTGAAGACCTGCCGTCCGGCGACGTGAAATACCACCAGGGTTTCAGCTCCGACGTGACCACCCCCGGTGGCCCGGTCCACCTGTCTCTGGCGTTCAACCCCTCGCACCTGGAGATCGTCAACCCCGTGGTTGAGGGCTCGGTGCGTGCCCGCATGGACCGCCGCGGCGACCCGCTGGGCAAGCAGGTGCTTCCCGTTCTGGTGCACGGCGACGCAGCGTTTGCCGGCCAGGGTGTGGTGATGGAAACGCTTGCGCTGGCCGAAACGCGTGGCTATTCCACCGGCGGCACGGTGCACCTGGTGATCAACAACCAGATCGGCTTCACCACCTCCGATCCGCGCGACAGCCGCTCCACACTGTACTGCTCCGATGTCGTCAAGATGATCGAGTCGCCGGTGCTGCACGTGAACGGTGACGACCCGGAAGCCGTGGTGTACGCCACCCAGCTCGCGCTCGAATTCCGAATGGCCTTCCAGAAGGACGTGGTGGTCGACATCGTGTGTTTCCGCAAGCTCGGCCACAACGAGCAGGACACCCCGAGCCTGACCCAGCCGCTGATGTACAAGAAGATCGCGTCCCACCCCGGGACGCGCAAGCTGTACGCCGACAAGCTGGTTGCGCAAGGTCTGGGCGAGACGCTCGGTGACGACATGGTCAAGGCCTACCGCGCCGCACTCGATGATGGCCGCCACACGGTGGACCCGGTGCTCACCAACTTCAAGAGCAAGTTCGCGGTCGACTGGAGTCCGTACCTCAACAAGAAGTGGACCGACAGCTCCGACTCCGCGATTCCCATGGCCGAATGGAAGCGTTTGTCGGAGCGACTCACCACGATCCCCGACAACATCTCGCCACACCAGTTGGTGAAGAAGGTGTACGCCGACCGCGCGGCCATGGGCCGCGGCGAGATTCCGGTGGACTGGGGTATGGGCGAACACATGGCCTTTGCCTCGCTGGTGGCCAGCGGCTTCCCGGTGCGCCTGTCGGGCGAAGATTGCGGCCGCGGCACGTTCACGCACCGCCACGCCGTGATTCACGACCAGAACCGCGAGAAGTTCGACGAGGGCACCTACGTGCCGCTGCAGAACGTGGCCGACAACCAGGCTCCTTTCGTGGTGATCGACTCGATCCTGTCGGAAGAAGCGGTGCTGGCCTTTGAGTATGGCTACGCCTCCAATGACCCCAACACGCTGGTGATCTGGGAAGCGCAGTTCGGCGATTTCGTCAACGGCGCCCAGGTGGTGATCGACCAGTTCATCGCCTCCGGCGAAGTGAAGTGGGGCCGTGTCAACGGCATCACCATGATGCTGCCGCACGGCTACGAAGGCCAGGGCCCCGAGCACAGCTCGGCGCGTCTGGAGCGCTTCATGCAGATGGCTGCCGACACCAACATGCAGATCGTGCAGCCCACCACGGCCAGCCAGATATTCCATGTGCTGCGCCGTCAGATGATCCGCGGGCTGCGCAAGCCGCTGGTGATCTTCACGCCCAAGTCGCTCTTGCGCAACAAGGACGCGACCTCGCCGCTGTCCGAGTTCACCAAGGGCGGCTTCCAGACCGTCATCCCCGACCAGAGCGCCGACGTGGCGAAGAAGGCTGAGAAGGTCAAGCGCGTCGTCTGCTGCTCGGGCAAGGTGTACTACGACCTGGTGAAGAAGCGCGAGGAGCGCGAGTCTGACGACGTGGCCATCATCCGCGTCGAGCAGCTTTACCCGTTCCCGCACAAGGTGTTTGGTGCCGAGCTGCGCAAGTACCCCAACGCCACCGACATCGTGTGGTGCCAGGACGAACCGCAAAACCAGGGTGCCTGGTTCTTCGTGCAGCACTACATCCACGAGAACATGCTTGACGGTCAGAAGCTCGGCTACGCCGGGCGCGCTGCTTCCGCCTCGCCAGCGGTGGGTTATTCCCATCTGCACCAGGAACAGCAGAAGAACCTGATCGACGCCGCCTTCGGCAAGCTCAAGGGCTACATCCTCACCAAGTAAGCCGCTCCTGCCGCCTGGCCCGTGGATGTCGCATCCCGGGCTGGCCGGCACAGCGCAGTCCGAAACACACAGGTAGAAGAAACATGGCAATCGTAGAAGTCAAAGTTCCGCAGCTCTCCGAATCGGTGGCCGAAGCCACCATGCTGCAGTGGAAGAAAAAAGTCGGTGACGCGGTGGCGGTCGACGAGATCCTGATCGAAATCGAGACCGACAAGGTCGTGCTCGAAGTGCCGGCTCCCTCGGCCGGCGTGCTGGTTGAAATCCTCCAGGCCGACGGCGCCACCGTGGCGGCCGAGCAGTTGATTGCGCGCATCGACACGGCCGCTGTGGCCGGTGCTCCCGCACCCGCCGCTGCAGCTGCGCCAGCTGCTGCTCCGGCGCCTGCCGCAGCAGCAGCTGCCCTCGCGTCCACCAGCAAAGCCGGCGTGGCCATGCCCGCCGCCGCCAAGCTCATGGCCGACAACAACCTGGCTTCGGGCTCGGTGCCCGGCACCGGCAAAGACGGCCGCGTGACCAAGGGCGACGTGTTGTCGGCCGTGGCAGCTCCCAAGCCGGCGGTGGCCGCACCCGTGGCCATTCCCACAGGCGCACCCGCCAAGGTGCTGCCGCAGGTGCCCGTGGTCGCCCCCGACCTGGGTGACCGCCCGCAAGAGCGTGTGCCCATGACCCGCCTGCGCGCCCGCGTGGCCGAGCGCCTGCTGCAGTCGCAGTCGACCAACGCCATCCTGACCACCTTCAACGAGATCAACATGGCCCCGGTCATGGAGATGCGCAAGAAGTTCCAGGAGAAGTTCGAGAAGGAACACGGCGTCAAGCTCGGCTTCATGAGCTTCTTCGTCAAGGCCGCGGTGCACGCGCTGAAGAAGTACCCCATCCTGAACGCCTCGGTGGATGGCAACGACATCGTCTACCACGGCTTCTTCGACATCGGCATTGCCGTGGGTTCGCCGCGTGGCCTGGTGGTGCCCATCCTGCGCAACGCCGACCAGATGAGCTTCGCCGACATCGAGAAGAAGATCGCCGAGTACGGCCAGAAAGCCAAGGACGGCAAGCTGGGCATCGACGAAATGACCGGGGGCACCTTCTCCATTTCCAACGGCGGCACCTTCGGCTCGATGATGTCCACCCCCATCATCAACCCGCCGCAGTCGGCCATCCTGGGCGTGCACGCCACCAAGGACCGCGCCATGGTGGAAAACGGCCAGGTCGTCGTTCGCCCCATGAACTACTTCGCCATGTCCTACGACCACCGCATCATCGACGGCCGCGAAGCCGTGCTGGGCCTGGTGGCCATGAAAGAAGCGCTGGAAGATCCGGCCCGTCTCTTGTTCGACATCTGATCGGCAACCCCGAACGCCGGCGCCCCGACATGGGCGCTGGCCTTTTGAATTCAGGAATCCAACATGTCCCAAACATTTGACGTCGTCGTCATTGGCGGTGGCCCCGGTGGCTACATCGCTGCCATCCGCGCAGCCCAACTCGGTTTCAAGGTCGCCTGCATCGACGAGTGGCAAAACGCCGCCGGTGGCCCGGCCCCGGGCGGCACCTGTACCAACGTCGGCTGCATCCCGTCCAAGGCGCTGCTGCAGTCGTCGGAACATTTCGACCACGCGAACCACCACTTTGCCGACCACGGCATCACCGCGACCAACGTGAAGATCGACATCGCCAAGATGATCGGCCGCAAGGACACCGTGGTGAAGCAGAACAACGACGGCATCCTGTACCTGTTCAAGAAGAACAAGATCACGTTCTTCCACGGCCGCGGTTCGTTCGCCAAGGCGGTGGAAACCGGCTACGAAATCCAGGTGACCGGTGCCAAAGAAGAACTGCTGACCGCGCGCCAGATCATCGTGGCCACCGGCTCCAACGCGCGCGCCTTGCCCGGCACGCCGTTCGACGAAGAGACCGTGCTCTCCAACGATGGCGCGCTGCGCATCGGCGCCGTGCCCAAGAAACTGGTGTTGATCGGCTCGGGTGTGATCGGTCTGGAAATGGGTTCGGTCTGGCGCCGCTTGGGCTCTGACGTGACCATCCTCGAAGGCCTGCCGACCTTCCTGGGCGCGGTGGACGAGCAGATCGCCAAGGAAGCCAAGAAGGCGTTCGACAAGCAAGGCCTGAAGATCGAACTGGGCGTGAAGGTCGGCGAGATCAAGACGAGCAAAAAAGGCGTGAGCGTGGCCTACACCAACGCCAAGGGCGAAGCCCAGTCGCTGGACGCCGACAAGCTTATCGTCTCCATCGGCCGTGTGCCCAACACCATCGGCCTCAACGCCGAAGCGGTCGGCCTGCAGCTCGACGAGCGCGGTGCGATCGTGGTGGACGCGGAGTGCCGCACCAACCTCAAAGGCGTGTGGGCGGTGGGCGACGTGGTGCGCGGCCCCATGTTGGCGCACAAGGCGGAAGAAGAGGGCGTGGCCGTGGCCGAGCGCATCGCCGGCCAGCACGGGCATGTGAACTTCAACACCATCCCTTGGGTGATCTACACCAGCCCCGAGATCGCGTGGGTGGGCGAGACCGAGCAGCAGCTCAAGGCGCGCGGTGCCGCCTACAAGGCCGGCACGTTCCCTTTCCTGGCGAACGGCCGAGCGCGTGCGCTGGGCGACACCACCGGCATGGTCAAGTTCCTGGCCGATGCAACCACCGACGAGATCCTGGGCGTGCACATCGTGGGCCCCATGGCCAGCGAGCTGATCGCCGAAGCCGTGGTGGCGATGGAGTTCAAGGCCAGCGCCGAGGACATCGCGCGCATCTGCCACGCGCACCCCTCGCTGTCGGAAGCGACCAAGGAAGCCGCGCTCGCGGTGGACAAGCGCACGCTGAACTTCTGAACGCGCACGGTCAACCGCTTTGAGCGTTCGCAGCACCTATGAAGCCGCGCTGAAAGAGCGCGGCTACACAACCGACCCCGCCCAGCAGCGTGCCATCGACGCGCTGGAGCGGTGCGCCACCGAGTGGACCGAGTACAAACAGCGCCGCTCCAACTCGCTCAAAAAGCTCTTCATCAAGCCCGACATTCCGCGCGGTGTGTACATGTTTGGCGGCGTGGGCCGGGGCAAGAGCTTCCTGATGGATTGCTTTTTCAACGCGGTCCCCCTGAAGCGCAAGACGCGGTTGCATTTCCACGAGTTCATGCGCGAGGTGCACCGCGAGTTGCGCGACCTGCAAGGCACGGTGAACCCGCTGGACGAGCTGGGTTTGCGTATTGCCAGGCGCTACAAGCTGATTTGCTTTGACGAGTTCCACGTCGCCGACGTGACCGATGCGATGATCCTGCATCGCCTGCTCGACGCCTTGTTCAAGGCCGGCGTGGGTTTCGTAACGACTTCCAACTTCCACCCCGACGGCCTCTACCCCGACGGTCTGCACCGCGATCGCATCCTGCCTGCCATCGAGCTGCTTAAAGAGCGGCTGGAGGTGTTGAGTGTGGACAACGGTACCGACTACCGTCAGCGCACGCTCAACCACATCCAGCTCTACCACTGCCCGCTGGGGCCGCAGGCCGACGCGGCCATGGAAGCCACCTTCAACGAATTGGCCGAAGCCGGCGACCAGGATCCGGTGATGCAGATCGAGTCGCGCCAGATCAACGCGGTGCGACGTGCTGGCGGAGTGATCTGGTTCGATTTCCGCACGCTGTGTGGCGGGCCGCGGTCTCAAAACGACTACCTGGAAATCGCCACCCAGTTCCACACGGTGATGCTGTCCAATGTGCCGCAGATGCAGGTGCGTCAGGCGTCGGAGGCGCGGCGATTCACCTGGCTGATCGACGTGCTCTACGACCGCCGCGTCAAGCTGGTCATGTCGGCTGCGGTTCAGCCCGAAGAGCTCTACCTGGAAGGGCCCATGTCACACGAGTTCCCTCGCACGGTGTCGCGCTTGGGCGAGATGCAGTCCGAGGAGTTTCTGGCGCTGGAACACCGCTTGGTGGACACCGGGTTGACCTGACCCGTCGAAGCGCTCCGCGGTGGTGCCAAGGCCCTAGCTCAACGGCTCCAGCTTCACGATCACGATCGACAGGTTGTCGCCCGCACCTTTGGCGCGTGTGCGGGCCTTCTGGATCAGGAACTCGCAGGCTTCACGCGGCGACAGCATGGCGATCGTGCTGGCCAGCTCTTCGGGTGTGAAGTAGTGCCACACGCCGTCGCTGCACGCCATAAAGGCTTCACCTGGAATGAGTTGAGGCACCACGTGAAGATCCACTGGCGGATCGTTCTCGGTGCCCAGGCAGCCCATGAGGATGTTGGCGTGCGGGTGATCCAGCGCATCCTGTTCGCTGATCTCACCTTGGTTGACCAGCGTCTGCACGTAAGAGTGGTCCATGGTGCGAAACACCATGCGGCCGTTGCGGAAGTGGTAGATCCGCGAATCACCAGCGTGCACCCAGTGGCTCTCACCGTCCGGATCGATCAGGAAGGCCGCGATGGTGCTGTGCGGTTCCTGTTCGGCTGACACGGCGGTGAGCTTGATCACGAGATGCGACTCTTCGACGATCTGGCGCAACAGCGCCGACGCGTCGTCGGTGTCCGGGTCGTAGCGTTCGAACAGCTGACGCGCCGTGAGCATCACCTGGTCGGACGCCTTGCGCCCTCCGCTGCGCCCACCCATGCCGTCGGCCAGCACGGCCAGGATGCACGTGCTCTGGCGCGGGTGGTTCAGCAGACACACCTGATCCTGCTGGTAGTCGCGATCGCCCCGGTGGATGCCGGTCGATGCCTGGATGCGGTAGCCTTTGGACATATGAATCAATCGTTGTTCGGATGCCATTCGATGCGTGCAATGGTATCCAGTTATGTTCCCGTGGTGCCCCATCTCCCGTGCGTCCTTGCATGCTGCTGGTGTGATTGATCTGGCCCAGCGCGTGGCGGCCGCCTTCGCCGCCGAAGGCGCCCTGTCTGCAGGCCGGCCTGGCCATCGTCCCAGACCTGCGCAGTTGCAGATGGCGCTCGCTGTGGCGCAGGCTTTACAGGCCGGCGAACACCTGGCGGTGGAGGCTGGCACGGGTGTGGGCAAGACGTTTGCCTACCTCGTGCCTGTGTTGCTGAGCGGGCAACGGGCGCTGTTGTCGACGGCCACGCAAGCTTTGCAAGACCAATTGTTCTTCCGGGATATTCCGGCGGTTTCTCGAGCATTGGGCCTGCCGGTGCGCGCGGCCCTGCTCAAGGGGCGCTCAAGTTACCTGTGCCTGCACCGGTTGGAACTGGCCAGAACCGTGGGGTCGCCTTCGCAGCGCGACCCCACCATGGCCGCCGGACTGGAGCAAGTGCAGCGTTGGGCGCGGCTCACCCGCAGCGGCGATGTGGGTGAGCTGGACATGCTGGACGAACGCTCGCCGTTGCGCCCCCTGATCACCTCCACTCGCCACAACTGCCTGGGCGCCAGTTGCCCGCAGGCTGCGCTGTGCCATGTCAATCTCGCGCGCCGCCAGGCACGCGAAGCCGACTGGGTCGTGATCAACCACCATCTGTTTTTTGCCGATCAGGTCATCCGTGAGGCCGAAGCGGTGGACTGGCTGCCCGAGACCGGGGTGGTGGTGCTGGACGAAGCACACCAGCTCAACGACACGGGTATCCAGCTGTTGTCTCAGTCCATCTCGTCGGATCACCTGCGCGATCTCGCGCGCGAGCTGGGCGTGCAAGGCAATGCCTGGGCCCGGGGCCTGCGGCCCTGGGGGCGCCTGGCGCTCAGCCTGGAGCAGGCCTGCCGCACGCTGGGTTCGTTGGTCCGTGGCCCGGGCATCCACGGCCGCAGCCGTTGGACCGAACCCATTCCCGAGGGCCTGGACCCGGCCGCCTGGCTGCCAGCGGTATCCGGCCTCGACCACGCCTTGACGGCTGTGCTGGAGGCTGTGTCGGCCACCGCCCAGAGCGCCGCCGAACTCGCACGACTGCTCAACCGCATCAAGGCGCTGCAGACGACGTGGGGCCTGTTGGCGCCAGGTGGACCGAGCCCGTTGGATGCCGCCAGCGTGCGCTGGATGGAATGGGGCGCTGATCGCTCCTGGCGCATGGTGCGTGCGCCGCTGGACAGCGCCACCCGCTTCAGCCACCTCGTGCCGGGCTCAGGGTCCAGCGCCCGAAGCTGGATCTTCGCATCGGCCACGCTGGGCCACGACGACGCGCTGAGCTGGTTCACCCGCAGCCTGGGCTTGTCGAATCACCTCACGGTGCGCACGCTGCGGGTGGCCAGTCCGTTCGACCATGGGGAGCAGGCCGCGCTCCATGTGCCGGCCGATCTGCCCGAGCCGTCGGACGTGGCACACACGCCCGAACTGGCGGTGCAGGTGGCCCGTTGGGCGAGTCGATTGGGCGGGCGCACTTTGGTGCTGACCACCACACTGCGCGCAGTGGCGCGCATGGCCGAGGCCTTGAACGAACAGGTGTTGCAGGGCCGAAGCGCGCCGATGGTGGTGCTTGCCCAAGGGCAACTGTCTCGGGCAGCGCTGCTGGCGCGGTTTCGGGCGGCTGCGTCATCGCCCCACGGCGCCATTCTGGTGGCGTCGGCTTCGTTCTGGGAAGGGGTGGATCTGCCGGGGGATGGACTTCAACTGCTCGTGATCGACAAGCTGCCCTTCCCATCGCCAGACGATCCCTTGACCATGGCGCGCTCGGAGCGTCTGGAGGCGCAAGGCCTGAAGGCATTCGTTGATGGCTACCTGCCCGAGGCCGCCATGGCACTGAAGCAGGGGGCGGGGCGTTTGATTCGAACCGAGACCGACCGGGGTGTGCTGGTGATCGGCGACCGCAGGCTGCTCACACGCAGTTATGGCCTTCAGTTGTTGTCCTGCCTGCCACCCATGCGCCGTCTGGTGGACGACGCCGACATGAATGCAGCGCTGGACGCACTGGTTCTCACCAGACCTTCCACCACGGATCGTTCGCTGTCTTGAAGCCCTGACTCAGGTACTCGCTTCGCGGGTAGTTGGCCTGCATGACGCGGCGGGCGTCGTCGCGCAGTTGGGTCATGCCCAGGGCGTCGTAGGAGCGCACCATGATGAACAAGGCCTCTTCCAGCGCGGGCGCGTTGGTGTATTCGTTCAGCGCAGTCTGCGCCCGGTTGATGGCCGCGACATGAGCGCCGCGGCTGAGGTAATAACGTGCCACGTGCACTTCGTACTGGGCCAGCGAATTGACGATGTAGGTCATGCGCAAGCGGGCGTCGGGCGTGTAGCGCGAGTCCGGGAAGCGGGTGCTCAGCTCGCGGAATGCCTCGAACGACTCCTTGGCGGCCTTCTGGTCGCGCTCGGACAGGTCCTGCCGCGCAATGGCGCCGAACAGGCCCAGGTTGTCATTGAAGTTGACCAGGCCCTTGAGGTAGAGCGCGTAGTCCATGGCCGGGCTGGCCGGGTGCAGCTTCTGGAACCGCTCGATGGCCGCCAGCGCCTGAGGCGGTTCGCCGGCTTTGTAATGGGTGTAGGCCTTGTCGAGCTGGGCCTGTTGCGCCAGCGGGGTGCCGGCGGCGCGGCCTTCGAGCTTCTCGAGCAAGGTCACGGAGCGCTCGAAGTTGCCTGCCGAGCGTTCGTCGGTGGCTTCGCTGTAGATGCGGTTGGGGCTCCAGTTCGCAGTCTCATCTTTGGGCTTGGTGCTGCCGCAAGCGCTCAGCACCAGCGCAGCGCCCAGCGCACAAGCGGTCAGAGCCGATAATCTGAACGTCAACATAACGAACTCACCTTCACAACGGAACGACGGATTGAAAGCGCAAAGTATATCGACGGGGGGGGAGTCGGACGGTCTGGCAGCAGACACGACCCATGACGCGGCAGCGACCGCCGACGAATGGGTGCTCGAGATCGAAAAACGCCTCTGTGCCGTGCCCGTGGGCATGCATGGCTGGCGAATCGACCGCGCGCTGGCCCAGCTGATCCCTGAGTTCTCTCGCTCCTACCTGCAGCAACTCATGGCCGATGGTGCCGTGGAGCTGCGTGGTGCGGCCCAGACCAAACCGTCGGCGCGCATCGCCGCCGGTGACCAGTTGTATGTGGAACTGCGTCCCACACAGCAGGCCCAGGCCTTCGTGCCCGAAACGATGGCGCTGGACGTGGTGTTTGAAGACGCCGACCTGCTCGTGATTCACAAGCCTGCCGGCCTGGTGGTGCATCCCGCCGCCGGCCACTGGGGCGGCACCCTGCTCAACGGCCTGCTGGCCCACCACGCGGGGGCCGCCAGCCTGCCGCGCGCCGGCATCGTGCACCGGCTCGACAAGGACACCTCGGGTCTGATGCTCGTGGGCAAATCGCGCCTGGCCGTCGAGGCGCTGGTGCGCGCCATCGCCGCACGCGAGGTGAGTCGCCAGTACCTGGCCCTGGCCCATGGCCGCTGGAAGGGCCTTGGTGACCAGCATGTGGACCAACCCATCGGGCGCGACGTGCAAAACCGCCTGCGCATGGCGGTGGTGCGGGTGGAGGGCGGCAGCAGCAAGACCGCGCAGACGACGTTCCGCCTGCTCGATACCTGCGATCAGGCCAGTCTGGTGGCTTGCAAGCTGCACACCGGACGCACCCACCAGATCCGGGTCCACATGGCCTGGCTTGGTCATCCGTTGGTCGGCGATACGCTGTATGGCGGGCGAGCGCTGTGGGGCATGGGCCGGCAGTCGTTGCACGCGGCGCGCCTGGAGCTCAAGCATCCCGTCAGCGGCCAGCCCTTGTTGTTTCGCTCCACGCCACCGGCCGATATGCTCCAGGCGATGGAATCCAGCGGGCTCCATTACAATGCGCAGAGCTGGGACAGCGATCCGGTGGCCTGAAGCCGCACCATCCGACGCGGATGGATGCGCAACTCCCTTCACCCCGACCTTCGCCCCACCGCCCGATTTCACCGCCTGACCGAGAGCCAGCGCCCGGGCTCTGCAGAATCCAGCCGATTCGACCCGACCCAACGGTCGCGCCCGCCTGCTGCATGGCCCGGACACACAGCCCGGATGATGCAGGCACCGTTTGCTTTTCGCACCGTCCCGGCCAACAACCGGTTTTTGACTGACAGACACCATGAACACAACGGATGCCAAGCGTGTCCTCGAGACGGCATTGATCTGCGCGCCCCAGCCGCTGTCGGTGCGCGAGCTCGGCACGCTGTTCGACATGGAAGTGTCGGCCGATACGCTCAAGACTCTGCTGGCCGACCTGCAGCTGGAGTGGACCGGGCGCGGCGTCGAGCTGGTGCAGGTGGCCACGGGCTGGCGTTTCCAGAGCCGGCCCGAACTGCGTCCGTACCTGGACCGACTGCATCCAGAGAAACCCCCGCGCTACAGCCGCGCCGCCATGGAAACCTTGGCGATCATTGCCTACCGCCAGCCCGTGACGCGTGGCGACATGGAAGACATCCGCGGCGTCACCATCAATTCGCTGATCATCAAGCAGCTCGAAGACCGGGGCTGGATCGAAGTCATCGGCCACCGCGAAACCGTCGGTCGCCCGGCCTTGTTTGCGACCACGCGCCAGTTCCTCGACGACCTGGGGCTGGCCTCGCTGGACCAGTTGCCGCCACTGGACGGCAGCGAGGTGCAGGAGTCCGCGCTGGACCGCCTCGATTTCGAATCTCTGGCCAACAGTTTGCAGCCCGGCTCTTCCGAGCCCGACGCACCCGAATCAGATCTGCTTCTGGTGGCCGAACCCCTGGCCACCGATCCCCATTCCCCGCCCTCCGACCCGCAGTTGTTGGAACCGTCCACACAGGAAGACCATGACCCCGGATCAAACCCCCCCAGCCTCGCCTGAGCCCGATCACGCTCCCGAGGCGACTGCGCCCGAGCAAGCCGGCGCGACGAGCCCGGTGCAAGTGGCTCCTGTACCGGAGGTGCTTCGCTTTGACGACGTGGTCAGTGGTGCATTCGATGCCGAGCAGGAGCAGGATCTCCCGCTGCTCCCAGCCAAGCGCGTGCTGGCCCCCCAAGCCGAGTCGCCCAAGCTGCACAAGGTGCTGGCGCAGGCCGGCATGGGCTCGCGGCTGGAAATGGAGCAGTTGATCCTGGAGGGCCGCATCTCGGTCAACGGTGAGCCGGCCCACGTGGGGCAGCGCATCCAGTTTGGCGACGTGATCAAGGTCAATGGCAAGCCGGTGCGCGTGCGCATGACGCCACCACCACCACGCGTGCTGGCGTACCACAAGCCCGCTGGCGAAGTGGTGTCGCACGATGATCCGCAGAACCGGCCCACCGTGTTCCGCCGCCTGCCCAAGCTGATGCAGGGCAAGTGGCAGTCGGTCGGCCGGCTCGATCTGAACACCGAAGGCCTGCTGCTGCTCACCAGCTCCGGTGAACTCGCCAACCGCCTGATGCACCCGCGTTTCGGCCTGCAGCGTGAATACGCGGTGCGTGTGCTCGGCGCGCTGTCGAACGAGGAAAAAGCGCGCCTGCTCGATGGCGTGCGGCTGGACGACGGCATGGCCCAGTTCGCCTCCATCGAAGACGGCGGCGGCGAGGGCGCCAACTGCTGGTACCGCGTAACGATTGGCGAAGGCCGCAACCGCGAGGTGCGCCGCATGTTCGAGGCGGTGGGCCACGCGGTCAGCCGCCTGATCCGCATTCGCTACGGCGCCATGATGCTGCCGCGCGGCCTCAAGCGAGGCGCCTGGATCGAGCTGGACGAGCGCGACATTGCCCGCCTGACCGCCGCCGCCGGCATGCCCGGCGCCGACGAGGAGGGCGCTCGCCCACCCCGGCCGGCCGGCCGCCATCCTGCACAACGTGGAAAGCAGGGTCCCAGGTCCGGCCGAACCCAGGGCAATCCGCCTGGCAGTCGCAACGAAGGCCCAGGCTTCGGTGACCGACGCAGCAGCGGCTACGGCATGGGGGGTGCCCCGGGCGGCCCTGGTGGCAAAGGCCGAGGTGCCAAACCGGGCGCCGGTGCGGGCGGTCGCGGGCCGGGTGGCGCGGCGTCGCAGCCCGATCCCATGAAGACCTCGTTCGGCTATATCGGGCAAGACGCCTTGCAACGACGTCGCGAGCAGGAAGCCGGCCGCGGCAGTGCGCCGGGTGGGGCTCGCCGTCGTGGCGGGGGCGGTGGTCGATCGGGTGGCCGCTGAGCGCGTGCCACCCTCGGCTCGCCGTCACGGCACCGTGACACGACCAATGTAGAATCAGGGGCTTTGCGGGGTGCCCCAAACCCCGGCAGATTCACCCACAAAACCTCAGGATTTCCATGGCCATCGAACGCACCCTCTCCATCATCAAGCCCGACGCCGTTGCCAAGAACGTCATTGGCCAGATCTACGCCCGCTTTGAAGCCGCAGGCCTGAAGGTCGTGGCGGCCCGCATGGCCCACCTGTCGCGCGGCGAAGCCGAGCAGTTTTACGCCGTGCACAAGGCCCGTCCTTTCTTCAAGGATCTGGTCGACTTCATGATCTCCGGCCCGGTGATGATCCAGGCCCTCGAAGGCGAAGGCGCGATTGCCAAGAACCGCGACCTGATGGGCGCCACCGACCCGAAGAAGGCCGATGCCGGCACGATCCGCGCTGACTTCGCCGACAGCATCGACGCCAACGCTGTGCACGGCTCTGACGCCCCCGAAACTGCTGCCGCTGAAATCGCGTTTTTCTTCGCCGGCCTCAACGTCTACTCGCGCTGAGCCAGCGCGCTGACCATGCCATGACGGTCAACCTGCTCGACTTCGATCTTGAGGGTTTGGCCGCCTGGTGCGAGCAACTGGGCGAAAAGCGCTTTCGCGCCGTCCAGCTGTTTCGCTGGATCCATCAAAAAGGGGCGTCGGACTTCACAGAGATGACCGACCTCGCGCGCAGCCTGCGCGAGAAGCTACCCGGCGCCTGCACCATCACCGGCCTGCCCGTGCTCTCGCGCCAGGACTCGGCCGACGGCACCATCAAGTGGCTGTTCGATGTGGGTGGTGGCAACGCGGTCGAGACCGTGTTCATTCCCGAAGAAGACCGTGGCACCCTGTGCATCTCGTCTCAGGCCGGTTGCGCGGTGGGTTGCCGTTTCTGCTCCACCGGCCATCAGGGATTTTCACGCAACCTCACCACCGGCGAGATCCTCGCCCAGCTGTGGCAGGCCGAGTTCTTCCTGCGCAAGCACCTCAAACGCTCCGAGCGCGTGATCACCAACGTGGTCATGATGGGCATGGGTGAGCCCTTGCAGAACTACAACGCGTTGGTGCCGGCGCTGCGCGTGATGCTCGATGACCACGGCTATGGCTTGTCGCGCCGTCGCGTCACCGTGTCCACCTCGGGCGTGGTGCCCATGATGGACCGCTTGGCGCAGGATTGCCCCGTGGCGCTCGCTGTGTCGCTGCACGCGCCGAACGACGCTCTTCGCAGCGATCTGGTCCCGCTCAACCTGAAATACCCCATCGCGGAACTGCTCGATGCCTGCCTGCGTTATCTGCCCGCAGCACCGCGCGACTTCATCACCTTCGAGTACTGCATGCTCGATGGCGTGAACGATCAGCCGCACCATGCCCAGGCCTTGCTCGCGCTGCTCAAAGGCCATGCTGGCCGTGGTGTTCCGTGCAAGATCAACCTCATTCCCTTCAATCCCTTTCCGAGTTCGGGCCTGCTCTGTTCACCACGGCCGGTGGTGCAGCAATTCGCGCGCATTCTCAGCGAGGGTGGTTTGGTGACAACGGTGCGCAAGACGCGTGGCGACGACATCGACGCGGCCTGTGGTCAACTCGCTGGCGACGTACTGGATCGCACCAACGCAGCCAGTCGCCTCGCCAAACGCCGCAGCGCAGCCGAGCAACCCATACGCATCGTCCACAAGGAAAGGCAGGCATGACTTCAGCCACTCGATACCCAGCCCGGTTTTCAGGCGCCACGGTGGGGTTGCTGGCGTTCGTGTTGTGTTGCCTGGCCATCTTGGCGGGTTGCGCTCAGACCGCCGCAGCGCCCAGTGCATCGACCTTGCAGGAACCGATCACCGATTCGGACGAGCCCGAGGTGCGCAAGCGGGCGCGCATCCGCATCGAACTCGCTGCTGGCTACTTCGCCGAGGGTCAGACCACCGTGGCGCTCGATGAAATCAAGCTCGCCCTGCAGGCCGATCCGACCTACGCCCCAGCCTATGCGCTGCGCGGTCTGGTTTACATGCAGCTGAACAACAGCGCGCTGGCCGAAGAGAGCTTCAAGCGCGCCATACAGCTCAACCCACGCGACCCGGATGCGCTGCACAACTATGGCTGGTTCGAGTGCCAGGCCGGGCGGTATGCGCAGTCCACCGACCTGTTTCGGCGTGCTCTGGCCAGTCCGGTGTACGGCGGTCAGGCCAGGTCGTTGTTGGCCATGGGCATCTGCCAGATCCGCGCCGGCCAGCTTGCAGAAGCCGAGGCCAGCCTGGCGCGCTCATACGAACTTGACGCGGGCAACCCGATCGTCGCCTACAACCTCGCGTCGCTGCAGTTTCGCCGAGGCGAGGCCAGCAAGGCGCAGTTCACCATTCGCCGGCTCAACAACACCGATCTGGCGAACGCCGAGACGCTTTGGTTGGGCATCAAGGTGGAACGCCAGCTGCAAAATACCCAGGCCATGACGCAACTCGCCCAACAACTGAGCCGGCGCTACCCGGAGTCTGCCCAGTGGGCGAACTACCAGCGGGGAGCTTTCAATGAGTGAGGCGGTTGCACATCAGGACGGCGTTGTTTCCGAGGCCGTTTTGAGACCCATCCGCTTGAAGGAAGCGCGCGAAGCCGCCGGGCTGCACATTGCCGCGCTCGCCGCTGCCTTGAAGGTGCCGGTCAAGAAACTGGAGGCGCTCGAAGCGGGGCGCTACAACGAGTTGCCCGATCTCACCTTTGCCCGAGCCCTGGCGTCCAGTGCGTGCCGGCAACTCAAGGTCGATCCCGCGCCGATCCTGCAGCAGATTCCGCAAGGCGCATTGCCCAAGCTCGGGCAACCCGGTCACACTCTCAATGCACCGTTCAACGCCGGTCACGATGAGGTGCCCTTTCATCCCTTGAGTTGGCTGTCGCGCCCGGCGCTGCTGGCGGCCATTGCCTTGCTGCTGGGGGCGCTGGTGATCGTCTTTCTGCCGAGGGCCGAAGCCCCGCCTGCTGCGTCGAGCGTCTCCGAGGTTGTCCCCGAGCCGGTGCGTCCCGCAGTGCCTGTGGTCGTCCAGGAGCCAGTGGGTCCCGGTCTGCAGGATGCCGCAGGGGGCGCTGCTCCCACGCCGCTCACAGCCGACCCCGCAGCAGCCCCAGGGGGCACCACGACGGCACCGGCGGAACCCTCGACACCGCCGCCGGAACCTGCGGCGGCCGTCAGCCCTGGTGCGCCGACCCAGGCGGCTTCTGCCCAGGGCAGCGTGCTGAGCATTGCCGCAACCGGTGAGTCCTGGGTCGAGGTGATCAATGGCGCCGGCACGGTGGTGACCAAACGCCTGCTGCAGTCGGGTGACGTCGTCGATTTTTCTGCCGCACCGCCTTACACCGTGGTGCTGGGCAAGGTCGACTCCGCGCGGGTGAGCGTGCGAGGAAAACCGTTTGACACGTCGCCATTTGCGCGCAACAACGTGGCTCGATTCGAGGTGAAATGAGCATGGATACCGTGTCCCCACCTTCTTTGGCATCCAGCAACCAGCCGATCGCCCTGGCTGCGGCCCGCTCGCGCCGCACCCGACAAGGGGTGGTGGCCTGGGGCAATCACCGCGTGACGGTGGGGGGCGATGCGCCGGTGCGCGTGCAGTCCATGACCAACACCGACACCGCAGACGCCGTGGGCACCGCGATTCAGGTGAAGGAGCTCGCGTTGGCCGGCTCCGAGCTGGTGCGCATCACTGTCAACAACGACGAGGCCGCCAAGGCCGTGCCCTACATCCGTGAGCAGCTGGACCGCATGGGCATCGATGTGCCCCTGATCGGCGACTTTCATTACAACGGCCACCGCCTGCTCACCGACCACCCGGCCTGCGCCGAAGCGCTCTCCAAGTACCGCATCAACCCCGGCAACGTGGGCCGTGGCGACAAGGGTGACCGCCAGTTCGCTCAAATGGTGGAGATGGCCGCGCGCCACGACAAGGCTGTGCGCATCGGCGTGAACTGGGGCAGCCTGGATCAGGACCTGCTTGCGCGCCTGATGGACGAAAACGCCAGCCGAGCCCAGCCGTGGGAAGCGCGCCAGGTGATGTACGAGGCGCTGATCACGTCTGCGCTCGACTCGGCCAGGCGCGCCGAGGAAATAGGACTCAACGGCAACAACATTTTCCTGTCGTGCAAGGTGAGTGCCGTGCAGGATTTGATCGCGGTCTACCAGGCACTGGCGCAGCGCTGCGACTACGCGCTGCACCTGGGCCTGACCGAAGCCGGCATGGGTACCAAGGGTGCGGTGGCCTCTGCCGCTGCGCTCTCGGTGCTCCTGCAGCAAGGCATCGGTGACACCATCCGGATCTCGCTCACGCCGCAGCCGGGTGAGTCCCGCACGCAAGAGGTGGTGATTGCGCTGGAGATCCTGCAGGCGCTGGGCATGCGTGCCTTTGTGCCTTCGGTGACCGCGTGTCCCGGCTGCGGCCGCACCACCAGCACCACCTTTCAGGAATTGGCCAAGCAGATCGACGACTACCTGCGCAGCTCCATGCCGGTCTGGCGCGTCCGATACCCCGGCGTGGAAAACCTCAAGGTGGCCGTCATGGGCTGCATCGTCAACGGGCCCGGCGAGAGCAAGCACGCCGACATCGGCATCAGCCTGCCCGGCACCGGCGAGGCGCCGGCTGCGCCGGTGTTCATCGACGGACAAAAAGCACTGACCTTGCGCGGCGACGACATCGTGCGCGAGTTTCAGGTCATCGTGGACAACTACATCGAGAAGAAGTTCGGCGTTACCGCTTGAGGCTGGGTCCACACCCGGCTTCCGCTGACCGCACAGGCTTCCAGCACATGGCAGAAAAACTCAACGCCGTCAAAGGCATGAACGACATCGCCCCTCCCGCGTCAGCGCACTGGGAGTGGCTTGAAGACACCTTGCGCCGCCTGATGCGCCGCTACGGTTACCGCAACCTGCGCACGCCCATCGTGGAGCCCACAGCGCTCTTCGTGCGTGGCCTGGGCGAGGTTACCGACATCGTCGAGAAGGAGATGTATTCCTTCGAGGACCGGCTCAACGGTGAGCAGCTCACCCTGCGCCCGGAGAACACCGCCGGCGTGGTGCGCGCCGCGCTGGAGCACTCACTGCTGTACGACGGTGGCAAGCGCCTGTACTACATGGGCCCGATGTTCCGCCACGAGCGGCCGCAGCGTGGGCGCTACCGGCAGTTTCATCAGTTCGGCGCCGAGGCCCTTGGCTTTGCGGGGCCGGACGTGGACGCAGAGCTCATCGTGCTGGCCTGCGATCTCTGGGCCGAGCTGGGCCTGACCGGCATCGAGCTCGAAATCAACAGCCTGGGACAGCCACCCGAGCGACTGGCGCACCGCCAAGCCCTCATCGCTTACCTGGAGGCCCACGCTGACCAATTGGACGAAGAGGCAAAACGCCGCCTGCACAGCAACCCATTGCGCATCCTGGACACCAAGAACCCCGCGATGCAGGCGCTCGTGAATGCCGCGCCACGCTTGATGGACCATTTGGGTGCCGAGTCGCTCGACCACTTCAACCGCCTGCGCGGCCTGCTCGATGCGCACGGCATTGCCTACCGCATCAACCCGCGCCTGGTGCGTGGCATGGACTACTACAACCTTTCGGTGTTCGAGTTCGTCACCACACAGCTCGGATCACAAGGCACCGTGTGCGCCGGTGGCCGCTACGACGGCCTGTTCGAGCAGATCGGTGGCAAGGCTGCGCCCGCCGTGGGCTGGGCCCTGGGCATGGAGCGAATCCTGGAGTTGCTGAAAGAGCAGGGCAGGCTGCCCGAGCAGCCTGTACCCGATGCCTATGCGGTGGTGCCCGATGCGGCCCATGTGCCGCAGGTCATGCCGGTGTTGCGCGCGCTGCGCCGCCAGGGAGTGAACGTGCAGATGCATGCCGGTGGCGCCGACGGCATGGGGAGCATGAAGTCGCAATTCAAGAAGGCCGATGCCAGCGGCGCGCGCTTCGCGCTGATCTTTGGCGAACAAGAGTTGCAGCAAGGCAGCGTGGCCTTGAAACCGCTGCGCGGGCCTCGGCCCGACGGCGATTCAACACACCCGGAACTCGCGCAAAGGCTGCTGTCACTCAACGCCGTGTCCGATTGGGCGGCCAGTCTGCGCGGCGCCTGAATCCCCTCTTATTTCCTCCTCGCGGCCGAGGCAGTGATGCCCGAGCCGCCCGCCTACAATCGAACGTTGCGCCTTCAGCGCGCGAATCCGAACTGAATTTGCAACATGGCCAAACACCTCGACCTTGAAGAGCAGGAACAGCTCGACCAGATCAAACACTTCTGGAACCAATACGGCAACCTCATCAGCTGGGTGTTGATCGTGGTCTTCGGAGCTTTTGCTGCCTGGAACGGCTGGAACTATTGGCAGCGCACCCAGGCCGCCAAGGCCGCCGCCCTGTATGACGAAGTGGACCGTGCTGCCGTCGCCAAGGATGCTGATCGCATGCAACGTGCTTTGGCCGACATGCAGGCCCAGTTCGCCAGCACCACGTTTGCCAGCCAGGCGGCGCTGCAAGCCGGCAAGACGCTGTTCGATGCGGGCAAATTGCCCGAGGCGCGCGCAGCATTGGCCTGGGCCGCTGAAAAATCGTCCGACGACTCCTACAAGGCGGTGGCCCGCTTGCGGCTCGCCGCGCTGGACATCGAAGCCCAAGCCTATGACCAGGCCCTCAGGATGCTGGAAGCACCCGTTCCCAAGTCGTTCGAACCACTCGTGGCCGATCGCCGTGGTGACGTGTTGATGGCGCAGGGCAAGGCCGACGAAGCCAAGGTGCAGTACCAGACCGCATGGCGCGGCCTGAGCAGCCGCACCGAATACCGCCGCCTGGTGGAAGTAAAGCTTGCTTCGCTGGGCGTGGATGTGGCCAGCTTGACTCCAACAACCGAGGTGGTCCGTTGAACCCATTTCTGATTTCATGGCAGCGCAGCCTGCCCAGCGTTTGCATGGGCGCGCTGGTCGTCGCGGCCCTGACGGCCTGCTCCTCCGGCACCAAGAAGCCTCAGCCCACCGAGCTGCCGCCCGTGGCTGCGTTGATGGGCACCCGCGCGGCGTGGACAGCCCAAGTGGGCGCCGGCACAGAGTCGACCACGCCGATCGTGGCGTCGGGCCGCGTGTTTGTGGCGAGCACCTCCGGCACGGTGGCTGCGCTGGACGGCACCACCGGCCAGGACATCTGGCGCCTGAACGTGGGTGCGCCGATTGCTGCCGGCGTCGGCTCGGATGGTCAGACGGCCGCAGTGGTCACCCAGTCCAACCAGCTGGTGGCGCTCGCCAACGGTCGTGAGGTTTGGCGTGTGCGCCTGCCCGCGCGTGCATTCACGGCGCCGCTGGTGACCGGTGCACGCGTGTTCGTGCTCACGGCCGACCGCACCGTCACCGCGTTTGATGCCCAGAACGGCGCACGCCTGTGGGCCCAGTCCCGCACCAGCGAACCCCTGGTGCTGAGCCAGAGCGGCGCACTGCTGGCTGTGGGCGACACGCTCGTTGCAGGCCTTTCAGGTCGGCTCGTGGGTTTCAATCCTGCGAACGGTTCCGTGCGTTGGGAAGCGCCGGTGGCCACGTCGCGAGGCACCAACGAGGTGGAGCGGCTGGTGGACATCGTCGGGCCGGTGAGCAGGATCGGCGACAGCGTTTGCGCGCGCGCCTACTCAGCGGCCGTGGGCTGTGTCGATGCCAGCCGTGGCACCGTGGTGTGGTCACGCGCAGCGCAGGGCACCACCGGTGTTCATGGCGACGACCGCCTCTTATTTGGCGCCGACAGCGAAGGCCGATTCCAGGCTTGGCAGCGCAGCTCCGGTGAGCCTGCATGGGACATCCAGCGCCTCAAATACCGCGGCTTGAGTGCTCCACTGGCGCTGGGTCGCGTGATCGCCGTGGGCGACAACACTGGCCTGGTGCATCTGATCTCGCGCGAAGACGGCAGTGAAATGACCCGCCTGAGCACCGACGGCTCTCCGATCCTTGCCGCGCCTGTGCTCTCGGGTGACGCGCTCGTGGTGCAGACGCGCAACGGTGGCGTTTATGCCTGGCGCCCCCAATGACGGTTGAGCCGAACCGCCTCCTGAACGAAAGCAGCCTTCCTTGAAACCCGTCATCGCCCTGGTGGGCCGCCCCAATGTGGGCAAGTCCACTCTGTTCAACCGCTTGACGAGTTCTCGCGATGCCATCGTGGCCGACTTCGCCGGCCTCACCCGCGATCGCCATTACGGCAACGGCCGACTCGGCGCCCGTGAGTACATCGTCATTGACACCGGCGGCTTTGAACCCGATGCCACCGAAGGCATCTACAAGGAGATGGCCAAGCAGACCCGCCAAGCCGTGGCTGAGTCCGACGTGGTGCTGTTCGTGGTTGACGCCCGTGCCGGCATCAGCGCACAAGACCACGAGATTGCCAGCTATTTGCGCCGCCTCGGCAAGCCCTGTGTGCTGGTGGCCAACAAGGCCGAAGGCATGACCCAAGGCCTGCAGCTCGTCGAGTTCTTTGAACTTGGTCTGGGGGAAGTGCTGCCAGTCTCGGGTGCACACGGTCAGGGCGTGCGCTCCATGGTCGAATTGGCGCTGGAGCGCATTCCCGGCCTGCCTCCGGAAGACGAGGAAGACGAGCCAGCGCCGGCCGGCGTGATTCGGCTGGCGGTTGCGGGCCGACCCAATGTCGGCAAATCGACCTTGATCAACGCCTGGCTGGGTGAAGAGCGTCTGGTCGCATTTGATCTGCCCGGCACCACACGCGACGCCATCTCCGTGCCGTTTGAGCGCAATGGCCAAAAATTCGAACTGATCGACACGGCCGGCATTCGCCGCAAGGGACGCGTATTTGAAGCCATCGAGAAGTTTTCGGTGGTGAAAACGTTGCAGGCCATCGAAAACGCCCACGTGGTGTTGTTGCTGCTTGATGCCACACAAGGTGTGACCGATCAGGATGCCCACATTGCGGGCTACATTCTGGAGAGTGGACGCGCCGTGGTGTTGGCCATCAACAAGTGGGATGCGGTGGATGCGTACCAGCGCGAGCAAATCGAGCGGCAAATCGAGACTCGACTGGCCTTCCTGAAGTTCGCCTCGATGCACATGATCTCGGCACAGAAACGCCAGGGGCTGGCGCCGGTCTGGAAATCGATCATTCAGGCCCAGGCTTCGGCCATGCGCAAGATGTCCACCCCCGTCCTCACCCGTTTGCTGGCCGAAGCAGTGCAGTTTCAGGCACCAACCCGTGGTGGAATGTTTCGCCCCAAGATGCGCTATGCGCACCAAGGTGGCATGAACCCGCCGGTGATCGTGATCCATGGCAATTCGCTGGAGCACGTGCCCGACTCGTACAAACGTTTTCTGGAAGGACGCTTTCGCAAGGCGTTCGATCTTGTGGGAACGCCTTTGCGGATTGAGTTCAAGACCTCGACCAATCCCT